>NZ_CP021376.1:2582500-2902896 GCF_002157875.1 Oceanisphaera avium
AAGCTAAGGCTGCATAAAACACACTTCTTGGGGTTGTATGGTTAAGTGACTAAGCGTACACGGTGGATGCCTTGGCAGTCAGAGGCGATGAAGGACGTGCTAACCTGCGTTAAGTACGGATGAGCTGGTAAGAAGCGCTTGAGTCCGTAATATCCGAATGGGGAAACCCACTGCACTCAGTGCAGTATCGTAACGTGAATACATAGCGTTGCGAGGCGAACCGGGAGAACTGAAACATCTAAGTACCCCGAGGAAAAGAAATCAACCGAGATCCCCCTAGTAGCGGCGAGCGAACGGGGGCCAGCCCTTAAGCTGTGTGTGGTGTAGTGGAATGGTCCTGGAAAGACCAGCCGTAGTGGGTGATAGCCCCGTACACCAAATGCCACTTACAGTGAAATCGAGTAGGACGGGACACGTGATATCCTGTTTGAATATGGGGGGACCATCCTCCAAGGCTAAATACTCCTGACTGACCGATAGTGAACCAGTACCGTGAGGGAAAGGCGAAAAGAACCCCTGTGAGGGGAGTGAAATAGAACCTGAAACCGTGTACGTACAAGCAGTGGAAGCCCACTTGTTGGGTGACTGCGTACCTTTTGTATAATGGGTCAGCGACTTACTTTTAGTAGCAAGGTTAACCGTATAGGGGAGCCGTAGGGAAACCGAGTCTTAACTGGGCGAATAGTTGCTAGGAGTAGACCCGAAACCCGGTGATCTAGCCATGAGCAGGTTGAAGGTTGAGTAACATCAACTGGAGGACCGAACCCACTAATGTTGCAAAATTAGGGGATGACTTGTGGTTGGGGGTGAAAGGCCAATCAAACCGGGAGATAGCTGGTTCTCCCCGAAATCTATTTAGGTAGAGCCTCGGACGAATACTTGCGGGGGTAGAGCACTGTTTAGGCTAGGGGGTCATCCCGACTTACCAACCCTATGCAAACTCCGAATACCGC
Organism: Oceanisphaera avium; assembly: GCF_002157875.1. NCBI lineage: Bacteria > Pseudomonadati > Pseudomonadota > Gammaproteobacteria > Aeromonadales > Aeromonadaceae > Oceanisphaera > Oceanisphaera avium. The sequence goes on from NZ_CP021376.1 coordinate 2,583,454, forward strand.
AAAGTACTATCCGGGAGACACACGGTGGGTGCTAACGTCCATCGTGAAGAGGGAAACAACCCAGACCGCCGGCTAAGGTCCCAAAGTCATAGTTAAGTGGGAAACGAAGTGGGAAGGCTCAGACAGCCAGGATGTTGGCTTAGAAGCAGCCATCATTTAAAGAAAGCGTAATAGCTCACTGGTCGAGTCGGCCTGCGCGGAAGATGTAACGGGGCTAAACTATGCACCGAAGCCGCGGATGCGCTCTTTATTGAGTGCGTGGTAGGGGAGCGTTCTGTAAGTCTGCGAAGGTGTGTTGTGAAGCATGCTGGAGATATCAGAAGTGCGAATGCTGACATGAGTAACGATAATGGGGGTGAAAAACCTCCACGCCAAAAGACCAAGGGTTCCTGTCCAACGTTAATCGGGGCAGGGTGAGTCGACCCCTAAGGCGAGGCTGAAAAGCGTAGTCGATGGGAAACGGGTTAATATTCCCGTACTGACGTGCATTGCGATGGGGGGACGGAGAAGGCTAAATGGGCCAGGCGTTGGTTGTCCTGGTGAAAGGGTGTAGGCAGGGTGTTTAGGTAAATCCGGACGCTCAATGCTGAGACCTGAGACGAAATCGCTACGGCGGTGAAGTCATTGATGCCCCGCTTCCAGGAAAAGCCTCTAAGCTTCAGATGCACGTGAATCGTACCCCAAACCGACACAGGTGGTCGGGTAGAGAATACTAAGGCGCTTGAGAGAACTCGGGTGAAGGAACTAGGCAAAATAGTACCGTAACTTCGGGAGAAGGTACGCTGAAACAGGTGAAATCCCTTGCGGATGGAGCGTGGGTCAGCCGCAGTGACCAGGTGGCTGGAACTGTTTATCAAAAACACAGCACTGTGCAAACTCGCAAGAGGACGTATACGGTGTGACACCTGCCCGGTGCTGGAAGGTTAAATGATGGGGTTAGCCTTCGGGTGACGCTCTTGATTGAAGCCCCAGTAAACGGCGGCCGTAACTATAACGGTCCTAAGGTAGCGAAATTCCTTGTCGGGTAAGTTCCGACCTGCACGAATGGTGTAATCATGGCCACGCTGTCTCCACCCGAGACTCAGTGAAATTGAATTTGCGGTGAAGATGCCGTATACCCGCGGCTAGACGGAAAGACCCCGTGAACCTTTACTATAGCTTGGCACTGAACATTGGCCCTACATGTGTAGGATAGGTGGGAGGCTGTGAAACCATGACGCCAGTCGTGGTGGAGCCATCCTTGAAATACCACCCTTGTATGTCTGATGTTCTAACGTTGGCCCCTTATCGGGGTTGCGGACAGTGCCTGGTGGGTAGTTTGACTGGGGCGGTCTCCTCCTAAAGAGTAACGGAGGAGCACGAAGGTTGGCTAAGTACGGTCGGACATCGTACGGTTAGTGCAATGGCATAAGCCAGCTTAACTGCGAGACGGACAGGTCGAGCAGATACGAAAGTAGGTCATAGTGATCCGGTGGTTCTGAATGGAAGGGCCATCGCTCAACGGATAAAAGGTACTCCGGGGATAACAGGCTGATACCGCCCAAGAGTTCATATCGACGGCGGTGTTTGGCACCTCGATGTCGGCTCATCACATCCTGGGGCTGAAGTCGGTCCCAAGGGTATGGCTGTTCGCCATTTAAAGTGGTACGCGAGCTGGGTTCAGAACGTCGTGAGACAGTTCGGTCCCTATCTGCCGTGGGCGTTGGATGATTGAGAGGAGCTGCTCCTAGTACGAGAGGACCGGAGTGGACGAACCCCTGGTGTTCGGGTTGTATCGCCAGATGCATTGCCCGGTAGCTACGTTCGGAATCGATAACCGCTGAAAGCATCTAAGCGGGAAGCGAGCCTCAAGATGAGTCATCCCAAGGGCTTTACGCCCTCTGAAGGGCCGTTGGAGACGACAACGTTGATAGGTTGGGTGTGTAAGCGCTGCGAGGCGTTGAGCTAACCAATACTAATGACCCGTGCGGCTTAACCATACAACACCCAAGAAGTGTGAGACCTTGCGCTCAAGAGCAACAAACAAATTATTCAGATTACCGTACTCAACAGTACGATAACCAAACATCAGGCAGAAAAATTGCTCCATGCATTTTCTGCACTTCCGCCATCCCTGGCGGTCGCTTTCCAGATACCATTTATGCCTGGCGGCCATAGCGCTGTGGAACCACCTGACTCCATGCCGAACTCAGTAGTGAAACGCAGCCGCGCCGATGATAGTGTGGCAGATGCCATGTGAAAGTAGGTCACTGCCAGGCGCCAAATTCAAAAAGCCCGACTCGAAAGAGTCGGGCTTTTTTATTGACCTTAATATTATAAAACTTAGCAGCACTTAGTCGTATTATTATTTATGCTGCACTCTTGGTGTGATGATACTAACCCCTTAACGAGGCAAAGATGCATTGGGATATTAAAGGTTGGTTTGGGCTGCATGTGCTGGCCTTATTATTATTTTTCTCGTGGTTTTTTGGCTATTGGCAAGGGATAGATGAGAGCATCTTTTGGTGGTTTAATGCCAAGCTGCTTAGCGTGCCAGGTTTTGCTTATTTAGTTGCCTTTGTGAATCAGCGCTGGATAGACGGCGCTGTGGCCTTATTAATGGCAGGCTTTGTCTTTTCTTATGCCTGGCAGCTTAAGGGGCGTGAGCGCGCTAAGATAGGATGTTTGTTAGTGCTGATGGCGGGCTGTTTTTCATTACAAGCCGCCATAGGCAGTGCGCTTCCTATCGAGCGCCCTAGTCCCACGATAGTTTATGAAAATGCTGAGCGAGTGAGCTTATTAGTGCCCAACATAAAAGGAAAAGATGCCTCGGGTGATTCTTTTCCAAGTGATCATGGGATTGGTTTTGCTACTTTTTTGCTGTTTGCCATTTATCGCTTTCCGCGTCGCTATTTATATATAGTGGCACCTTTAGTGCTTGTATTAGCGATGCCTAGAGTCATGTCCGGTGCTCATTGGTTTACTGATTTTATTTGTGGCTCTATTCCGCTGGCATTAATAACCGGTGCTTGGTTGTTTCATACGCCACTTGCCGATAAGTTTAGTGAGCTAATGATACGCCCTATTGAAAAATTATTGTTGAAGTGGCGACTACAAGGCTGAGAAGGCGTAACACATGAGGTTATGTTGTTAAATAAACATTGAGGGCGACGTTAAGTCGCCCTTTTTATTGCGCTAGCTTGATGATTAAAGTGAGGCGGGCAAAGTAAAACGCTCGCTGCAGGGCAAGATGTCATAATCAATCATTACCGTTTCATTTTCCAGATAACGGCGCAGCATATCGAGGGCACTAAACGCTAACAGGCGACGTTGAGAGAGGGGGTCTCGAAAGTGCATTTGTAGCGTTTGTACCTGACAACCTTGAGCCGTTTTCAACGCTACGGGGATGCCCTTTGGACCCGCAGCGCCAATAGCAAGAGTAAGGGGACGCGCTGAGTTATTTAACCAGTGTGCTAAGTCTTGGGCGTCATCGGGTAGACCTGCAATATAGTGGCCTTCAAATTCGCGAGTAATAGTACTGATAGTATCGGTAAGTCGCCCACCACTGGCATCTTCAAATACCATTAGATCTTTATCGATTAACATTGGACCTAAGCTGGTAGTAAAGTCCATGGTATCTCGAGCGATGAGATGAGTGCCGACCTTGGCAAGTAACTGTTGTTCGGCGTGGCGAATGGCTTCGCAGTCTTCAGTATCGATAATTAGTTTTAGTTCTATAGTAGGCAGGTTAGCGCGATAGCCAAGGGTAATACCCGTTGGCCAATCGAGGGTATCTAACTTATCGCTTAGCCCTGACTCTGATAGACCAAATAAGAAGAAGCGGCGCACTTGGCTACGACCATTTTCGCCCAATTGATGACGCAATCGTGGCAAAATTTCTTTATCCATCATGACTTTGAGCTCGGAGGGCACGCCAGGCGTAAAGAAAAAAGTGGCGCGATTTAATTTAACAGCAAAGCCGCACGCGGTCCCAACCGGATTATCCACTAGCTCAGCACCTTGAGGCAGTAGTGCTTGCTTACTATTGCTGTTAGGCATTTCTCGATTGCGGTTAGCATATTTTTGTTGCATCACCTCAAGCCAATGCTGATTGAGCACCAGACTGACTTCACCGGCTTCGGCCATAGCTTCGGCGCTAATATCGTCAGAAGTGGGCCCTAAGCCGCCATTAACGATGACTATGTCTGCCTGCTGACTACGCTGCTTAAATAGCTCAACTAAATCCGCTTTGTCATCTCCTACTGTAAAGCGGCGACGCACCTGCCAGCCTTGCTCTAATAAGAATTGGGATAACCAACCGGCATTAGTATCGGTAATTAATCCGGTTAACACTTCATCGCCTGTGCTCACCAGCTCAATAACAGGTTCCATAATAATCTTTCCTTCAAGGGTGTTAGGATGATTTTACCGTATCTTGGCCTTAGAGACATGTTAAGGATGACAAGATTAGCTACTTTGTTGTAGAGTTCTAGATGTCTAGATTTCTTAGTGTTGTTGTACTGGAGTAAGCTCATGCCTATTAGAATTCCCGATCGCTTGCCAGCGGCGAATGTGCTGTCTCAAGAAAATATCTTTGTGATGACAGAAACCCGTGCGGTGAATCAGGAAATCCGCCCGATGCGGGTACTGTTGCTTAACTTAATGCCTAAGAAAATAGAAACTGAAAATCAATTACTGCGCATGTTGTCTAATTCGCCACTGCAAATTAATGTGGATTTATTGCGTATTGACGACCGGCCCTCTAAAAATACGCCCCAGTCGCACCTTGAAAGTTTTTATCACGACTTCGAACAAATTAAAGACCAATTTTACGACGGACTCATAATTACCGGTGCTCCGCTAGGCTTAACGGATTTTTGTGATGTGGTGTATTGGGAAAAAATAGAGCAAATAGTAGCTTGGGCAAAAAGTCATGTTACTTCTACCTTATTTTTATGTTGGGCCGCGCAAGCGGGCTTAAAAATCTTATATGGTTTAGATAAACGTACGCGTTTAGAAAAATTATCTGGCGTATATGAACATCAAAATTTAGGCGGTTATGATCCGCTGGTTCGCGGTTTTGATGATGTGTTTTTGGCTCCCCACTCTCGGTATGCCGATTTTCCTATTGCTTTATTACGAGAGAAAACCGACCTTAAAATCCTCGCCGCCTCAGAGAAGGTCGGGGTATATTTAGCGGCCAGCCCTGATGGACGCCAAGTCTTTGTTACCGGCCATCCAGAGTATGACGCCCACACGCTTGATAATGAGTATCGCCGCGATCTTGAAGTAGGGATAGCACCTGTGATGCCAGAAAATTATTACCCTGATAATAACGCCACTAATTTGCCGCGGGCGACGTGGCGCAGCCATGGTCACTTATTGTTTGCTAACTGGTTGAATTACCATGTGTACCAGCTAACGCCGTATGATTTAAATACTCTCAATGCCACCGGTGAGGCCTTGACCAGAGATTAAGTCGGTGAACAACGAGATATAAAGCAAAAGGTGCGCAAGATAAGTCTAAAAAAAGCCCCTCACTTAAGTGAGGGGCTTTTTTATCCGAAGTGACTAAGCGAATAGTGACTAAGCGAGTAATGAAGTAAGCAGCGTTAGGCCTTATTGCTTCTCATAACTTACGGCTCACCTCTCACTGCATCACTCAATTGGAAAGCCGGCTTTTTCAGCGGCTTTGGCTTTATTTATCATGGGGGTAATGGTCATGCCTTGAACAATAATAGAGAACAGCACAATGGCGTAAGTCATCATCAAAATAACGTCACGCAGTTCAATATTACCATTGGCACCCAGTTTTACTCCTGCTGGGATAGACAGCGCCATTGCCAACGATAAACCGCCACGCAAACCGCCCCAAGTTAAGATCCTAATGGAGAACTTGTTGTAGCTTCTAAAGCGGCGAAAGCCAACATAAGGTAAAGAGACACTAAGAAAACGCCCCGCCAGTACGAGCGGTATGCCCCCTAGTACTAAAATCCACGCTTGCCAGTGAAACTCCACCAATAACATGGCCAGGCCAATAAGCAAAAATAACAGTGCGTTTAAAAATTCATCCAACAAATGCCAAAATTCATCCAGGTATTTTTCACTTTGCTCAGAAAAGCCGGTATAGCGTGTCCAGTTACCAATCATAATACCGGTGACCACCATGGCTAATGCACCTGACACGCCCAACATATTGGCTAAGGCAAAGCCGGCGGTAGGAATACATAAGGTCATTAATAGCTCCATGGAGCCATCATCGGTGGCACTGATCATTAAGTGCGCCATTAAGCCTAATAGACCACCAAAAATAATGCCGCCGATGGCTTCATGAGTGAATAGTGTGAGCACAGAGCCAAAGGTGGCCTCGGTGCCACTAAAGGCCACGGCGAAGATAGTTAAGAAGATAACTAAGCCAATACCATCATTAAATAAAGACTCGCCTTCAATTTGTATGGCAATTTGTTCAGGCGCCCCTAATTTTTTCACGATAGCGAGGACTGCAATAGGGTCGGTAGGGGAAATAAGCGCGCCAAATAACAGGCAATAAACAAACGATAAGGGAATGCCCGCCACTTGGGCTAAAAGCCATAATCCGCCGGCCACGACCACAGTGGAAATAAGTACGCCAAAGATAACGAGAATAAAAATTTCCCATTTTTGGCTTTTCATGGCCGGTAAATTAATGCCCAGACCGCCCGCAAACAGCAAGAACCCAAGAATACCTTGTAGCAAAAACTCGCCAAAATCGACGGTTTCTAGCGTAGTAATGGCGTGTTCTTGTAACTCTGGCCAAGTGGTTTTGCCAAGAATTAGCATTAAAATAGAAATGATTAGCGCGCCAAAAGTAATGGCAATGGTGGTTTGTATCTTCATTATGTATTGGTTGACGAAGGCGATGGTGATCGCCATCGCCGCCAAAATACATAAAGTGTAATAGACGCTCATGTGCAGGGTTCCGATGGGTTATTTTATTATAATAGCAAGCATAGTCGCGAGTCTGAGCCCGCTCAGCATATTGTGCCCTAAAGCCTAAGTCTTCACTATAAAAACTGAGCTAATTTTATGCAGTTTTAGTAATAAAAAATATTTTTATAGTCATAGACGTAGAGCGCTAGCGTTCTAATTAAGCTTTGTGTGATAACATGACGAAAGCCCACGGAACTAGGTTGTAACAGGAGTCAACAGTGTCCAGATCCCCCGTTTTTTCCCAGCTTGAACAGGCGCTAGCCGAACGCATTCTTATTATAGATGGGGGCATGGGGACCATGATCCAGTCTCACCGGCTGGATGAAGCTGCGTATCGTGGCGCGCGCTTTGCTGATTGGCCCTCTGATGTTAAAGGTAATAACGATCTGTTGGTGCTTAGCCAGCCCGAGTTAATTGCCCAGATCCACAGTGATTATTTCGCCGCGGGTGCTGACATTGTAGAAACCAATACCTTTAACGCCACTCATATCGCCATGGCCGATTATCAAATGGAATCGCTGGCGGCTGAAATGAACTTTGAAGCGGCAAAATTAGCCCGTAAAGTCGCCGATGAGTGGACTGCTAAAGAGCCCCATAAGCCGCGCTTTGTAGCAGGCGTATTAGGACCTACCAACCGTACCGCGTCTATTTCCCCAGATGTGAATGATGCGGGGTACCGTAACGTATCCTTCGATCAATTAGTGGCCGCTTATACTGAAGCGACGCAAGCGCTCATTGAAGGCGGCGCGCATCTGATCATGATCGAAACCATCTTCGATACGCTAAATGCGAAAGCTGCCGTGTTTGCTATTGAAACGTTGTTCGACACACTAGGAACTCGGATTCCGGTGATGATCTCTGGCACCATTACCGATGCTTCGGGTCGTACCTTAACTGGCCAAACTACGGAAGCCTTCTACCATTCGTTGCGCCATGCTAAGCCTATCTCTTTTGGCTTAAACTGTGCATTGGGTCCCAAAGAGTTACGCCAATACGTCGCAGAGCTGTCACGTATCAGTGAAACTTATGTCTCCGCTCACCCTAATGCCGGCTTACCTAATGCCTTTGGTGAATATGATCTTGAAGCTCAAGAGATGGCCGAGCATATTCGAGAGTGGGCAGAAAGTGGCTTCTTAAATCTAGTCGGCGGTTGCTGTGGCTCCACACCTGACCATATTCGAGTGATGGCTCAAGCGGTTGCTAACATTAAGCCGCGCGTCTTACCCGATATCAAGCCTGCTTGTCGCTTATCGGGCTTAGAGCCTTTTAATATTTTTGCCGACTCTATGTTTGTTAACGTAGGTGAGCGTACCAACGTCACCGGTTCGGCTAAATTTAAACGCTTAATTAAAGAAGAGCTTTACGATGAAGCGCTGCAAGTAGCGCTGCAGCAAGTTGAGAACGGCGCGCAAATAATCGACATTAATATGGATGAGGGCATGCTGGACTCCAAAGCCTGCATGACACGTTTTTTAAACCTCATTGCCGGCGAGCCTGATATTTCGCGGGTGCCCATTATGCTGGACTCTTCTAAATGGGAAGTATTAGAAGCAGGTCTTAAGTGCATTCAAGGCAAAGGCATTGTTAACTCCATCTCAATGAAAGAAGGGGTTGAACCCTTTATTGAACAAGCCAAATTGGTGCGTCGCTATGGCGCGGCCGTGATTGTGATGGCGTTTGATGAAGTTGGCCAAGCTGATACTCGTGAGCGAAAATTTGAAATTTGCCAGCGCGCTTATCGTATCTTAGTGGATGAAGTGGGTTTTCCGGCGGAAGACATTATTTTTGATCCTAATATCTTTGCCGTAGCCACGGGTATTGAAGAGCATAATAACTACGCGGTGGAATTCATCGAGGTAGTAAAAGACATAAAGGCCAATTTGCCCCATGCCATGGTCTCGGGGGGCGTGTCGAACGTATCTTTCTCATTTCGTGGTAATGAAGTGGTACGTGAAGCGATTCACTCAGTATTTTTATATCACGCAGTGCGCAACGGCATGGACATGGGAATTGTCAATGCAGGGCAATTAGCCATTTATGAAGATATAGAGCCCGAGCTAAAAGAAAAAGTGATTGCCGTTGTACTCAATGAAAACGAAGGTGCCACCGAAGCTTTATTAGAAATAGCTGAGCATTATCGTAACAGTGGCGGTGAAGCGATTGATCCTCGAGATTTAGAATGGCGTAGTTGGGAAGTAAACAAGCGTTTAGCGCATTCGCTAGTAAAAGGCATTACGGATTTTATTGAAGAAGACACTGAGGCTGCGCGCCTGGAAGCCGCTCGACCCCTTGATGTGATTGAAGGGCCATTAATGGATGGCATGAATGTAGTGGGTGATTTATTTGGCGACGGTAAAATGTTTTTACCGCAAGTAGTGAAGTCGGCGCGCGTAATGAAGCGCGCAGTCGCCTATTTAAATCCCTATATTGAAGCCAGCAAAGAAGTCGGCCAAACCAATGGCAAAGTGGTGATGGCTACTGTAAAAGGCGATGTGCACGACATTGGAAAAAATATCGTGGGCGTGGTTTTACAGTGTAATAACTTTGAAGTAGTCGACTTAGGCGTCATGGTGCCTTGTGAAAAAATTCTACAAACCGCCCGTGAAGTAAATGCCGATATGATTGGCTTATCGGGCTTGATTACCCCCTCCCTCGATGAAATGGTTAATGTGGCCAAAGAGATGCAACGCCAAGGCTTTACCATACCGCTGTTAATTGGTGGTGCTACTACTTCTAAGGCGCACACTGCCGTTAAAATTGAGCAGAACTATCAAGAGCCAGTGGTATATGTCTCGAATGCTTCCCGTGCCGTGGGTGTGGTACAAACGTTGTTAAGCAAAGAGAATAAGCCAGCCTTTGTCGAGCGCTTAAATAAAGAATACGACATAGTGCGCGATCAACATGCCCGTAAGCAGCCTCGTACTAAGCCCATTTCTCTTGAGGCGGCGCGTGCGAATAAAGTGGCTATCGACTGGGCTAATTACGTGCCTCCCGTGCCCGCTAAGCTGGGAGTACATGAGTTTCATAACACGCCTATTTCGGTGGTACGTGAATATATCGACTGGTCACCCTTTTTTATGACCTGGGGCTTAGCCGGTAAATACCCTCGTATCTTAGAAGATGAAGTAGTGGGTGAAGAAGCCACTAAGTTATTTATTGATGCTCAGGCTATGCTGGATAAATTTGAAAAAGACGCCACCTTGCGCTGTGCGGGTGTGATTGGTTTATTCCCTGCCAACTCGGTAGGAGATGATGTCGAGATTTATAGTGATGAGTCTCGCACGCAGGTCCTAGAGACACTGCGCTTTTTGCGCCAACAAACCGAGAAAAAAGACGGTTTTCCTAACTACTGTTTAGCAGACTATGTAGCACCTAAGGGCGTGCAGCCGGACTATGTCGGAGGCTTTGCGGTCACCGGTGGCATCGGTGAAGAAGACATCATTCGTCGTTATAAAGAGGCGGAAGATGACTATAATGCCATTCTTGCCGGCTCAGTGGCTGATCGCTTAGCTGAAGCCTTTGCTGAATACTTACACTTGCTGGTGCGCCGTGAGTACTGGGGCTATGCCGTTGATGAGCAGCTAAGTAATGAAGAGCTAGTACGCGAAAAGTATGTGGGTATTCGTCCCGCGCCTGGATATCCTGCTTGTCCCGAGCATACCGAAAAAGGTACGCTGTGGCAGTGGCTAGATGTTGAAAAACGAATTGGCATGCAGTTAACAGAATCTTACGCCATGCGCCCAGGTGCAGCCGTTGCCGGTTTTTACTTTTCTTATCCGGATACGCGCTATTTTGCCGTAGCACAAATTCAAGAAGATCAGCTGCTTGATTATGCCAAACGTAAAGGCATGAGCCGAGAGCAAGCGGAGAAATGGTTAGCGCCGAACTTAAGCGCTTAGGGGGCTCGTGTTAAGAGCAAGACGAACCTTAAGTGAAAAAGGCGCCGTGGGCGCCTTTTTATTAACCATTGGCTGCTACATTCAAGTAAAGCAAATAAATATAACGCTGGGCGCGGCATTAATGAGCGGATACGCGGTTATTGTTCGCCCTTATTATCACAAATTTAATATCAGAGCTGAATGGCTGGACAGGATCTTGCCATTCACGTAGCTTCTGCGACATTTATATCACCTAAGGGAGCCAGCCATGTTAGTTGCAAAAGGATCGAGTGCAGTCAAGTGGCTATTAGCCATGGTGTTGATGTGCTCGACGATTAGCGTGGCACAGGCACAAACTAACCCGCGTTATGCGGCTATTGTGGTTAATGCCCATAATGGCGAAGTGTTGCATGCAGAATATGCCGATGCCGCTCGCTACCCGGCGTCATTAACTAAAATGATGACCTTATATTTATTGTTTGAGGCCATGGATAATAAGTTATTAACCCTCGATACCGCCATGCCGGTATCGGCTCATGCCGCCTCTATGCCACAAACTAATATTTCCTTAAAAAAGGGCGATAAATTACGAGTGCGCGATGCTATACCGGCATTAATTGTGCGCTCCGCAAATGATGCCGCGGTTGTAGTGGGTGAGGCTATTGGGGGCACCGAGAGCCACTTTGCTGAGCTGATGACGCGCAAAGCTAAGGCGTTGAACATGAAGTCCACCACCTTTCGTAATGCCTCGGGCTTACCCAATAGCGGGCAAAAAACCACCGCCCGTGATTTATCTATTTTGTCGATGCGCTTAATGAAAGATCACGCTAAGTATTATCATTATTTTGCCACTCCTTCTTTTACCTATGGCGGGCGTATTTATCATAGTCATAATCGCTTAATCAAAAACTACCCCGGCACCGATGGCATGAAAACAGGCTATATCAATGCCTCTGGTTTTAACGTAGCCACTTCCACTAAAAAAGGGCCTCATCGCTTAGTCGGCGTAGTAATGGGCGGGCGGACTTCTCAATCGCGAGACGCGGCCATGGCGAAGCTATTAGATAAGAGCTTTATTAAGGCAGAGCAAATTGCCAAAGTCTCGCCAACAGGCGCACAACAAGCGGCGAAAGAAGTACGCCAAGATAAAGCAGCCAGCAAGTTAGTGATTAGTAGCCAAACGGTGCGCCAAGTGACTCGTCAACCGGCGAGCAAGGCGCCTAGTACGCATGCCCCCAAAGTGGTGAGCAATAACGAGTTAGATAAGCCGGCACCGGTCACACAAGTCGGCGTACCTGAAATAAAAAGTACTGAGCGCAAAGTCACTCAACTTGCGCAGGCGCCCACCTTTACTAAAGAGCAAACTTGGGCCATACAGGTAGGTTCGTTTAGAGCCATGGAACAAGCTCGAGATAGAGCCGCAGAAGCAGCCAAGCGCTTAGGTAATACTCAGCAAGCCAAAATAGCGGTAAATGAAGCCAGTGTTGGCGGGCAAACACTCTATCGCGCTCAACTAGTGGGCTTAGCGCAAGATGAAGCTAAGCAGTCTTGTGAGCATTTAGTGCGCCAAAGTATGGACTGCTTAGTGGTAAGAATGTAAGTCAGTGAGATAGCGCTATAGCTTAGCAGTTTAAAGCTCGAGCTAGGCGCTTACCCTCTTTTACCGACTCAAATGGCGGTTGATTAACGAGCCTAGGTGGCCATGAGCCATAAAAAAGGGCAACCTAAGTTGCCCTTTTTCTGAACGTCTATTTGGTTTTTCCGTAAACCTGTGCGCTCCCTGCGTTCCTTGACGTGCTCTTCCTTGTGGGAATTCCCCTTCCTCATCCCGAGGCTGTTCCTTTATATCATCCTAATACTCGAGCTTCCTTATCGAGTTCGCCTCATCATCCTAGAGGTGTTCCTATCACGCCCTGTGAAGTCCTAGCCATCTTGGCTGCCTATCATCTTGACGGGCGCCTTGCTCCTTGCCAAAACATAGTACCCTGCTTTGGCCGAGCTTGCGGCTAGATAAAACACTGTCTTTGTTATTATGGAAAATATTAGTTTGGTAAGTCTATGAACTGTAAGTGTTATTTTTAAGAGTAGGGATATTTTCTATAAATAAAAAGCGCTTAAGCTGCTTTTTATTTGAGATAAGTCTTACGCCTTTAGTGGTCAAAGGCTTACATTTTTAGCGGGCGCTGAAAATACCAGTTTACTTCTTTTGTTCATGCTCAAGCAGCCATGCTTTGCGCTCAATACCGCCGGCATAACCGACTAATTTACCATTTGCACCAATTACTCGATGACAGGGGATAATTAAGGCAATAGGGTTGCGACTATTGGCTAAGCCTACGGCGCGCACGGCGTTAGGATTATTAATGTGCTCAGCGATAAATTTATAGCTGCAATGCTGGCCATACTCAAGAGTTAATAGCGCTTGCCACACTTGATGTTGAAAAGCCGTGCCACTGGGGGCTAAGGATAAGCTAAATTGGCGGCGCTGCCCTTTAAAGTATTGATCAAGTTGCTGGCAGGCGGCGAGATGGAGGGGCGTACTCGGAGCACGTGGTGTGCCATGATCACTAAAGCGCAATTGGGTGATCACTTCTTGCTGATCGGTGCTTAGGTGAGTGCTAAGCGTAAACCAACCCAGTGGACAAGGTTGACTACACTGAGTGGGTTCGCCAGCACTGGCTAAAAAAAACGTCGACATCGCCATTCCTAAAAAATAAATAGCAGCTTAGTTCATATTTAAGCTTGGCTTGAAAGCTCGCTTAATTGCCATACATCGAAGGCGGGCTCTTCATAAGGATGTGCCTGTCGCAGCGCCTCAATAGCTGCGCTAATAAGCGTATCATGGCACACCAATTCTACTCTCACTTCAGCCACTTGCTCGAGCTGATTTACGTGTCCGATAAAAGGCTTAGCACCGGTGATAGGTTTGAACTGTCCAGTGCCTCTGGTTTCAAAACAACAGTGTTCATAGTCACCAATACGGCCTGCGCCGCTCGCAAAGACGGCCGCTTTAACGTGCTCAAGATGGCTGTCAGGTACAAAAAAGACCAACTTATACATTGAGAGACCTGCTTAACGAATGTGGAGTATAGGCACGAAAGGTGAAGAGGAACCACTCACATCATTATGAATAGCCTTGAGCTTAGTTCGTCCTCTTCACCTTTTCTTTTATTCTTAAACTTTCTTTAAAAACTGCACTGCTAATTGAATTTGTACGCCATTAACTCGCCCGCCAATGTGGCCAGGAAGACTCGCGTTGAGGCTAATATTTTTAACGGTAGTGCCACGCTTAGCAATAAAACCGGCGCCTTTTACATCTAAGTCTTTAATGATAGTGACGGTGTCGCCCGCGGCTAAGCGGCTGCCATTACTATCGAGCAGCACTTCACCCTCGTCTTCGTTATCTTCAACTTGGCCAATTTCAGCCCACTCTTGTACTGCAGGCTCTAAATAAAGCATGTCTAGTAAGTCTTGTGCCCAGCTTTCGCTCGCCGCAAGTTTATTTAAAGTACGCCATGCTAATACTTGTACCGCAGGCTCTTGGCTCCACATGCTCTCGTTTAAGCAACGCCAGTGATTGGCATCGGTGGGCGCGTCTAATTGTTGCTGACAAGTCTCACATAATAAAGCGCAGTGCTCAGCGCTATCCGATGTATAAGGCGCCACTGCCTGCACATCAAGATGGGTGCTTGCTTTACATAATTCGCAGCTATGCTCGCTACGAGTTAATAATTGTTGTTCTATGGGCATGATTAAGCTTCTCATCTCATGACTAAAAGTGAGCCGATCCTAGCATAAAACCACCTGCTTGTTGTGGTTATGACGCAAGTGCCCGACAATGTTTGATTATTATCAGACGCTGAGTAAAGGTTAAGCTGATGCCAATGCAATCTTCAAGCAGCCCGCCGCAATTACATATTGAAAATGGCCAAGTTCAGTTAATAGGCCACTGGACGTTGCGCCATTTCAATGAGCTGAGCCAACTAGCCCCTCTTACCGAAGTTGCGCCCACTGCACTGGATGCGAGTGCACTGCACGGCCTTGATACGGCAGGTGCGGCTTTGCTGATTGAAACCCTAGGTGCACAAGTCTGTCGCCAGCTATTGCCGAAGGCGAGGGGCTTATCTGCTGAGCGCCAAGCTTTATTAGGAGTGGTACTGGACGCTATGGTACAAGAAGCTCCCGCCGCGGCTACCCGTGGTCATTGGCTGGATGCTATCGCGCGCTTAGGCCAGCATGTAATGACAGGATGGCAACAATTTGTGCTCTTGCTGGGCTTTATGGGACTGACTCTCGCAAGCTTAGGGCGTAATGTATTGCGCCCCTCACAGTGGCGACTCACCGCTTTGGTGGTGCAAATTCAACAATGTGGCTTAAATGCGGTGCCGATAGTGGCCTTGCTAACGTTTTTAGTGGGTGCGGTAGTGGCTTTTTTAGGGGCGACTGTCCTTGAAAACTTTGGTGCCACTATTTATACGGTGGAGTTAGTCGCTTATTCCTTTTTACGTGAGTTTGGTGTCTTGCTCAGTGCGATCTTATTAGCAGGGCGCACCGCCAGTGCCTTTACTGCCCAACTGGGCGCAATGAAAGTGAATGAAGAGTTAGATGCGCTGCGTACCCAAGGGTTAGATCCGATGGAGCTGTTAGTGTTGCCCCGTATCTTAGCGCTGGTGCTCGCACTTCCCTTGCTCACTTTTATTGGCATGATTTCAGGGTTGATAGGGGGCGCCTTAGTTTGTTTGTTAGCGCTGGATATTTCCATTGCCCAGTATCTTACTATTTTGCAGCAAGTGCCGGTGCAACATGTTTGGGTGGGGTTAGGTAAAGCACCTATATTTGCGTTTTTAATTGCATTGATTGGCTGTTTGGAAGGATTTAAGGTGTCTGGTAGTGCGCAGTCTGTGGGAGAGCACACGACCTCCAGTGTGGTGCAGTCAATTTTTGTGGTGATCTTATTGGATGCGGTTGCCGCCTTATTCTTAATGGAGATGGCATGGTAGTCACCCCCGCCGATAATAAGCAAGCGCACGAATTACCTAAGGTGATGATTAAAGTGCGCCACTTAGCCAATCGTTTTGGTAGCCACAGTGTCCATGAAAACCTAGACCTCGATATTTACCAAGGTGAAATCATGGGGGTGGTAGGGGGCTCAGGCACGGGTAAGTCGGTTCTACTGCGCTCTATTGTGGGCTTATTGCAACCCAACGAGGGGCAAGTTGAAGTTTTTGGCCAAGATTTTTTAACCTTATCAGACCGTGAGCGTGAGCCGCTACAGGCGCGCATGGGTGTGTTATTTCAAAAGGGCGCGCTTTATTCTTCGCTGACCCTAACCGAGAATGTGGCGCTGGCTTTAATTGAACAAGCCGGCTTAGCGCGCGGCCAAGCTCAGTATTTGGCCAAGCTAAAATTGGCGCTGGTTGGTTTACCGAGCTCAGCGGCAAATAAATATCCATCTGAATTATCGGGCGGCATGATCAAGAGGGCAGCTTTGGCACGTGCGCTAGCCCTAGACCCCGATATTTTATTTTTAGATGAACCCACTGCCGGTTTAGATCCTATCTCAGCTGCCGCTTTTGATAGGTTATTATTGACCTTGCGAGATGCGCTAAATTTAACGGTGTTTTTAGTTACCCACGACTTAGATACCTTATATGCCTGCTGTGATCGAGTCGCTGTATTATCGCAAAAAAGAGTTTTAGTGGTTGATAAGCTGCCGCAAGTGGCTGATTTTGATGATGCTTGGATCCAAGATTACTTTCATGGACCTCGCGGGCGCGCCGCCCAGCAAACTGCAAGTTTGGCGGCACAAGCTCATACTAGTTGAGGATAGAATAATGGAAACGCGCGCGCATCATGTACTGATTGGCTTTTTCACCCTTGCGGTTGCGGTCGGTATTTTATTATTCAGCTTGTGGTTAGTAAAATCAGGTAACCAAAGAGACTCAAATTTATATGATATTGTGTTTCGTGAGGCGGTCAGCGGTTTAAATGTAGGCAGTGCCGTGGAATACAGTGGTATTCGTGTTGGTGAAGTAGAGCGTTTGTGGTTAGACGCTAACGACCCCAGTCAAGTATGGTCTCGAGTGCGTATCGCACGAGGCACGCCCATTAAAGTGGATACTCAAGCGCAGCTTACCCTCGCTAATATTACCGGGGCGAGTAATATCCAGCTTAGTCAAGGTTCCCCAGATAGCGCTTTATTAATCGTTGATGAAGGGCAAATTCCGGTGATCGTCGCTAAGCCTTCTTCCTTTGCAAAGTTGCGCTTAAACAGTGAAGAGTTGCTAAGCGGCTTTAAAGATTTAATCGACAATGCCAACACCTTATTTTCTAAAGAAAACAGTGCGCACTTTCAACAAGTGTTAATCAATTTAGCAGAGACGACGGGCATCCTCAGTGAGCATAAACACCACTTAGGGCAAGGTATTGCCGACTTAGTCGCGGCCAGTGAAAAAATGAAAATAACGATGGAGCATGCGGCGCGGCTATCGGCACAGTTGGAGCAGCAATTTAATAATAAGGGCGAGCGCATGTGGCGCCATGCAGATGCAAGCTTAGCGGCATTGGCGCGCAGTAGTGAGCAACTAGCGTCTTCATTAGAGACTAATCAACCGGCCATCGCTTCAGGCTTACACAGCTTAGGGGAAATAGAACCCACACTCTTACAGCTAAAAGCGACGTTAAAAACCATTAACGACCTCTCTATTCAGTTAGAGCAAGATCCTAGCGATTTTTTATTTGGCGCAGAGCGCATTAAGGAAGTTAAGCCATGAGCCTATTAACAAACAGCTTCGCTCGGACTTGTTCAATACTCTGCTTAGCAATTGCTGGGCTGGCTGCTTGCAGTGTCTTGCCTAAGGCCGAGCCTGTTGCCTATTACCGTTTACCCTCTTCCACTTTGACTCCGGCGCCTGCCTCCTTAGGGATTGCTCAAACGGTGCGTATTAAATTGCCCGATAGCAGTGGCTTATTGAACAGTAATCGTATGTTAGTGATCCCCAGTGGTAATGAGCTGAGTGCATATCATGGAGCCCGGTGGGCGACACGCTTGCCGATTTTATTTCGTGATTCTCTACTTGATGTGTGGTTGCAAAGTGGGCGTTTTCAATTTGTAATCAATGATAGCCAAGCGCTAGCGGCAGACCGTGAGCTTGGCGGCCGCTTAAATGCATTTCATAGTGAATATATTAATGGCCAGTTGAGTGTCGTTATTGAATTTGATGCGCAGTGGGTGGCGCCGCAACAGCGGCGCTTATTGGCTAGTCAGCGTTTTAGAGTGACAGAGCCTACCGCTAGTAAGGAGCTCTCGGCGGTAGTGGACGCTTTTGGTATTGCTCAAGCTCGTCTTAGCCAACAATTATTGCAATGGGCACTCGCCAGCCCGTAGGAGAAAGTGCATTGATAAGCCATGCCAAGCAAACCTTAAAAAGAGTCTTTACCCCGCCTTCTCACAGCTTATTACCTTTGGTGTTGCTAGGGTGTGTGATTGGAGTGTTTGCCGGCTTAGTCATGGCGTGCTTTATCAGTTTACTGAGCATGATTTTAGGGTGGTTAAATGGCAGCTCGTTAGAAGACTTTGAGTCTTTAGCGTGGGGCTGGCGCTTAGGCCTACCTATTTTGGGCAGTTTGCTACTTATTTTGTTATACCGCTTTACTCCCGCTTCTGCACAAACCGTAGGCCTTGCCTATGTGGTGGAGCGATTGCAATTTGGTCGCGGGCGCTTGCCACTGGCAAACACCGCTTTTCAGTTTGTGGCGGCCTTAATTGCTCTAGGCTCTGGGCACAGCGTCGGCCGTGAAGGGCCGGCTGTGCAAATGGGGGCGGGGGTGGGCAGTTGGCTAGGGCAACGTACTCATAGACCGCCCAGTCAATTGAGGTTGCTAGTAGGGTGTGGCACGGCGGCAGCAATTTCTGCGGCTTTTAACACGCCATTAGCTGGGGTGTTATTTGCCATGGAAGTGGTGCTGATGGAATACAGCATTCTTGGCTTTGCCCCCATCGTTGCTTCGGCGGTGTCCGCCTCTGCGTTTAGTCGTATTTTACTAGGCGAGCATACGGTGCTCACTCCTACTCGCCTATCGTTAGCGGACTATGGCGATATTCCCAGCTTGCTACTTACCGGGCTATGGCTTGGGCTTGTGGCTGTCATTTTTTTATATATGGTGCGGTTGTTTTTGCGCTTTCCGCTAAAAAGGCGCTCATACAAGTTGTTATTAGCAGGTGTTATTACCGGTGTGCTTGCTCTGTGGGTGCCAGAAATTCTTGGCTCTGGTTACGACACCATTAACTTGGCCTTAAGTGATCAGCTCCCTTGGCTGTTATTAGCGATGATTTTATTAGCAAAATTATTTGCTACCGCCGCCGCTATTGGCCTTGGGGTACCAGGGGGACAGATAGCGCCCATGTTAATGGTGGGGGTGTGTGCGGGCGGCTTAGCAGGCACTTTGGTACCAGGTGGATCAGAGCCTGGCTTATATGCATTACTCGGCATGGCCGCCATGATGGCCGCCGTATTGCATGCCCCTTTAGCCGCCATCGCCACTGTATTGGAATTATCCTTAAGTGCGCAGGCCATGTTTCCGGCAATGACGGTGGTGCTAACGGCAAATTTAGTGTGCCAACATGGCTTTCGCCAACCTTCTTTGATCCTCACGTTATTAAAAACCCAAGGGCGGTTAATGCACTCGGATCCGCTACGCACTGCGCTGGCGCAGCGTTACTTAACTGAATTAGCGAGCTTGCGCTTTTCTACATTAGATGCCGCCCAGCCTAATGAGATTGCTAAGGTACTGAGCCAACCCCAACCTTGGGTAGTGGTGGATTATCTTAGCCATCGTTATTTGCTAAAAAGAACGGTGCTAGAGCAGGCTTATGAGTTACAACAAGTCACGCCTGTTAAAGACGCGAACTTACATTGGCTAACCAGCCTATTAACCGCCAACCGCCGCTTAAAAGAGCTAAGTGCAGATGCTTCTTTACTAACGGCATTAAAAAACCTGCAACAAGAAGATTGTGCCGGTTTCTTATTACCTGTGGGTTATCAAGGGGTGGGCTTAGTGACACGCCGGCGGTTAGTGCGCCGACTGACCTCAGATGAACGTATTCATTAACCGTGTGCGCTGCTCATAAAAAAAGACACGAGCGGGCTCGTGTCTTTTTTATTATGATGACTGTGAGTCATAGCTTAGAGTTCTATATTAGCCAGTGCCTGTTGAGCCTGAGTTTGCCATTTTCCTGGTAAAGCTGCCGCGTGGCGTAGGCTTTTTTGCGCGTTAGCCATCTGACCTAGGCCTTGTTGAGTGAGACCTAAGTTTAACCAAGCAGGGGCTAAACTTGCATCTACCAAAGTGGCTTGATTAAACGCATTAGCTGCAGCGTCATAATCTTGCTCGGCGTGCAGAGCATTACCTAAGGCAAACCAACCGAGTGCGTTGTCTGGCCACTGCTGTGTAAAGGCTTGCCAAGCAGGAAGGGCCGCCTGACTGCCGGCGGCTTGCTCATAGGCACTTACTGCGTCTGCAGCGTGACTAGGGGTAACACTTGCGGGAAACTCCCCCGGTGCGAGTGCGACCATGGCCCAGTGCTGACTGCGCGCCCATGTGGCATTAAAGCGACTCATGCTGGTCACTTGGCGAGAGTGTTCACCACTGTGCAATAGCAGTTGCTGGCGCGCTTGATCAAAGCCAATCACCACGGCGTAATGCCAAAGTGGGGCAAACGACAAGCCTAAATTTTGCAATACCACCACCGGATTACCTGCCTCAACTTCAGTAAGTAACGCATCAAAGCTGCCATCTAAGGTAAAGCTAATGCGCTGATGACGGCGCACAGCGGCCAGCATTTCGGGCTGTACGCTGCCTTCTCGCCCAGGTAAAAATACCTGTGGGATCAAGGTGTCCACACTTACGGATTGACCGCTTGCACCCAACGCCATCGCCAGTGATGCCGGCCCGCATTGATAATCTTGCTGGCTATAAAAAGGCACGCCGGTGACAAAAGATTGGTTGGGTAGCCGTGCTTTAGCCGCGGCTGATAGTTTAGGTGGCGCTGCACAGCCACTCAGTAACAACAGCGCGCTACTGGCTAATAATAAAAAAACGCCCGCTAAGCGGACGTTTTTTAAAGGGCTAAAAAATGTCATTAGCGAGTGAAGGGGAAGACGTTAGTTAATCCCAGCAAGTCGGTAATTAATAACACGATAAATACCGTTAACAAGGCACCGATCACGGCGTTGGCACCGGCGGGCATATTATCGAGCTGATCGGCCATTTGCAGCACTTCTTGGTCAGTCATGGCGGCCACACGAGCTTCTACTTCGTTCATTTCTACGCCGTAGTTAACTAACTGCTCACGCACTTCTGTACGAGCAAGTAAGTCGTTAATGCGAGCACGCTCATTGCTAACTTGAATTGCATCCAGTGCACTTTGGGTAGACACCAATTGGCTCGGCTGCGCCTGCACCATCACGGGCATAGTGCCCATTAGCAAAGAGAGGATCAGTAATGGGTTAAGTACTTTCATTAGCTTCTTCATTTTTTGTGCTCCTGAATATAAATTGGCAGGCCAGCCACAGCGAAGTGCGGTTAGCTATATTCGATGACTATTTATTAGCTTTTTATGGCTTACTGACTAAAGCGAGTTATTGTTTAATGGCGTCATCATAGTAAATCTCTATTTAAATGAGAGAGATAGCAAGTTTTTTTGTTTCTAAGCTCCTTAAGAATTAGCATAATAAGGTTAAGCTAAGCCTTAATCATCAATAGTTTAGCCTCATATGAAGCAGCTTGCGGGATTATTGTGAGTTGCGACAACAATCGACATCATTAATAGGCTACCCCTTATTTATCACTGCTATTACTTATGGATTATCGCCTTTGCTTAGTGCTCATTTTTCTGCTCTTACCGTGCATCTGCGTATGTTATTGGTACACATAACGCTCTTAATGAGCTTAACACTTCCCGTGTTAGCTAATGCCCAGCTGCAACACCTAGATATAAAAGTGCTAGCGGTCTTAGCGCATGATAATAAGGCCTTTACTCAGGGGTTACTCTTTGACGAAGGCTATCTTTATGAAAGTACCGGCTTATATGGCCAAAGCAGTCTAAGAAAAATGGATGCTAAGACGGGCAAGGTGCTGCTGCACCGTCCGCTGGCACGAAATTACTTTGGCGAAGGGTTAGCACAGGTGGGCGAACAGTTAATTCAGCTAACCTGGCAAGAGGGTAAAGCGTTAGTTTACGATAAGTCGAATTTTAATTTACAGCGGGTAGTTTCTTATCAAGGAGAAGGCTGGGGCTTGTGTTATGACGGTGAGCAGTTATGGATGAGTGATGGCTCCGACCAGCTTCAAAGGCGAGATAGGCAGTCTTTTTCTCTTAAAGACACACTGAGCATTACGCTTAAGGGTGAGCCATTAGCGCAATTAAATGAACTAGCCTGTGTGGAGGGTGATATTTATGCCAATATTTGGCACGACCAGCGCATTGTACGTATTAATAGTCACAGCGGCGAAGTAGAAGCCATTATAGATGCCAGTACGCTAATTGCGGCTAGTGAGCGCTCTTCTGATCCCGAAGCTGTGCTCAATGGCATTGCGTATGATGCGACTGAGCAAGTCTTTTATATTACCGGCAAGTTATGGCCAAAAATATTTAAGGTACAATGGCAAGCGAGCGCTGAGCTAGATAATTAGTAGATTTTCTGTCGCGCAATCCGCGGAAAAATAGAGATAAGAGCAAAAGAAAAGCGCGATGACATAAATAAACCCCGAGCTTGCCGGCTCGGGGTTTGTTTCTTGCTAGGTACGGGGCGCTGCTTTCTCTAACATCGGCCGTAAGAAACGAGCGGTGTGTGAAGTGGCATGCTGGGCAATGTCTTCTGGCGTGCCCGTCACTAAAATTTCGCCGCCGCCGCTGCCGCCTTCGGGCCCCATATCTACAATCCAGTCTGCGGTTTTAATGACATCGAGATTATGCTCAATAATCACTACCGTATTGCCATGATCGCGTAAGCGGTGCAAGACGCTGAGTAACAGCTGAATATCTTGAAAGTGCAGGCCAGTAGTAGGTTCATCCAAGATATATAACGTCTGGCCGGTATCTCGTTTTGATAACTCTTTTGCTAACTTAACGCGTTGCGCTTCCCCACCCGAGAGCGTAATAGCAGATTGGCCTAAGCGAATATAAGATAAGCCCACATCCATTAATGTTTGCAGTTTACGGTGAATAGCGGGCACGGGTGCAAAAAACTCGCACGCTTCTTCTACCGTCATACTCAAGACTTCATGAATACTCAGACCTTTATATTTGATCTCTAATGTTTCTCGGTTATAGCGTTTGCTTTTACAGACATCACAGGGCACATACACGTCCGGCAAAAAGTGCATTTCTACCTTAATTAACCCATCCCCTTGGCAGGCTTCACAGCGCCCACCTTTAACGTTAAAAGAAAAACGCCCCGGCTTATAGCCTCGAGAACGCGCTTCTTGGGTGGCCGCAAATAACTCGCGAATGGGAGTAAAAATTCCGGTGTAAGTGGCAGGATTAGAGCGTGGGGTACGACCGATAGGGCTTTGATCTATATCCACTACTTTATCTAACTTATCCATGCCCTCTATGGTGCGATAGGGCGCGGGCTGGCTAATGGTGGCTTTATTCAACTCGCGGTGAGCGATAGGGAATAAAGTATTGTTAATTAATGTGGACTTGCCTGAGCCCGACACACCCGTCACACAGGTCATTAAGCCAAGAGGCAAGGTTAAGTCGACATTTTTTAAGTTATTGCCTGAAGCGCCAGTTAAGGTTAGCCAGTGGTCACCCACAGGTGTGCGCTGCTGTGGAATGGCAATGCTTTTTCTACCCGATAAATAAGCGCCTGTTAAAGACTCAGGGTTAGCCATCACTTCGGCGGGCGTGCCTTGTGCCACTATATAACCGCCATGGACGCCGGCGCCGGGGCCAATATCCATGACATAGTCTGCAGCTAAAATAGCATCTTCATCATGCTCGACCACAATCACCGTATTACCTAAGTCGCGCAGGTGGACAAGGGTGGTGAGTAAGCGTTCATTATCGCGCTGGTGTAAGCCAATACTGGGTTCGTCCAAAACATACATAACACCTACTAAGCCGGCGCCTATTTGGCTCGCCAAACGGATACGCTGTGCTTCCCCACCCGATAAAGTATCGGCACTGCGCGATAGTGTAAGATAGTTAAGGCCTACATTGACTAAAAAGCCTAGGCGCGCGCCAATCTCTTTAAAAATTTTATCGGCGATGTGTGCTTTTTGGCCGCTCAGCTCCATATTATTAAAAAAGTCGTGAGCCTCGCCAATGGCCATATCTGCTACTTGCGGCAAGGTATGGTTGGCAACAAATACGTTACGCGGGCCTTCTTTTAAGCGCGCACCATGGCAGCTAGGACAAGGGCGATTGCTTTGGTATTTACCCAACTCTTCGCGTACCGAGTTAGACTCGGTTTCGCGATAACGCCGCTCCATATTATGCAAGATGCCCTCAAAGGGGTGTTTACGCACTAATACATCGCCTCGATCATTCATATATTTAAAGTCGATGCTGGTGCGCCCAGAGCCATAAAGGACGGCTTGCTGGACCTCTTGCGATAGCTCTTGGTAGGGCACTTCTAAGTCGAACTGGTAATGATCTGCTAAGGATTTTAATAATTGGTAATAGTAATAGCTGCGCTTATCCCAGCCTCTAATGGCACCACCCGATAAGCTAAGTTCAGGGTTACTGATCACTTTATCGGGATCGACAATTTGTTGAACGCCTAAGCCATCACAGGTACTGCAAGCGCCTGCTGGGTTATTAAAAGAAAAAATACGTGGCTCAAGCTCTGCAATAGAATAACCACACTGTGGGCAGGCAAAGTTGGCAGAAAAGACCAGCTCGGTAGCGCTGTCTGGCTCCATGGCTACCACGGAGGCGATGCCGCCAGATAATTCAAGCGCGGTTTCAAAGGACTCTGATAGGCGTAGTTGTAAGTCGTCGCGCACCTTAAATCGATCCACTACCACTTCGATAGTGTGCTTCTTCTGGAGCTCTAAAGGGGGCGGATCTGACAGATCGCACACCTCGCCATCAATACGGGCGCGAATAAAACCTTGTGCCGCTAGGCTTTCTAGTAACTTAACGTGTTCCCCTTTGCGATCGCGCACTACGGGCGCTAACAACATGAGCTTCTCGCCTTCAGGTTGTTCTAATACCTTGTCGACCATCTGGCTGATGGTTTGCGCTGTTAAGGGCAGGGCATGGGTGGGGCAGCGCGGTTCGCCTACTCGAGCAAATAACAGTCGTAAATAGTCGTAAATTTCGGTGATGGTACCCACAGTAGAGCGTGGGTTATGGGAAGTCGACTTTTGCTCGATAGAGATGGCTGGCGATAAGCCCTCGATGTGATCCACATCGGGCTTTTCCATTAAGGAAAGAAACTGGCGCGCATAGGCCGAGAGTGACTCCACATAGCGCCGTTGCCCTTCGGCATATAAAGTATCGAAGGCAAGAGAAGACTTTCCTGAACCTGATAAGCCAGTGATGACTATCAGTTTATCTCTTGGTAAGTCCAAGCTGATATTTTTCAGGTTATGAGTGCGAGCGCCACGTACTTCAATTTTCTTCATCTGCAACTTTACCTAGCTAGCAATTCGATCGGCTAGTATGGCATTGGATCAATAGCCCGCCAAGTGTGAATAAGGATTAATCTTGACACTCTGCCCGTGCTAAACTAGGTCTCTTTGAGTTTATTTAACGGCACTGAGGACTATGAGCGACGAGCAAGGTTTTAGTCCCCGCGAGCGGCGGGCTTCTTTTACCCTAGCGGGTATTTTTGGCATGCGAATGCTTGGCCTGTTTATGATCATGCCGGTGTTTGCCTTATACGGTAAAGACTTAATCGGCTTTTCGCCTATTTGGGTGGGTATCGTTATCGGCGTATATGGCCTTACCCAAGCGGTGTTGCAAATCCCCGCGGGTTGGCTGTCGGATCGCATTGGTCGTAAGCCAGTTATTTATGCGGGCTTAAGTTTATTTGCTGTAGGCTCGGTGGTGGCGGCTATGTCGGAGTCGGTGTATGGCGTGGCCATTGGCCGAGTGTTGCAAGGCTCTGGTGCCATTGCGGGCGCCATTTTAGCCTTGGCTGCTGACATTACCCGTGAAGAAAGCCGTACCAAAGCCATGGCCATTATTGGCGTTTGTATTGGTTTATCTTTCGCAGTAGCCATGGTGCTAGGGCCAGTATTGGCCTCATTTTTTGGTTTATCTGGGGTATTTTGGGCCACGGCTCTGTTGGCGGTGATTGGTATTATTATGGTGCGTTTTATGTTGCCAGACCCTGCTCATAAAGGCCAAATCCGCGATGTGACCGCCGCTCCTGAGTTATTTGGCCGTTTGCTAAAAGACAAGCAATTGCTGCGTCTCGACTTTGGCATCCTGCTCTTACACCTTACGCTGACCGCGGTGTTTGTAGCCTTTCCCTTGACCTTGCTTGATGCAGGCTTAGCGGCCGAAAAACACTGGTGGCTTTATCTGCCGGTTCTCTTGCTGTCGTTTGTGTTAATAGTGCCGGTGCTCATTATTGGCGCCAAACGCAATTTGAATAAGCAATTCTTTCAAGCTTCTATTTTAGTGATGATGCTAGCTCTAGTGCTCATGGCAATCGGCAAGGGCCACATTGGCATCTTAGCGCTGGCTATGTTGCTGTACTTCACTGCCTTTAACTTTATGGAAGCCTCGCTGCCCGCGTTTTTATCTATGCTGGCACCGGCGGGCGCGAAAGGCACGGCTATGGGGATTTATTCTACCAGTCAGTTTTTTGGTGCTTTTTTAGGCGGCGTGTTAGGGGGCGTCTTATTCCAGTACTTAGGCGGTGTCGGCGTGTTTTTGCTAGTAGCGGCGTCCATGGGATTGTGGTTTTGGGTGGCTAAAGGCATGAGTAATGTGAGCAAGGTTAGAT
Source organism: Oceanisphaera avium (assembly GCF_002157875.1). Taxonomy (NCBI): domain Bacteria; kingdom Pseudomonadati; phylum Pseudomonadota; class Gammaproteobacteria; order Aeromonadales; family Aeromonadaceae; genus Oceanisphaera; species Oceanisphaera avium. Next base: position 2,610,251 of record NZ_CP021376.1, read on the forward strand.
CTCATATTTTGCCTATCGGTGTTAGTATAGAAAGTATCGAACGTCGCGAGCAACTCCTTGCCGAGCTATTAGCTTTGCCTGGTGTGCTTGAAGCCTTGATCATCCCAGAAGAAGGGGCGGCTTATCTTAAGGTGGACGGCAATAGCTTTGAATTAGACCAAGCAAAAACTGTAATTAATCTGTAAGTGCGGAGCGAGTTATGGCCAATAGAGGCATCAATAAAGTTATCCTGATCGGCCATCTGGGTCAGGATCCTGAAATACGTTATATGCCTAACGGCAATGCGGTCGCCAATATTACCTTGGCCACCAGTGAAACCTGGCGCGACAAGCAGTCTGGCGAGCAGAAAGAAAGAACCGAGTGGCATCGGGTAGTATTTTTCGGCAAATTAGCAGAAATTGTCGGTGAATATTTGCGTAAAGGCTCACAAGTGTACATTGAAGGCCGCTTACAAACGCGTAAATGGCAAGGACAAGATGGCCAAGACAGATACACCACAGAAATAGTGGTCGATATCGGCGGTACCATGCAAATGCTAGGTGGTCGCCCGCAAGGCGGCGGTGGCCAAGGTGGGGGTCAACAAGGTGGCTGGGGCGGTCAACAACAAGGTGGCCAACCACAAGGCGGTCAAGGTAATTGGGGTGGACAGCCAGCGGCCCAACAAGGTCAAGGTAACTGGAATCAGCAAGCGGCGCCATCACAAGGCCAGCAACACCAATCGCAAAGCAAACCAGCCGCTCCTCCCGCAGCTCCTACTTACAATGAGCCACCGATGGACTTCGATGATGATATTCCATTCTAAGGCTACTCGCTTATCGAGTTAATGAAGCTTAAAACCCTGCCACGGCAGGGTTTTTTTATGAGGTCAAAGCCAGTGGCGACACTTATTTTATAGGGAAGAGTTAGCGGACATCGCCATAATAAGAGCTACAAAAAAGGCTCCTACTAGGAGCCTTTTACCTTAAGCGGTTAAGGTAACTTCTATATTATGGTGGCGCTTTAAATAAGCGGCGGCACATTCGGGACTGATACAGCGAAATATCATGTCTTGGCACCATAACAGCGCATCCATTCGACCATCGAGTACCGGTGGTGCTAACGAGGCTAATTCCACCTCAATATGTTGCTGTAAATCATCTGATAAAGTGCGAGTTATGTGTTTCATATACGTTCTCAAGCTGTGCAGAATTAAGTGAAATGAGTAGCATTTAAAACGGCTATTCAAATAAAGCGAGTAAATTTAGTACCGATAGCCTTAGCGATTAAGTACGAGTGGAAACGGCGCTTTATTTAGCTTAAAAAGTGTAATTGTTAACATCTTGTTTATCCTTAACCCATCCTAGGTATTAAAAAATGGCGTTTATTGCTACGCCTGATCTTGAGTACTTGAAACCACGTGGGTTTCACCCTGTTCCCAAGTTGCCGAGCTATCATAATCCAAGCGTGACTAAAGTATTAGTTATTTATCAATTTATTTACAATTTTGTGATCAATATGTGTTTTTGCTGTTGGTTTACAGTGTTTAAAGCACAGCCTAGAGAAAACAGGACCTAATGTAGTCCTTATTTATGACAAGATAATGAACAACAAAAACAATGAGCAGAATAAGCGTATTAAGTGTCGAATTAATTGCGCTGGTTAAGAGAGTGATATTGCCAAGCAAGATGAGGAAGCTCTGCAAAGGCGCGCGGGAATAAGTATTCACCTTTAAGTAGCGGAGCATTAATGTGCTGCCACTGTGGAGCTATGGTTATTTGCGCTTGGTTCAGCGCCTCTAATATCAGGGTAGTGCAATATAAAGGAGAGCGCTCACGCGTGGTTAATACGAAGGGCTGGCCTTGTTGTTCTAATAGCCAAGTGATAACCCGCTGTTGTTGAAAATCTGTAGTGTGTTCAAGACGCGCAATCGCAAAGTACTTGGCGAGGGCCGGGCTAATAAAATCTTCTAGCGTAGAGAGAATGACTTGATTAGGTAAGTGAGGATTATCATCGGTGGTTGCATGGATCACTAACGGCTGTGGAGTTAGGCTAACAATAACGCCGATATGGGAAAACTCCCCTTGACTCAGGGCCTCTATAATTTGGCTCTCGGGGGCACTGCCTTTTCTAAATATCCAATCGCCGAGCGCCAATGAAGGTAGCGTCGATAAATCAAATGCCAGTTCCTTTTTAGGCGTCGCCAAACTGACTACTATATAAACACTTAATGCCAGCCCTATGATTAATAGCGCCCCTGTTAAAGAGCGCCTTATTAACTTAATGGGCAATACATACATAGTGTCTTCAGGGAGTTAGATTACAGCGATACTTTCCAGCCCTGCTCGGTATCAATAAGATTAATCCGCTCAATAGTGTTAGGAGCGTCCGCGTTTTTATAGATGACGGTCGCGACTAACTTAGCGCGGCTTTTATCTTGATTATATTCTGTTTCTGAATAGGTTATTTTTTTAACCCCACCGAGCGCTTTAGCCCGAGCGCTACTTTCTTCTACTACCATGGCCAGTTTGCCATGAACCATCTCGGTTTGCTTCTCAGGCACATCCTCACCTAAGTGCAGTGTTTTCATTAAACTATCTATGTCGTCATTTAAAATAGCATGCATATATTGGTCGGCGACTTTTTCCGGACTGACATTGCCAGAGCATGCCATAACGAACAAAGCCGCTAGTAATATTAATAATCCTTGGCGAACCTTGTGCATGATAAATCCTTAACTTAACAGAAGATAAAGGCGCCTATTATAATAATAAAAAAGATAAATAAGCTGTTTTTCATCAAGTTACTGGTAACAAGATAAATAAAGAAAGCTAAGAGACGGGCTTCTCATCAATGACCGCCGCGCCAATAATATCTCCGGCTACATTGGAGGCCGTGCCCCCCATATTAAGAATGGCATCTACGCCGGCAATTAAGGCCACAATCTCTAAAGGTAAGCCAAAGAGGCTGAGCACCGCAGATAAAGTCACTAGCCCTGCTGCAGGCACTCCTGCCGTGCCAATAGAGAGCAAAGTGCCAATGACCACTATAGCAATAAAGTCAAACCAGGCTAAGTCTAAGCCCACAATATTAGCGGCAAAAACTAAAGACACGCCCATGCGCAGGGCCCCGCCATCGGAGTTAAAGATAGCGCCTAGGGGGAGGGCAAAGTTGGCAGTTTTTTCTGATATGCCGGCTTTTTTAGCCGACTGAATCGCCACCGGTAAACTGGCAAGACTACTGGTGGTGAAAAAAGCGGTGGCATAGGCTTCTTTGATGTCAGTGAAAAACCGTATCACGCCAAAGCCGGCAAGTTTTACAAAGGAGGTATAGACGAGCAGCCATAAAAAAATTAGGCCTAAATAAAAGGTTCCCGTGAACACCAACAACGACTTAAGTGTTAACCAGCTCTGTGCGCCAAAAGTCGCGGCACTAATTGCAAACACGCCAATAGGGGCATAAAGCAAGATGCCTGCTAGTATCTTATAGAATAATTCATTAAAGGCGCTAAAAAGGCGCTCTAAAAATAAGCCATGGTCTTGTAAGTTTTTATCGGTAGCATAGCTCATGGCAGACATGGCCATGCCCATAATAATAGCGATAAACAGAATGGCCATTAAATTACCACTCGCAAAGGCTGCAAACACATTGTCGGGAACTATGTCGAGCAGCATGTCTGTGGCATGAGGTAAGTGAGGTTTTTCTACTAGGGTATTAGGCAGGCTTAGTCGTAGCCCTGGGTTAAAGAGTAAGGCTAAGGATACGCCAATGCACACTGCCATGGCTGTAGTAACGGCGTAATAGAGAATGAGCTTGGCGCCGAGTCTACCCATTTGGCGGATATTCATACGGCCAATCGCTAACACCACAGTTAAAAAAATAACAGGGGTGGCGATTAAGCTTAATAAACGGATAAAAATGGTCCCTAAAGGGCGAAGCGCACCGGCTTGCTCTCGAAAAATAAGCGCCACCACAATGCCTAATAAGAAGCCCGCAGACATCTTGATTACGAGCGAAGTGGCTTGATATTTGTTCCAGATATTCATAAGCGTATAGGGGGCCTTGTTAAGCAAAGTGCAGGCTGAGGATGGCCAGCGAATAAAAAATTGACTGCCTCTATGTTAATGCGAATAGAGATATTAGCTTAATAAGCAGCAGGTTAATAAAGGCATACTACCTTAAAAAGGACGGTAAAAAGACGTTAGCGATAAAACCGTAGTCTGAGCCATGAATAGTGCGAAGATAACAGTGAAAAAAAGAGGGCGAGTTTTATTTACTCATAAAAAGTGCCGCCTAGCCGATAGCCTTCTTTTGAGTGGCGTTACAGTAGAACCAAAACTCAAACCTGACTCAGAAGTTGAATAAATTGTGTTTTAGCTTTAGGGCTAAGATAATAATGGCATAACAATTGGAAAATCTGAGCGGGTAACCTCGACAGCTCGCCGGATGTAGTGCAAGGATGCATATGAAATTTACCAATCAATTTATTACTACCATTAGCCTATGTATATTGACTGTGGTCATGATAGTGCTGATCGGTGCTGGCATTAGCTTCTACCATATGGGCTCACTCTATCAGCAGCGTCAAGTCGATACGGTGTTGCGCCTCGTCGATGAGGGCTGGCAAGCGAGCAAAGCCCAGCCTGACATCATAGATGCTTGGCTACCCAATATCTTAGAAGTCAATGGCATCATCGATTTCACGCTATTGCAAGATAAGGTGCCTGTTTATCATTCTGCGCGCTTAGATGCTGCTGCCACGGCAGGCGATGTCTTTACAATGGAATACACAGCTGCGCTTAATGCTGAAGAAAACTTAGTCGCTCGCTTAGTATTACGCCCTCCTTTTTATAATATCGATCATTCCTTTGCTTCCTTAGCGGGCATCTCGGGTGCAATTATTGTGATACTCGTTGGCTCGCTCATCATGTTGCGCTGGTTTCGGCGCCAGTTTCGCGGCGCTGAGCTGTTAGCGCTGCGCAGTGAGGCTATTTTACAAGACAAGCCCTTTCTTAGCTTTCACGATCACCGCTTAGAATGGCCGCACCAAGCTAGCCAAGCGCTAGATAAACTGGCGTTGGCGCTAAAAGATGCCCGCAAAGAGCGCAGTCGCTTCGACTCTTTTATGCGAGCCAATGTATTTCTCGATAGAAAAATAGGCATAGGAAATCGAGTTTTTTTTGATAATAGACTAGAAGCCGCTCTCAATGATCCCGCCTGCCATGGTGGCGCCTTATTATTAGTAGAAATTCAAGATTTAATGAAAATTAACTATCACTTTGATTATGAAAGAGGTGATGAGTTACTCACCGCTGCCTCTATCTATATGGGCCATTTTGTACGAGGCACGCCAGGTGCTCTGCAAGCACGCTACACCGGTAACACCTTCGCTATTTTATTGCCCAACACAGTGGAAAGTGAAGCTCAAGAAGCGGCGCGCCAACTGATGAAAGTACTACGCCGCCTTAACTGGCCAGAAGAAATGACAGATCCGGCAGTCTTTATTGGCGGTGTCTGTTTTAGTTTTGCCGAGCCGATTCAACAAATACAAGAAGAAGCCGAATTGGCACTGCGCAGTGCTGAGTTGCAAGGCGGCGAGGGTTATTTTATCTATTATAAAGGCGTGACAGAAGAAAATATGGGGAAAGGCACGGTGCGCTGGCGCACCTTGCTGACTCGAGTATTAGCGCAACAAAAAATTCAGTTGGATCGGCAAGGTATTTATATTGCGCCCCATCAAGCGCCCATTATGTATGAGCTGTTAGCGCGCATCCAAGATGAGCAAGGCCGTGAACTATCGGCGGGGCAGTTTTTCCCTATGGCAGAAAAATGCGGTCTACTCTATGAACTAGACCGCAATATTCTTTCTCAAGCACTGGCACGCTTAGCGAAAACCGAACCAGGCGTTAGCCTAGCGGTGAATTTATCGGCGACTAGCTTATTACAAAGCCAGTTTTACAAGTGGCTGTTATTTGAATTACTGCAGATACCTAAAGTTCATCTTAATAAGTTAGTGATCGACTTGTCTGAAGCCCAAGTGAGCCGCCATTTTCATGACTTAATCATCCCCTTGCGAGCCCTTAAAAAATTAGGTTGCCAGTTAGCCGTCGATCATGCCGGCCAAGATGTAGTGAGTACGCAATATGTTAAAGATTACGAGCTTGATTATCTAAAACTACATCCCAGCTTAGTGCGTGATATCGATACGAAACCCGTTAATCAGATGGCCGTTAGCAGCTTAATTGGTAATAGCGCCGGCGGGAAAACCAAGGTAATCGCTATGGGTGTGGAAACGCTAGGCGAGTGGCAGTGTTTATCGCAATTAGGCGTTTATGCCGGACAAGGTTACTTTTTTGCCTATCCGGAATTGGGCGCCGAGGGTAAGAAGGGGGGCGCTGCCTCGGCTCATGCTAGTGCCAACTTTACGGGATTATTAAGCCCTACTGCGCGCCCCTTGAAGGCCACCGGTGTGTAAAAAGACCAACTGACTGGAAGGCGGATAATAACCGGCTTTTAGATCACGAAATAAGCCTAATAAGGCTTTGCCACTGTAAATGGGCTCCAAGGGCACACCTAGCTCACGGCTTAATTGGCTAATTTCGGCGCTATCCAGCGCTGAGCATTTAGCGTAGCCACCACAGTGGTGCGCTAATCTTAATTGCCAACCGCTATCTTGTGCGGCATAGGGGCAAAGTGTAATTACCTCTTTGGCTAGCCATGAAGCGCCTTTTAATACCGCATAAGCACTCAGTTGGGTATGACTGGGCCGTTGGGAAATTAAACCGGCTAAGGTAGCGCCACTGGCAACGGGGAGGATCAGCTGGTCTATGTGACGGGGTGCCTCGCTATTAGTGGCGACTTGCATCGCTAACTCCGTCCAAATTTCGGCTACCCCCGGTAAGGCGGCCACACAACTGCCTCCTTCAGGGAGTAGCAGGTAGCCAGGATATTGAGCACTTAATTGTGCTAGCCACTGCGGGTCTTGACGCTGGCGGTATTGTTGGCGATCTACAAAGCGCAGCGCCATTCCCCAATTTTTTGCGTCCACTAACGTCGGATTGTTTTGGCTACTGGCTTCACCGCGTACTATGGCTTGTGTCGCTAGCGCCAATTCTTGTCCGATAGCAGCCAGCGCATGTAAATGATTGGAATAGGCACCGCCAAAACTTAGCAAACCTTGCGCTTTTTGTTCAATGGCGTGGCGTGTGGGGTATTTAAGCTTGCGCCATTTATTACCCGAGATCCGAACATGCAATAAATCGTCCCGTTTAACCCATAACTTAACTCGCTGCTGGTTCAGTAACGGATGATGTAAACGCTGTAATGGTGAAGGGTGCGCACTCGAGTAAAGCTGCTGCCAAGCGGATAATGCGGTCACAATCGTCAAAATGAAAAGGATTAGAGGCTAAGTTTAAGGAACTTATTAATTTATTGGAACTCATACCCGCTCTAACGCGCATTTAGCCATGCATGTTCCTTGCCAGTGGTAGGCTGCATTGATAAAGTTAGCCGCACTTTCACGCTTTCTTAATCCAAGGTTCCCTTAAGCATATGTTTAAAAAGCTAAGAGGCATGTTTTCCAACGATCTGTCGATCGATTTGGGTACGGCCAACACACTCATCTACGTTAAAGATCAAGGCATAGTACTTGACGAGCCTTCCGTTGTGGCTATTCGTCAGGAAAAGTCTGGCCAAAGTCAAAGTGTTGCCGCCGTCGGTCAAGCGGCTAAACAAATGCTAGGGCGTACGCCTGGGAATATCGCGGCCATACGGCCCATGAAAGATGGCGTGATTGCCGACTTTTATGTCACCGAAAAAATGCTCCAGCATTTTATTAAACAAGTGCACGATAATAATTTTTTCCGTCCCAGCCCGCGAGTATTAGTCTGTGTGCCTTGTGGCTCTACCCAAGTTGAGCGCCGCGCCATTAAAGAGTCGGCGTTGGGTGCCGGTGCTCGTGAAGTTTATTTAATTGATGAGCCTATGGCTGCCGCTATTGGTGCCGGTTTGCCAGTGTCGGAAGCCACCGGCTCTATGGTGGTCGATATTGGGGGCGGTACTACAGAAGTGGCCATTATCTCTTTAAATGGCGTGGTGTATTCCCAGTCGGTGCGCGTGGGTGGCGATCGCTTTGATGAAGCCATTATTAATTATGTACGCCGTAATTATGGCTCTTTAATAGGTGAAGCTACTGCCGAGCGTATTAAGCATGAAGTGGGCTCTGCCTACCCTGGCGATGAAGTGTTAGAAATTGAAGTACGCGGGCGAAACCTAGCAGAAGGCGTGCCACGCAGCTTTACGCTTAACTCCAATGAAATTTTAGAAGCACTGCAAGAGCCGTTAACCGGTATCGTCAGTGCGGTGATGGTGGCCCTGGAGCAATCTCCTCCTGAGTTAGCCTCAGATATTGCCGAGCGCGGTATGGTGTTAACGGGGGGGGGCGCCTTATTACGGGATCTGGATCGCCTACTTATGGAAGAAACCGGTATCCCAGTGGTCGTGGCTGACGATCCTCTTACCTGTGTCGCGCGTGGGGGCGGCAAGGCGTTAGAGATGATTGATATGCACGGTGGAGATTTGTTCCATTACGATTAATCATCAGGCCGAGTTACTCGGCCTCTCGCACCCTTTATAAAGTCCTACATGAAACCTATTTTTGGTCGAGGCCCTTCACTCCCTATCCGCTTAGCGCTTGCCGTGGTGGCGTCTGTGTTGCTGATTATTGCAGACGGACGCTTTCACAGCTTTAATGGCGCTAAGTTGTACCTCAATACCCTAGTTAGCCCGTTACAATACTTAGCGAATAGTCCGCGTTTATTACTGGACTCGGCTTCTAGCCAGTTAATGTCTAATCAAACGCTACTCGCTCAATCCCAGCGCTTAGAAAATGAACTGTTTTTATTACGCGATGATTTATTGCGCTTGCGCCATTTAGAGCAAGAAAATATACGCTTACGGGACTTATTAGGCTCACCGTTGCGCCACGATGCACGCCGCATGGTGGCAGAGATCATGGCGGTGGATACGGATCCTTTTTCTCATCAAGTGGTGATTGATAAAGGCAGTCTTATTGGCGTATTTGAAGGCCAGCCAGTGCTCAATGAACAAGGGGTAGTGGGGCAAGTGATTTCTGTCGGTAAAAACACCAGTCGGGTGTTGCTGATCACAGATACCAGTCATGGCATACCGGTGCGGGTCGCCCGCAACGACATTCGCGCTATCGCCAGTGGCAGTGGCCAGCTTGACCGGTTATTACTGCACAATATTACGCGCAATACCGATATTAAAGAAGGTGATGTGCTGCTAAGTTCCGGTTTGGCGGGGCGTTTTCCCGAAGGGTACCCCGTAGGAAAGGTAAGCCGCGTCGGCTATGAAGAGGGTCAGCCTTTTGCTGATATCCGAGTGCAGCCCTTTGCTGCGCTCGATAGGCTGCGCTACTTATTACTATTATGGCCCGAGCCTAAATTGAGTGATATTGAGGCGCTGACGCTTAAGACAGATAGCGCTGTCGAGGAGACTGCAACACCATGAAAACCTTCTCCTTAAGAGGGCGCTTAATTATCGCTTTAAGCTTATTGCTGGCGCTGATGCTGTCTATTTTGCCTTTACCCGATGTCATTACCCCTTTTCGCCCAGACTGGTTATTGTTAACGTTAATTTATTGGTCGATTGCGCTGCCCCATAGAGCCAATGTGGGCACAGCGTTTGTGGTCGGTTTATTACACGATTTGTTATTAGGCTCTGTGGTGGGCGTGCATGCACTGGCGTTAGTGATCCCTGTTTATTTAGCGGCATCGCAATTTCAACGGATGCGCAATTATTCAGTGTGGCAACAAGCCTTTGTGATAGCGGCACTGGCTATTTTAAATAAGCTATTGATATTTTGGGCGGCCTATATGAATCGTGATATCCAACTGGACTATCATTATTTTTGGTCCATTGTCAGTAGCATGGTGTTTTGGCCTTGGGTTTTTTTGCTGTTGCGCAATGCACGGCGCCAGTTCGCCATTTCTTAACTTAGTTCAATTAGAGAATTCCTATGTCGGCCCTAGTGTATCTAGCGTCTGCGTCTTCGCGCAGGCGCGATTTGTTAGCGCAATTGTCGGTGCCCTTTGCGTTGGTGTTGCCGCAGGTAGAAGAAAAGCAACATTTTGCAGAACCCGCCGCAGAGTATGTGCAGCGTCTCGCCCGAGAAAAAGCCACCGCCGGCCAGTTGCTCGCCGAACAAGATCTCCCCGTATTAGGAGGGGATACCATAGTGGTGCTCGATGGTGACGTATTAGAAAAACCCCTCGACCAAGCGCATGCCATGGCGATGTTGCGCCGCTTAAGTGGTCGCAGCCACCAAGTATTAACTGCCATTGCTCTGGCCACCTCAAATCGGCTCTATGAAGCATTCGTCACCACTGAGGTGACTTTTAGAGCTATTTCTGAAAAAGAAATTATCGCTTATTGGCATTCCGGAGAGCCGCGCGATAAAGCGGGCGGTTACGGTATCCAAGGCTTAGGCGGCAATTTTGTGCGTCGTATTAATGGCAGTTACAGTGGAGTAGTGGGTTTACCATTAGTGGAAACCCATGACTTACTACGGGAAGCTGGCGTTTTACTCATTTGAGGCCTTAATTTGGCGACGAACTATGTTAATTTAAACTCTACTTACTTCTTTTAAGGGCGCTATTCATGTCGGCAGAACTCATTATTAACGTGACACCTGCAGAAACCCGAGTCGCGCTGGTCGAAAACGGGATTTTGCAGGAAGTCCATGTCGAGCGCCAAGCGCGTTTGGGAATTGTCGGCAATATTTACAAAGGCAAAGTTAGCCGAGTGTTACCTGGCATGCAGGCCGCCTTTGTCGATATTGGCGGCGAGCGGGCGGCGTTTTTACATGCCTCCGACATAGTGCCGCACACTGAATGTGTGGCCAGTAAAGAGCAAGCCAACTTTCAAGTGGGTAACATCGCCGAGTTAGTGCGCCAAGGCCAAGATATTGTGGTGCAGGTGGTTAAAGACCCTCTAGGAACCAAAGGCGCTCGTCTGACTACCGATATTACTTTGCCCTCTCGTTACTTAGTTTTTATGCCAGGCAGCGCCTATGTGGGCGTTTCTCAACGTATTGAGTCAGATGAAGAGCGCGAGCGCCTTAAAGCCATAGTGGGCGAGTATGTAGATGAACAAGGCGGTTATATTATTCGTACTGCTGCAGAAGGCGTGGGCGAGAGCGAGTTAGCGCAAGATGCGGCATTTTTAAATCGCCTATGGCGTAAAATTCAAGAGCGACGCACTAAGTTATCTGCCTGTTCCATTTTGTATGAAGACTTAGGCTTAAGTTGTCGGATTGTCCGAGACTTTGTGGGCGCGGAATTGGATCGCATTCGGGTTGACTCGCGCAGTACTTGTGAAGTGTTACGGGAGTTTGTTGATGAGTTTGTCCCTGAGCTCACCGGCAAAATTGAATATTATCAAGGCGAGTCGCCTATTTTTGACTTGTTTGATGTAGAGAATGAAATTCAGCGTGCCTTAAACCGTAAAGTCGAGCTTAAATCCGGTGGCTACTTGATTATCGATCAAACCGAAGCCATGACCACAGTCGATATTAATACCGGCGCCTTTGTTGGCCATCGTAATCTTGAAGAAACCATTTTTAATACTAATACCGAAGCCACACAAGCCATTGCGCGCCAATTAAGACTGCGCAACTTAGGCGGCATTATTATTATCGATTTTATCGATATGTATGATGATGATCATAAACGCCGCGTGCTGCACAGCCTTGCCAGTGCGCTGACTAAAGACCGGGCTAAAACCAATGTAAATGGATTCTCGCAGTTAGGCTTAGTAGAAATGACGCGCAAGCGCACCCGCGAAAGCCTAGAGCATATCTTGTGTGGCGTGTGTCCTGAGTGTAATGGTCGGGCGCGAGTTAAAACGGTGGAGAGTGTGTGCTATGAAATATTGCGAGAAATTACTCGCGTAAATAAAGCTTATAAAGCCGATAAGTTTGTCGTTTATGCCTCGTTAGCGGTGGCGTCTGCCTTGCAAGAAGATGACTCTCATATGTTGGCAGAGCTGGAAGTGTTTATTGGCAAACAAGTAAAGGTAATGAGTGAGCCCTTGTATAACCAAGAGCAGTTTGATGTGGTGATGATGTAGTGGCAAGTCCTCTCAAGCGCAGTTTAAATTGGGCTTGGCTAAGTGTAGCCGCCATCGCAGCGATAATGGCCATCTTGATTACGCTGTTGCGCTTTGGGGCGCCTTGGTTAGCAAGCTGGCAACAGCAATGGATGAATCACTGGCTAAGTGAGCACCAGCTTGAGCTGCATATTGGGGCGCTGGGGATCAGCTGGCAAGATTACGGACCCGTATTGGCGGTGAAGGATGTGAGTATCCGCCAACTTAATGCCCCCACCGTTACCTTAGCGCGAGCCTTAGTGGATATTCAGCTTTGGCAAAGCCTGCGCCAATGGCGCCCTGTATTGAATGAGCTGACGCTAGAGGGCTTGCGTTTGCCCATCGCGCTAGATAAGCAAACTGGGTCCAATTCTGACTTTGACTGGCAGGGACTGCGTCATTTTGTCTTAGAAGGGGTAGAGCAGTTTTCTTTAACAGATGCCGAGCTTTGGCTAAGCCATGGTGAGCAAGCAGTGCTGCAATTGCATGTACCGGATTGGCATTGGCATAATGGCCAAGCAGAGCATCAAGGCCAAGGGTGGCTAGCCTTTAGTGAGCAGGCCGAGCAGCATTTACAGGTAGTGAGCCAATTTACTGGCAAGGCGGACAGTTTAAATGGGGCCTTATATGTGCAAGCGAACGCCGTAGATGCCTCGGATATGTTGCGCCAAATTCGCCCCGATGATGCCAATATTAATGCTGAAATTAATTTTGAATTTTGGATGCAGTGGCAACAAGGCCAACTGATTGCGGGAGTATTGGATTTAGGCGATAACCGTTTTCAATGGGGTGAGCAGCACCAAGTAGCGATTAAAGGCGGCAATTTACACTGGCAACCCACCGAGCAGGGCTGGCAATTAGCCAGTAATGAAGTGGATATCAGTGTCGATGAAGAGCGCTGGCCGAGCTGGCATTTACAAATTGACCGCCAAGCTGATCAGCTGCAAGGCTACCTCGATAAGCTGACTTTCACCGACTTAGCCTTATTAGCCCAATGGGGGGAAAGCTTTGTTCCTACCGTAGCCAAGCAATTAGCCGGAATCGCGCCCCAAGGGCAATTAACCCACTTATATTTTAATAAAGACTTGGCGCCTCACTCTGAGTCTCCAGACCTCGGCTCTTCCCCTCCTGCAACTTGGTTTTGGCAGGGTCAGCTAGAAAAGGTGAGCACTCAAGCGTTTGACTGGGCCCCCGCCACCCAAGGGCTGAGCGGCTATTTTGTGATTGCCTCCGATAGCGGTGAGCTCAATATCCAACAAGCCTCTGCCCAAGACTGGGAGTTTAACGAGGCATTTCGCGGCCCTTGGCCCTTAGAAAAAGTAGATGCTCATCTTAAATGGCAACAACAAACGCCCGAAAGCTGGTTATTATGGAGTGAAAAATTAGCAGTAGCGTCTAGCGATCTTAATTTAGAGGGGTGGATGAGCCTGCTTTTGCCCAAGCACTCCGCACCCTTACTCAGTGCCTCGGCGCGGGTCGATGTATTACGAGCCGGCCACGCTTATCGCTATTTTCCTGAACCCTTAATGGGCTCGGCACTTGTAAATTACTTACAAGGCGCCATTGTAGCAGGACAAGCCAAAGGCGCAGAAGTCATGTGGTATGGCCGCCTAAATGATTTTCCCTACCTTGACCAAAGCGGCATCTTTCAAGCAAGAGTGCCACTTCGTCACGCTGAGTTTCGCTTTGATCCCGATTGGCTACCGCTCACTGACTTAAGTTTGGACTTACTCTTTGAAAATGACAGCTTATATATGCAAGCGTCAAAAGGGCGTTTAGGCTCGGTGCAGGCCAGTAATATTTCGGCCAACATAGCGCCCCTCGATGAGCAGGCAGATCTTGAACTTAATGCGGATATTAATGGCGAAGGAGCTGCGGTCAGTGAGTATTTACAAAACTCCCCGCTTGCCTCTTCGGTGGGCGTAACCTTAGAACAAGTGCAAGTAAAGGGCCCTTTGAGTGCGGCACTGGCGCTTAATATTCCTTTAAATGGCGATGAAGTTGGCGTTAATGGCCAAGTGGACTTTGTTAATAATGAAGTGCGAGTGACGCCTCTGGATCTTCCTTTAACTAAAGTAAATGGGCGCTTAGTGTTTGATGAGCACCACACGGAATTTAGTGAGCTAACGGCGCTGTGGTTAACGCAGCCACTCACCTTATCGTATCAAGGTAAAGAAACCGCTAGTGCTTACGAGGTGGCACTAGATATTAAAGGTCAGCTACAACCGCAATCGTTAACTCCGCTTTATCCAGTATTCTCTCACCTTAAAGGTGAAGCCCCTTGGCAGGGAAAACTGCAGCTAACGCTCCCTCACCAAGGCGCATTAAATTATCGTTTTAATGCGCAGTCAGCGCTACTTGGCTTAAAGAGTGATTTGCCGGTGCCCTTTAAAAAAACCGCGGGACAAGATGCGCTGCAAAGTGAGTTAGCTGTGACAGGGGGAGCTGAACAAGCGCAGATAGCTCTACAACTGGGGCCGCAAATAAAAGGCGATGCCAAACTGGCGATTACCGAACAAGGCGCCCACGTCACCCAGTTATGGCTAGATGCCGGTGCTGGCGTAAAGCCTAGCCTGCCTCGTGCGCCGCTTGATGTAGCACTGCGCGTGCCAAACTTAGTGCTCGATGACTGGTTAGCCGTGGTGAGTGAGGTTTTACCCCAGTCTACAAGCCTTTCAGCCAGCCCAGGACTAAGCTGGCCCACTCCGTATCGAGTCGCAGCACAAGCAAGTCGAGCCCAGCTATGGCAGCAAACCTTTAATCAATTACATTTAACCCTCACTCCAGCCGAGCGCAAGCGGGCTAAGCTGACCATTGATGCTGAACAAGCACAGGGCCAGATAGCCTTTGGTGATAATGCGCCGATCACCGCAGACTTTAGTCGGCTGTGGTTAAGTCAGCAGCCCACTGCCACTACGCCTGCAACAACTAAAGAGCCTGCGGATGCTCTTACTATTAAGCCAAGCCAAGTGCCGGCGCTGCGCTTTCAGTGTGCAGATTGTCGCTGGCAACAATTAGCCCTAGGGGAGGTGGCCTTTAATTTGGCGCCACAACCGCAATTAGAGGGCGTGCAATTAAGCCAGCTCAGCCTCAATGGCCCTTTACTCCAAGCCACGGCGACCGGCCAATGGCTACAGCAAAATAGCGTGGATTTAAGCCGCTTAGAGTGGCAAAGCTCAAGCCCTTCATTGCAGCGTTTATGGCAAGCATTAGGTAAAGCGTCTCCCTTTAGTGAAACCGCTGGGCAATTAGAGGGCAAATTAAGGTGGTTAAATACCCCTTGGCAACCGCAGTTAGCCTCGATGAATGGCCAGTTAGCCGTTAAAACTGGGGCCGGAGTGTTGCGAGACCTGAACGATAAAGGAGCAGGCTTATTATCGGTATTGAGTTTAGAGTCGGTGATGCGCCGCTTACGTTTAGACTTTAGAGACGTATTTGGTGAGGGCTTTTATTTCGATAGCATTAGTGCCCACGGTGAGTTGCAGGAGGGCGTACTTTATAATGAGGATTTATTGTTAAAAGGCGCCGCCGGAGACTTGCGAGGTAAGGGCAACGTCAATTTTGTCAGTGAGCAGTTAGATTATAACCTAGAGCTTACGCCTAATTTAACCGGCAACTTGCCCGCATTAGCCGCCTTTGCGGTGACGCCAGTCGCTGGCTTATATTTGTTAGCCTTATCTAAGGTATTAGGGCCAGTAGTGGATGTATTTACTCGTATTAAATACCGAGTGACAGGCCCTATTAGTGAGCCTAAGGTGACTGAGCTTGGTCGCGATAAAGATCGTATTACCTTGCCAGAATAAACTATTAATGAGCGCTAAGCTTTGGCTCGTCCGTCTAGTATAAGGAGCACTTATGCAATTAGTGGCCCTACAAATGCATGCCAGCTCAATATGGGCAGACAATCGTTGCACCCTGGCAAGCTTACTTGAACAACTCCCCAGTGCCCGTCCCTTGTTAGTGTTATTGCCCGAAAATGCAGTGGTATTTGGCAATCGTGAAGCAGTGCTAAGTCATGCGGAATATTTAGGCGAGGGGCCCATCCAAGCACAATTTAGCGACTGGGCTAAACAGCATAATATTTGGCTAGTGGTGGGCTCTATGCCCACGCACATCGAGCACCAAGACGCTATTCATGCCACGAGTCTGGTTTATAATGAGCAAGGGCAAAGAGTAGGCCATTATCATAAATTGCATTTATTTGATGTCGATGTTGCAGACAGCCAAGGCCGTTACCGCGAGTCTGATACTTTTAGCGCCGGTGAAGAGTTATGTCTTATTGACAGTCCATTCGGGCGTTTAGGTTTATCTATCTGTTATGATTTGCGCTTTGCACATTTATACAATGCTTTACGTGAGCAAGGGGCCGAGATTTTATTGGTCCCCGCCGCCTTTACCCAAGTGACAGGACAGGCCCATTGGCAACCGCTATTACAAGCTCGCGCCATTGAAAATCAGTGTTATGTGATTGCGGCAGGACTAGTGGGCGAGCAAGGTTCGCGACCCACTTGGGGGCACTCAATGATTATTGATCCCTGGGGGGAGATAAAAGCCAGTTTAGCAACAGGATCAGGGCTTGTGACTTGTCCTCTAGATAGTGCACACTTAATGAATATTCGTCGTCAAATGCCGGTGGCAGAGCATGCTCGCTTTAGTACGACTTGGAGAAATAAATGAGTATTGAACAAATCGAGCGCAGTATTTTGGTGCCGAATGAGCTAGATATGGCGTTATTAAATGCGCAATTAGCGCGCTTAAGTCGCCACCAAATTGATTTTGCGGATCTGTACTTTCAAAACAGTGTGCATGAGTCTTGGGTACTAGAAGATGGCATCGTTAAAGATGGCAGTTATAACATAGAGCAAGGGGTGGGCGTGCGCGCCGTAAGCGGTGAAAAAACCGGCTTTGCTTATTCCGATGAATTAACGGCCAGTGCGCTAGATCAAGCCGTGGGCGCGGCGCGCGGAATTGCAGAAAAAGGGGGCGATGGGCGTTTTAAAATAGGCAAGAGTCAGATTATTACACCTCGTTATATGGCCGTTAATCCGCTAGATAGCTTAACGCGTGAGCAAAAAATTGAACTGTTGCAACAAATGGATGCCTTTGCTCGCAGCCTAGATAGTGCCGTAAGCCAAGTGATAGTGTCGATTTCTGGCGTGTATGAAGAGATATTAGTGCTGGCCACCGATGGGACACTGGCCACCGATTTGCGCCCGTTAGTACGTCTAAATTGCTCAGTGTTAGTCGAGCGCAATGGCCGACGAGAGCGGGGCGGCAGTGGGGGTGGCGCACGCTTAGGCTATGACTATTTCTTAGAAGAGATTGATGGCCAGCCCAGAGCCATGAGTTATGTTAAAGAAGCGGTACGCCAAGCCTTAGTTAACTTAGAAGCCATAGATGCCCCCGCGGGCAGCATGCCGGTGGTGTTAGGTGCCGGTTGGCCCGGCGTATTATTACATGAAGCAGTGGGTCATGGTCTTGAAGGGGATTTTAATCGCAAAGGCTCTTCGGCGTATGCGGGCCGCATCGGTGAAAAGGTGGCCTCTCGCTTGTGCACCATAGTCGATGACGGCACGCTCAGTGATCGCCGTGGCTCATTATCGGTAGATGATGAGGGCACGCCAGGTGCGTATAATGTGTTAATTGAAAACGGCATTCTTAACGGCTATATGCAAGATAAGCTCAATGCGCGGCTTATGGACATGGCACCCACGGGCAATGGTCGTCGTGAGTCTTATGCGCACTTGCCGATGCCTCGCATGACTAATACCTATATGTTAGCGGGTGAAAGTGCGCCTGAGGATATTATTAAGAGTGTGAAAAAAGGCATTTATGCGCCTAATTTTGGGGGTGGCCAGGTAGATATTACCTCAGGGCGATTTGTCTTCTCAGCCTCAGAAGCTTACCTGATTGAAGACGGTAAAATTACCGCGCCCATTAAAGGTGCAACGTTAATCGGTAATGGACCTGAGGCCATGAGCCAGGTATCCATGGTAGGCAATGATTTAGCCTTGGATGCAGGGGTTGGCGTGTGCGGTAAAGAAGGTCAAAGTGTGCCAGTGGGAGTGGGCCAGCCGACATTGAAACTTGATCAGCTAACCGTGGGCGGCACGCAATAGCCCTCGGGCAGCTATAAGTTAAAAAAGGCACCGCATCTGATGATGCGCTGCCTTTTTATTTTTTCTGACGGCTGCTAGCTTACCG
Organism: Oceanisphaera avium; assembly: GCF_002157875.1. Taxonomy (NCBI): domain Bacteria; kingdom Pseudomonadati; phylum Pseudomonadota; class Gammaproteobacteria; order Aeromonadales; family Aeromonadaceae; genus Oceanisphaera; species Oceanisphaera avium. The sequence goes on from NZ_CP021376.1 coordinate 2,628,599, forward strand.
CTTTTTATTCTTCTTTAATATTCGCTTTCAAATACTGAAATAGCTCGCGATAGGCGGCAGGCGGTAAGCCGGCTGCTAGCTCACGCCGCCCTGTGCGAGCCAGTTGTCGTAATTTCTGCCGATCTAACTGACGATGCTCTGCCAAAATTGCGTTTACGCCTTTATCGCCTTCTTTAATTAAGCGATCTCGCCACAGTTCAAGCTTATGGAATTTAGCATTTACCACGGCATTTTTGTGCTCAAAGCCGGCTAAGGCTTGTTGGATATCGCTAACATCTCGGCTGCGCAATAATTTACCCACATAAGACATATGACGGCGCAGGCCCTCATGCTTACCTTTTAGCCGATGCGCGAGGTTGATGGCTTCTGCTAGGTCTTCATCGAGTGGGATCTTAGCTAATTCATGAGGCTCAAGCTTAACCAAGTCTTCACCCAGCTTTCTGAGAGCTAGGCTTTCTCGCTTCATTTCACTCTTACTCACCCATTCAATTTCTTCTTCTGGCTCTTGGGCTGTGGCTCGGCGGCGCATAGGCTTTTCCGTATTAATGAACATGACATATATATTACCAGCTTCTCCCAAGGCGCGCAGGGGTCTGTTATGCTAACTGCAAACTGAGCCAGTGAAATTATTATGACCCTAGCAGATATTCAAACCGAACAGCGCCAGCTTGAGCTGGCAGTAGAGCAAGCGCTTGAGAGCGCCAAACGCTTAGGTGCCGACAGTGCAGAAGTGTCTATTAGCCGCCAAACCGGCTTATCCGTGAACACTCGAAATGCTGAACTTGAAAATATTGAGTTTAATAAAGACGGCGCACTTGGTATTGCCGTGTATCGTGATGGCCGTAAAGGCTCGGCGTCTACCTCTGACTTGCGCCCCGATGCAATTGCGCGCACCGTAGCCGCTGCGCTTGATATCTCGCGCTACACTAACCCTGATCCCTTTGCAGGGCTGGCGCCGGCTGATGACTTAGCTTGGGATGCCCCTGACATTGCCTTATGCTTTCCCGAGCAACTCACCCCTCAAGATGGCATTGAATTAGCGCTAGAGTGTGAGCAGCACGCGCTAAATCGAGACCCGCGCATTAAACAGTCAGACGGTGCTAGTTTTTCCAGTAATGTGGGTATTAAAGTCTATGGCAATAGTCATGGCTTTGTTAAAGGCTATGCAGCTAGCCGTTTTGGGCTAAGTTGTGTGTTAATTGGTGAGCAAGATGGCGACATGCAACGCGAATATGGCTATACCTCAGCGCGCAGCTTACATGATATCTGGACACCCAAGCAGGTGGCAGACGAAGCGGTGACCCGTACCTTAGGGCGCTTAGGGGCGCGTAAGATTGGTACTCAACATGCGCCGGTATTGTTTCATCCCGATGTGGCAGCTAGCCTATTTGGTCACTTTGTAATGGCGATCAGTGGCGGCAGCTTATACCGAGAGTCTTCTTTTTTACTGGATGCGCTGGGACAGTCAGTTTTTCCAAACTGGTTTGAGATTAAAGAGCGCCCCCATCTAGATAAAGGCTTGGCCAGCTCCCCGTTTGATAATGAAGGCGTGCGCACCGTTGAGCGTAAAATTATTGAGCAAGGTAAGCTGCAAACCTATTTACTCACCAGTTATTCGGCGCGCAAGTTAAACCTTGCCCTTACGGGGCACGCCGGTGGTATTCATAACTGGGAAATTGCTAATACGGGCCAAAGCTTTGAGCAGCTGCTTAAAGAAATGGGCACCGGCTTATTAGTTACGGAAATGATGGGCCAAGGGGTCAATATTGTGACCGGCGATTATTCCCGCGGTGCGGCAGGCTTTTGGGTAGAAAACGGCGAAATTGCTTATCCGGTAGAAGAGATCACCATTGCCGGTAATCTCAAACAGATGTATCAAGGTATTCAAGCGGTAGGCACAGATACCGAGTTGCGCTCTAGTTTGCACACGGGTTCGGTACTGATTGATCAAATGAAGATTGCCGGTCAGTAACGCCTTACGTTATACGTAATAAACCCAAAATACCGTCTATAAAGACGGTATTTTTGTAAGGGGGGTTGGCGTCTTTTCGTATCACGTACAGCGTACGACTTGGTCTTATTCTGCCTCGTTAAAGCGCGCGGCGACTAAGTCGGCTACCGCGTCCATGGCGGCGGCGGCGTCTTTACCTTCGGCCACTACCCGTATGGCATGACCCTGGGCAGTTTCTAGCATTAATAACCCCATGACGCTGTTCGCCGGCGCTTGCTTACCTTGGCTACACACGGTAACTGTGGCAGCAAACTGCTCGGTCACTTGCACCAGTTGCACGGCGGCGCGGGCATGAAGGCCTAGCTTATTAACGATTTGTAAGTCGCGTTCAACTTTTTGCATGTTGTTTTTCTAGTGAGCGGTGGCGCAGTTGTACGCTTTTGTCCATTTCTTTAAACGACTTAGCTAATTGCTCAACTAAGTAGACAGAGCGATGTTTACCACCGGTACACCCAATCGCCACTGTGACATAACTGCGATTGTTTCGCTCTAAGTGGGGCATCCAGGTGACCAGTAAGTTTTCGATTTGCCAAAGGTACTTAGTCACTTCCAGCTGGCTATTTAAATAGGTAGCTACCGGTTCATCCCGGCCGTTGAAAGGCCTAAGTTCATCAATCCAGTGGGGATTAGGCAAGAAGCGGGCATCAAAGACGAAGTCGGCATCTTGAGAGATACCAAATTTATAGCCAAAAGACTCAAATACCCAATTTAGCTCGCGCTCTTTCTTACCTAGAATGCGCGCGCGAATAATTTCGCTTAAGTCATGAATACTTAACTCTGAGGTATCAATACGCAAGTCAGCCTCAGAAGATAAGGGGGCCAATAAGTGCGTTTCTTCACGAATGGCCTCATCGAGCGTTAAGCTCAAGCGAGACAGCGGGTGGAGACGGCGAGTATCACCAAAGCGGCGGATCAGCGCTGCATTATCGGCATCAATAAAGATACTGGATAAATTCACGCTCTCAAGCGCGCGGACATCGTTTAAACAAGCTTCTAATTTTTCGCTGCTATCGGGGAGGTTGCGCACATCGATACTCACCGCCACTTCGCCAGGCTTATTTAAGCGCATTTTAACTAACTGGGGGAGCAGCTCTACTGGCAAATTATCGACACAGTAATAGCCTAAATCCTCAAGTACCCGTAACGCCACGGTTTTACCCGATCCAGAACGACCACTGACGATGACCAGCTGCATATCGGCTCCTTAGGAAGAGATCATGATCTGATAGAGCTCGTCGTCGCTTTTAGCTTGGCGCAGCTGCTTACAGATCTGCTTATCACTGAGCTTTTCTGCAATCAATGACAAGGTTTTAAGGTGTTGTTTACACTCTTGCTCAGGCACGAGCAAGGCAAACACTAAACTAACGGGCTGATTATCGATGGCATCAAATTCCACCGGCTCAGCAAAAGTGAGTAGCACAGCGGTGGCTTGGTTTTCATCACCAATACGACCATGAGGAATAGCAATGCCGTTGCCAATACCGGTACTGCCCATTTTTTCCCGTGCTAAAAGGCAGTCAAACAATTGTTGACTGCTAACGTTGAGGTGTTCTGCGGCGAGCTCGCTGATAATTTCCAGCGCCCTTTTTTTGCTCGAGCAAGGGACGGCACTTCGCGTGCAGTCCCTGCTTAGAATATCGGCGACTTCCATGGTTATTTTTGCTTGAGCTTCTCTTTATGTTTAATAACTTGGCGATCGAGTTTGTCGAACAAACCGTCGATGGCAGCGTACATGTCTTCTTGTTGACAAGTGGCAAAAATTTCACCACCGCTGAGATGAATTTTAGCTTCGGCAATTTGCTGTAGCTTCTCTAGCGTTAACACCACATGCACTATGGTGATGTTATCAAAATGGCGCTCGAGTTTAGCGAATTTATTATTTACATAATCACGTAATGACTCAGTGATTTCAACATGATGTCCGGTCAAGTTTATTTGCATAAGATCTTCCTTCTAGGTTCGCCCTACAGCAGGCGTTTACGCTGATTGGAAGGGGGTATGGCCAGTGACTCACGATACTTGGCTATGGTCCGTCTGGCCACTTGTATCCCCTGTTCGGCCAATAGTTGAGCGATTTTACTGTCACTCAATGGCTTTACTGGGTTCTCTGCCGCGACGAGTTTCTTAATAAAGGCGCGAATCGCAGTGGAAGAACACTCACCGCCACTTTCGGTGCCTACGTGGCTTGAGAAAAAATACTTTAACTCAAACACTCCTTTAGGAGAGTGCAAAAATTTCTGAGTAGTAACGCGAGAAATAGTCGACTCATGCATCTCTACTACTTCGGCGACTTGGTTGAGTACCATGGGCTTCATTGCCTCAGCACCATACTCAAAGAATGCCTGTTGTTGTTCAACAATACAATTAGCAACCTTGAGTAAGGTCTCATTTCTGCTTTCTAAACTCTTGATAAACCACTTTGCATCTTGAGTATGTTGGCGAATAAACTGGCCATCTGCGCCTTGCTTACCTTGTGCCATAGCGGCATAGGTTTGGTTTAATCGCACCTTAGGCAAGGTCTCTAAATTGAGCTCGGCTTTCCATATGCCTTGTTGTTTGGTCACTAATACATCGGGAATGACATATTCAGAGTTATGCTGCAATAAGGTATTACCGGGGCGCGGTTCTAGCTGTTGGATTAAAGCTAACACATCTCTTAGCTCGTCTTCTTTAAGCCGAGTAAGGCGCTGTAAGGTACGATAGTCGCGATTACCTAATAGCTCCATGTGTTCATCGATAAGCAAGAGCGCTTCGTCGAGCCATAAGGTCGTGGGCTCAAGCGCCAGTAACTGTATTCGCAAACACTCTTGTACGCTGCGCGCGCCTACGCCCAGTGGATCAAAATGCTGAATTCGCTTTAGAACCGCCGTCACTTCGTCGGCTTCTATGGCTTGGTCACCGCCATTGACCGCGGCCAAGATATCTTCTAGCTCGACGCTGAGATACCCAGCGTCATCAATCGCGTCAATAATGGCTAAGGCAATGGCCTGGTCGGTCTCACTAAAGGGCGTAAGCTGCATTTGCCATAATAAATAATCTTGCAGAGTCTCGGTGGTTTCACCCTGATAAAGCGTATCTTCTAATCCCTCAGGAACTCCCCCGGTGCCTGCCGTACCTGCAGAGGCGGTATAAATATCGTCCCACTGGGTATCCATGGGCATTTCATCAGATAGTTGATGCTGCTCCATGGCTTTATCGGTGGCCATTTGCTCGTCTTGAGCGCTAGGGAGCGGCGCTAATTCTTCATCTAACGCCGACTCGTCGGCTTCTTCTTGCTCTAACAGCGGATTATTTTCCAGTGCTAGTTGAATTTCTTGCTGCAACTCCAGACTCGACAGCTGCAACAAACGAATCGCTTGTTGCAGCTGCGGGGTCATAGTGAGTTGTTGCCCCATACGTAATTGAAGAGTTGGCTTCATAGTTGTAAAAACCCTTTCATAGCAACCAAAAGTCCTTTCTTATCAACTGCAGGGGAGGGCTGTTTTAACATCATCTAGGAGGATGCTTACAGGCTAAATTGCTCGCCTAAATAGACTTTTTTCACCTGTTCGTTAGCGAGAATTTCTGCGGGGGTGCCAGCGGCAATGCGATGGCCATGGCTAACAATATAAGCGCGCTCACACACATCAAGCGTTTCTCGAACGTTATGGTCAGTAATCAACACCCCTAAGCCACGATCACGCAAGTGCAAGATAATTTGCTTAATATCCAACACCGAAATGGGATCAACCCCAGCAAAGGGTTCGTCCAATAAAATAAAGCGCGGATCGGCGGCTAACGCGCGGGCAATTTCTACTCGTCGGCGTTCCCCACCCGATAAGCTCATGCCCTGGCTGTGGCGAATATGGCCAATGTTAAACTCTTCGAGCAGCTGTTCCATTTTTTGCTCGCGCTCATTGGCTGTTAAATTTTTACGGGTTTGTAGCACCGCCATAATATTATCCGCCACACTTAAGCGGCGAAAAATAGACGCCTCTTGAGGTAAATAACCAATACCTGAGCGGGCGCGCACATGCATAGGCTGGTGGCTAATGTCTTCATCGTCAATGGTAATGCGGCCAGCATCGCGCTGCACTAAGCCCACTATCATGTAAAAAGAAGTGGTTTTACCCGCACCATTTGGGCCTAGTAGGCCCACAATTTGACCGGTGTTAACGGTTAAGCTCACATCTGCTACCACTTGGCGGCCTTTATAGCTTTTTTGTAGACCGCGAGCTTTCAGGGTTGCCATGATTAAGGGTTAGCCTCTTTATTATTCATCTCTTGCAATTGCTCAGGCAAAAATACGGTTTTTACCCGTCCTTGATTGCCTTGACCTTGCGCCTCCATTTGCTCGCGGTCGATGTCATAGCGAATACGATAGCCGGTCACTATGTTATCGTTTTGCTTTAATTGTGCATTATTGAGCAAAGTAATGGAGCGAGTTTTAATGTCATAGGTAATCTGTTTAGCCTGAGCGTTTACCGGCTGGCCGCTGTCTAGTACTTGATAGTAAGTGGCAGGTGAGCCGTACGCGGTCATGGTTTGCAAGCCTTTATCATTACGGGTTACCACTAATTTAGCGGCGCGCACATCGAGTGTGCCTTGTTTAACGATAACATTATCGGTAAAGGTCACTTTATTGTTGGCCAGCTCCACCAATTGACTGCCTGCATCTATGGTGACGGGCTCTTTATAATCGGCTTCTTTAGCTTGAGTGGTACTCATGCTCAGCACTAATAGTGCCGCAAAGCTAAGGAGTCGTGTAGGTTGCCTGAGTATCATGCAGTAGTTCCACCGTTTGTTGATCAATCTGTCCCAGTAACCCTTGGCCGTGGGCCTGATAAGTGGGGCTGCTCAGCTGTACCGCACGATTTGAGCGTAGCTGATTATTAATAAAATCCAGTTCTAAGTATTCAGTGGTCAGGGTTTTGATCACGGCCTGAGCTTGTAAACCCTTGCCGATGACATTGCCATTTAATACGGCGTTGTCATCGGTGTTAATCATGCCCTCGTCGCCACTGAGACGCCACTGCGGCTCACCATTGGGGGTGTAAAGCAAGATAACAGGTTTTTCCATTAGGGTCATGGTGAGCGGCTCATAGTGCTCAGCATAATCGGCGTTTAAGCTTCTATACGGTAATCCTAGCTGATTAAACTGCACACTTTTTAAGTTTTTTGCAATAAAATCAGGTTGATAGTCTTGTTGACTAGCCGGCTTAGTGGCCACAGGCTTAAACCATTGCCAGCTAATAAGCGCCACTAAAAATAAACCGCCAAACGCCCATGTTTGTCGGCTCATATACTCATACCTTGGGCTTGTTCGAGTACACCTTGTGCTTCTAAAATTAGATCGCACACTTCTCGTACACAACCTCGCCCGCCTTTAAGCTGAGTTATATAATCGGCGCGCTTTCGTACCAAGGGGTGGGCATCATTAACCGCCACGCCTAAGCCACATAATGCCATTACGGGTAAGTCCACCACATCATCGCCGATATATGCGACTTGCGCAGGGCTTAAGTTAAGCTCGCTCAAGAGTTGATTAAAGCTAATACGCTTATCGGCTTGTGCTTGAAAAACATGGCTAACGCCAAGGGACGCCATGCGCTCGGTGACGATACGTGACTCACGCCCAGTGATCACCGCCACCACAATGCCCGCATTTTGCAGCGCTTTAATGCCAAAACCATCCTTAGTGTTAAAGGTTTTAAACTCTTCACCTTGATTGCCTAGATAAATTAGGCCATCGGATAACACGCCATCTACATCGCAGATTAATAGCTTTATTTGACTTAACTGGTGCCACACATTGCTAGCTATGGGGCCATACAGCTCGGATTGCTCCATTAAATTACTCCTGCTAGTAATAAATCGTGCATATTAAAAGCGCCAATGGGGCGGCGAGCGTCATCGAGCACTAAGAGACCGCTAATTTTCTTTTCTTCCATTAGTTGCACCGCCTCTGCGGCCAGCATGTTGGCGTGCACTGTGGTGCAATGGCTGCTCATCACTTTATCTATGGTGGTGGTATGCACATCTATTTTTTTATCTAAGGTGCGCCTGAGATCGCCATCAGTATAGATACCGGCTAAGGTTTGTTGCTCATCGACCACGGCGGTAAAACCTAAGCCACTGCGGCCAATTTCTAATAGCGCATCGATGATCAGGGTATTAAGCCCCACGCTTGGCACATGCTGCTCTTTATGCATGATATCACCTACTCTAAGTAACAAGCGTTTACCTAAAGCGCCGCCAGGATGGCTCAGTGCAAAATCATCGGCAGTAAAGCCACGCGCTTCTAATAAGGAGACGGCCAGCGCATCGCCCATGACTAATGCCGCAGTAGTACTTGCTGTAGGAGCTAAGCCTAAAGGACAGGCCTCTTGTTCAACGCGAGTACATAAATGCACATTAGCTTCGCGTGCCATGGTAGAGCTTGGGTTGCCGGTTAAGCAGATCAGCGGAATAGCACGGCGTTTAAGCACCGGCAATAAAGAGATAATTTCACTACTTTCACCTGAGTTTGATAAGGCCAGCACCACATCTTGTTTGCCAATCATGCCCAGATCCCCATGGCTAGCTTCACCTGGATGCATAAAAAAAGCCGGACTGCCGGTACTGGCCAAGGTGGCGGCTATTTTATGGGCGATATGACCGGATTTGCCCATGCCAGTAACAATAATTTTTCCGGGGCAGTCAAACAGTAATTGGCAAGCCTCAGTAAAGGCATGATCCAAATATTGATAAAGGCCATCGATGGCTGCCTTTTCAATATCCAGTACACGCTGGGCCGTTTTTTGATAATTAAATTGCGCAGTCATGGTGTTCTCCACGTGTTAGGCGCAGCCATTATAGAAAAGCCAAGGTCGATTAGCGACCGTCAATCACACCTCTTCGCATTAAAGAAGCCTTCAGGGTGCAAAATCTTAAAGTAATTTTAGGGAAGAAAGTCAAAAATAAGGATAGTTAAGTCACTAAATGGCGCATAAGGGGATGCTAACTTAGTCTGTGTGTTGCCGATCTCACAGGGAAACCATACAATTCCTTCTTTTCGTTGGGGAATCAGTTTGAGCCAGAACCTTGTTGAAATAAGGGATCTCTGCTTTAGCCACGGTGAGCGAACCTTATACGATGGCATCAGTCTGCAGATCCCTAAAGGCAAAATCACTGCCATTATGGGCCCCAGTGGCATAGGCAAGACCACTATGCTGCGCTTAATTGGTGGCCAAATTAAACCAAGTAGCGGTGAAATACTGTTTGATGGCCAATCTATTCCTAAGATGAGCCGCGCGCGCCTGTATCAAGAGCGCCAGCGCATGGGCATGTTATTTCAAAGTGGGGCCTTATTCACGGGAATGACGGTGTTCGATAACGTAGCTTTTGCTTTGCGTGAACACAGCGGTTTTCCTGAAGAAATTATTCGCACGCTAGTGATGATGAAGCTAGAAGCGGTGGGCCTACGCGGAGCGGCCGAGCTCATGCCCGCTGAGCTTTCGGGCGGTATGGCAAGACGCGCCGCCCTTGCGCGCGCCATTGCCCAAGACCCTGAATTGATTATGTATGATGAGCCCTTTGCCGGACAAGACCCTATCAGTATGGCGGTGTTAGTCAAACTTATCGCTGAGCTTAACCGCGCCCAAGGCTTAACTTCTATTGTGGTTACCCACGATGTAGACGAAGTCATGAGTATTGCCGATTATGCCTATGTCATCGCCAATAAAAAGGTGATCGCCGCCGGTACGCCTGAAGAATTACGCCAAGGGACTAACCCTCAACTGGTGCAATTTTTAGAAGGTGAAGCGGACGGGCCCGTGGCTTTTCATTATCCTGCTCCGGCTTTTAGGGAGTCGCTTGACCATGTTAATTAATACGATTGGCCGCTTAGGGCGTAAAGGGGTTGCCAGTCTCACTGCAGGTGGGCGCGCTGGTATTATGTTGCTGCAAGCGTTAGTCGGGAAGCCTAAACCTAAAAAACACTTGCCACTATTAGTAGAGCAGCTGCAAGTGGTGGGCGTGCAATCGGTAGCCATCATCTTAGTTTCTGGCTTATTTATAGGCATGGTATTGGCGCTGCAAGGCTATAACGTCTTGGTCGATTTTGGCGCCGAGGGCATGTTGGGGCCTTTAGTGTCACTGTCGCTATTGCGAGAATTAGGGCCGGTGGTCACCGGCTTATTGTTTGCAGGGCGCGCGGGCTCAGCGCTTACCGCAGAGCTTGGCTTAATGAAAGCCACCGAGCAGCTTTCTAGCTTAGAAATGATGGGCGTGGATCCGCTGCGCCGCGTGGTAGCGCCGCGCTTTTGGGCAGGCATGATCAGTATGCCGTTGCTGGCGTTGATGTTTAGCTTAGTGGGTATTTGGGGCGCTAAGCTGGTCGGTGTGGACTGGTTAGGGGTCGATGCCGGTGGTTTTTGGTCTGCCATGCAAGCGGCAGTCGATTTTAAACAAGACATCATGCAAGGTTTTATTAAGAGCTTAGTATTTGCCTTGGTCGTCACTTGGATTGCTTTGTTTAACGGTTATGATGCCAAGCCTACGGCGGCGGGGATCAGTCAAGCCACGACGCGTACCGTGGTTCATTCTTCTTTGGCGGTGTTGGGGCTAGATTTCGTCCTAACCGTCGTTATGTTTGGGTAAATAGTGATGAAATACAGCAAACTGGAATTCAGTGTAGGCTGCTTTATGTTAGCCGGTATCGGCGCCTTACTCTTGCTGGCTTTTAAAGTCGCAGGCATTAATGTACAAGGCCAAGGTGATACTTATACCCTTTATGCTAAGTTCGATAATATTGGCGGATTAAAAGCCCGCTCTCCTATTAAAGTGGGTGGCGTGGTCGTAGGGAGAGTCAGTGAGATTAAACTGGATGCCCAAGATCAAACGCCGGTAGTTACGCTTACCGTTAACAGCAATGCCGGTCAGTTTTCACAAAGCAGCACCGCCGCTATTCAAACTTCAGGTTTGCTTGGTGAACAATATTTAGCGCTTAGTCCAGGGTTTGTTGATGAAGAAATGGGCATCGATATGCTAGCGGATGGCGATTTTATAACTGACACTCAATCGGCGCTGGTTTTGGAAGAGCTGATTGGTAAATTCATTTATTCTATTGGTGATAAATAAGCCAAGTGCAATCTTAGGAGCCACATATGAAAAAATTACTGCTATCGGGATTACTGGTTATCGCCGGCACCTGGGCGCCATTTGCTTCAGCACTTACCTTAACTGATCCCTATCAGCTAGTGAGTGAGGTGGCACAAAATACGTTTGATCGCCTTAATAACGAACAACGTCAAATCAAAGCCGACCCTAAATATTTGCGTACTATCGTACGTGAAGAAATGTTACCGGGAGTGGATGTACGCTTTTCGGCGTTTCGCGTCATTGGTAAACAGCTTAATGACACCACACCCGCCCAGCGTGATGCCTTTGTGGATGCTTTTAGCGAGTATTTAGTGGTGACCTATGCTGATGCGCTAGCGGCTTATGATAAACAAACGCTGGATATTGGTAGCGGTAAGGTGGGCGAGCAAGAGCAATTAGTGTCTATTCCCGTGACCGTATTAGAGCCTAACAAGCCGGCGATTAAGCTTGAATTTAAGTTAAGAAAAAATAAGCGCACCGGTGAGTGGAAAGTGTTCGACATGATAGCCGAGGGCATTAGTTTATTGTCTGCTAAGCAATCTGAGCTCAGTGGCCTTATTCGCCAAAAAGGCATTGATAACGTCACTCAAGACTTATTAGATCATACCAATAAGCCGGTTACGCCCTTGGAACGTAAAGAATGAAACTGACGCAACCACTTACCCGGAACCAATTAGCTCATTATTGGAACCAACGCGAGCAATTGTTTAGCCAAGCGCGCGCCGACTTAAGTGCGGTGCAAGAGATTGACTCAATTGGCTTGGCATTTTTGGTACAGTGGAGTCAGTCCTTGGCCGCCGAGTTGCGGCCATTAACGCTAGATACGCCGCCAGCAAACTTTTTACCGCTGGTTGACCTATATGGCGTCGGCGAGTTTTTTGCGTCGACCAACAACTTTACTGAGAGCTCACATGAGTCTTAATGAACAAGTAGAACAGTTAGTGCGATCTGCTATAGCAGTGGATGAAATTTATGTGAAAAGTGAAGGCACCCATGTGCAAGTTATTGCCGTGGCGCCTGAATTTAATGAGTTAAGCCGCTTAAAGCGCGAGCAGGCAATAAAACGCCCTTTAGCTGAGCTGATTGCCGACAATACGATTCACGCCCTAACGGTGAAAACCTTTACTCCCGAGCAATGGGCTCGTGAGCGTAAATTTATTATGCCCTCCTAAGCGGGAACTCTAATGGACAAATTTAAAATTCAAGGACCTTGCCGCCTCGCCGGCGAGGTCACTATTTCCGGCGCTAAAAATGCGGCCTTGCCGATTTTATTTGGCACCTTATTGTGTGACCAAGCCATTACGCTGTCCAATGTCCCTAAGTTAAAAGACGTAGATACCACGCTGCAACTCTTAGCTTCCATGGGACTAACTGTGGTAGAGCAGGGCGGTAGCTACGTTATTTCCGGCGCGGTTAATAGTCATATTGCCCCTTATGAGCTGGTACGCACTATGCGCGCCTCTATTTTGGCACTGGGGCCGTTAGTGGCTCGTTTTGGCCAAGCGGATGTATCTTTGCCTGGCGGCTGTGCCATTGGCGCACGTCCGGTGAATTTACATATTCACGGCTTAGAGCAAATGGGCGCCGAAATTCAGGTAGAAGATGGTTATATTAAAGCGCGCGTCGATGGCCGCTTAAAAGGCGCACACATCTTAATGGACATGGTGAGCGTCACCGGCACCGAGAACCTAATGATGGCCGCTGTGTTAGCCGAAGGGCGCACCACCATTGAAAACGCCGCTCGTGAGCCGGAAGTGGTCGACTTGGCTAACTTTCTAAATACGCTAGGCGCTAAAATTCAAGGTATCGGTCAAGATACCCTGATTATTGATGGTGTAGAGGCGCTACACGGGGGTGAATACAGTGTACAGCCAGATCGCATCGAAACCGGTACCTTCTTAGTGGGCGCGGCGGTCACCGGGGGGGATATTACATGTCGTAATACCGACCCGCATTTATTAGAGGCGGTGCTGGTTAAGTTAAAAGAAGCTGGCGCTGAAGTAACCACGGGTGAAGATTGGATCCGAGTTAATATGACGGATCGCCTATTAAAACCAGTTGATATTAAAACCGCCCCTTATCCGGCGTTTCCTACCGACATGCAAGCGCAGTTTACCGTGCTTAATGCGGTCGCTAAGGGAGTGGGGCATGTCACTGAAACTATCTTTGAAAACCGCTTTATGCATGTGCCGGAGCTTAATCGCATGGGTGCCACCATTGAGTTACATGGCAATATGGCGATTTGTGGGGACACTGAGCAATTAACGGGTGCGACTGTGATGGCAACCGATTTGCGCGCCTCTGCAAGTCTAGTGTTAGCGGGCTTTGTCGCTCATGGCACCACCATAGTGGATCGTATTTATCATATCGATCGCGGCTATGAAGTGATTGAAGATAAGTTGTCTGCACTCGGCGGCAAGATAGAACGCATCAAAGATTAACATACCGCTGCCAGCTATCAGTTGAGATAGAGTGTGCAGTAGTAGCGCTAAAAAGGGCCCAGATGTCATACATCTGGGCCCTTTTTGTGTTTGGTTCTGACTGACAGCTTACGGCTTAAAGCGGCCCATAGGGCTGACGTTAGCGCAACCGCTGAAAGCGTTTATCTTCTTCAATCTTAATGGCTAAGGTCATGATTTTACCCTTGCGTAATAAGGTCACTTTTATAGTGGCTCCGGGCTTAGTTTCGGCAATTTTATCCATAGCGTGGCGAGTATTAAGAATAGGTTCACCATCTAATTTAAGTAATACATCTTCTACTAATATGCCGCCTTTAGCTGCAGGGCCCGTTTCATTTAAGCCCTCTACATATAACCCCGTACGATCGCCCATTTTTAATAGCTGCGCCATCATAGGGGGGATATCGGCACCACTAATACCTAAATAGCCGCGGATCACGCGACCATGGCTAATTAATTCTTGCATAATGCGCTGGGCGAGTGCGTAGGGAATAGCAAAGTTAATACCATAGCTTTCTTGATGAGCCAGACTTTGAAAAGAAGCGGTATTAATGCCAACCATTTCACCGTACACATTAATTAAGGCGCCGCCGGAATTCCCCGCATTAATGGCAGCGTCGGTTTGTAATAAATCTTGGCGGCCGTTGCTATCTGGGCCCATGCTCGATAAGCCAGAGCGCCCAGTGGCACTGATAATACCTTGAGTAATGGTTTGTCCCACGTTATAGGGGTTACCGATGGCCAACACGATATCACCCACTTGCGGCGCAAGCTCCGTATCTTGTGGGATCACCGGTAGTTGGGCGGCATTAATTTTTAACACGGCTAAGTCGGTGGGCACATCAAAGCCGGTGACTTCGCCATTGAGAATTCGACCATCTTGTAGCGCTACTATCACTTGGTCCGCGTCAGCTATCACATGGTAGTTAGTTAGCACATAGCCTTGGCCATCCATAATAACGCCCGAGCCTAAACTGGTGGCACTGAGCTCAGAGGAGATTTCACCCCGTTGAAAGCTACGAGTGTAAATATTAACCACCGCAGGGCCGGCGCGATTGGCGGCATAAGAAAAGCTTGAGACGCCCACTTGCTGATTACGCCACCAGTGCTCAAAGGGCTGGCTTTTAAGCTGCGGGAAAATGATTAATAGCAAAGCCGCCATGACTATCCCAAGGACAATGGCTTGAACAAAAAACTTAAACGAAGCAAAAAAGCGCATAAATAACAAAGCAAATAGCAAAAGAGGCCTAGCATAACATAAACCAAGAAATCGAACTGTTAGCCGTTAGCGATAAGCGCTCAATCATCAATAATGTGGAGCGAGCAAGATACTATTAAATATTTTAGCGAGGGGGGTGGCAGTAGCCATAAAAAAGCAGCGCTAGGCGCTGCTATTAATAGCTACAACGTGACGCTATTTTTTAATTATCTTAATACTAAGTAAATAGAAGATTGGCCGCGCTGAATATTGAGCGCAATGACCTCGGGCTTGGCTTCAATAATTTTTCGCAAATCATTTAAGTCTGTGATGCGTTTGCGGTTAACACCAATGATGACATCATTTTTTTCTAAGCCAGAGCGGGCGGCGGGGGAGCGGGGCGCTACTTCAGTAATTTTTACGCCTTTCACCTTATCTTTGGCCGTAGTTTTAGCCAGCGTTGCGCCCTCTAGTGCTTCATTTAGGGTATCAGCGGACAAACTTTCATCTTCGCTATGGGCCAAGGTCACTTTTGTTTCTTGTTTTTTACCATCGCGAAAAATACCCAAGGTGACGGTTTTATCTGCGCCCATAGTGGCGACTTTAGCGCGCAGCTCAGCAAAAGAACGGATGGCTTTACCATCGAGGCTAATAATAATATCGCCGGCTTTTAGGCCCGCCTCAGCCGCCGATGAGCCTTCTAACACCTGACTCACAAAAGCACCATGCTGACTACGATAACCAAAGGTGCGGGCTAATTCAGAGGTCAGCTCGCCACCCATGACGCCTAGCACGCCGCGGCGCACTTCACCAAATTCAATAATTTGATCGATTAAGCTTCTCACCATGTTGGCAGGAATAGCAAAACCAATACCAATATTGCCACCATTTGGCCCTAAAATCGCGGTGTTAATGCCTACTAACTTACCTTCTAAGTCCAGCAAGGCACCGCCTGAGTTGCCGGAGTTAATGGCAGCATCAGTTTGAATAAAGTTTTCTAAGTTTTCCACATTTAAGCCAGAGCGACCTAGGGCACTAATAATACCCGAGGTTACCGTTTGGCCCAGTCCAAAAGGATTGCCGATAGCGATAGCAAAATCGCCTACCCGCAGTTGATCAGAGTCGGAGAACTCAATTTCTACTAAATCTTTGGCATCTACTTTTAGTAGCGCAATATCACTTTGCTTATCACTGCCAATAAGCTCAGCTTCATATTCTTGACCATCGATTAGAGTAATTAAAATTTTATCAGCATCAGAGATAACGTGATTATTGGTGATCACATAGCCTTTTTTCGCATCTATGATCACCCCAGAGCCGAGGGCTTGAAAAGGACGCTCTTGTACTTGCTGGCCTTGCATCTCAGGGCCGAAGAAAAAACGAAAAGGCTCGGGTAAAGCTTGGCGACTCACTTTATTACCCGACACGGAAATATTAACTACCCCCGGTGATACTTTTTCTACGACTGGCGCTAAGCTTCGAATATCATTGGCAGCGCTTAGTGGCAGTGCAGCTTGCGCGGTGGGGATCACTGCCAAGCTAATACTCAGTGCTAGGACAGATAATAAAGGGAGTCGAGATTTCATGCACATGCTCCTAAAAGTCTAACTGGATAACTAACGATTAATAAAAGTAAAAGCCAACAGAAAAGTGTGATTTGAGACTATATAACACGCTAACTAGTTCCATATTCTCTACTAATTAACACGATAAGCGCTTGGCATGCCACTTTTGTGTGGGTGGGCTACGCCATATGGAAATTAAGCCACCGATTAGCTAAGTGTCTCTATTTACATAAAATCAGTACACTAGTAAGTCCCTCACTTAAATTAATGATGCCGCTGATGAGCCCTCAACAACGATATCAGGCGGACTTAGCTCGTCCTGATT
Organism: Oceanisphaera avium; assembly: GCF_002157875.1. Classification (NCBI taxonomy): domain Bacteria; kingdom Pseudomonadati; phylum Pseudomonadota; class Gammaproteobacteria; order Aeromonadales; family Aeromonadaceae; genus Oceanisphaera; species Oceanisphaera avium. The sequence continues at coordinate 2,645,277 of NZ_CP021376.1, forward strand.
TTATGCAAGATGATACCCAAGCGCTAGCAGTGCAGCATTTGCAGCGGCTGTTTAACGACTTGCAAAAGCCGCAACCTGTGGCGCCTAAGGCGAGTTTTTGGCAAAAAATAACACAGCAAAGCCCGCCTCGCCCACAACCGGTACAAGGCGTGTATTTATGGGGAGGAGTCGGGCGCGGCAAGACTTATCTTATGGACACTTTTTATGACTGTTTACCCTTTCCTAATAAGTTAAGAGTACATTTTCATCACTTTATGCAGCAAGTGCATCAAGACTTAACTGAGTTGCAAGGCCAAGCAGACCCACTGCAAGCAGTGGCGGCGCAAATTGCGGCGCGCACCCGTATTATTTGTTTTGATGAGTTTTTTGTGTCCGATATTACGGATGCCATGATTTTGGGAACCTTATTCGAATATTTATTCGCTGAAAGTATTACCTTAGTGGCAACCTCTAATATTCCTCCCGATGACTTATACCGCCATGGCTTACAGCGTTCACGTTTCTTACCCGCCATTGCCTTAATTAAACAACATTGTGCTGTGTTCAATGTGGACTCAGGCGTTGACTATCGTTTGCGTACTTTACAACAAGCCAATTTATATCATTGGCCACTCAACGCCGAAGCTGAAGCCGCATTAGCGCAGTACTTTGCTCAATTAAGTAGCGGTGATATTAGCTGGGAAGAAGAGATAGTCATTAATCACCGCCCGTTAGTCACGCTGGCGCGCAGTGAGGGAGTGCTATATATAGAGTATGAAGAGCTGTGTTGTACGCCACGCTCTGCAAACGATTATATTGAGCTAGCTCGGCGTTATCATACGGTCTTGCTAGCCAATGTGGTGAGTATGGACGCACAAAGTAGTGATGCTGCGCGCCGCTTTATAGCCTTAGTGGATGAGTTTTATGAAAAGAGGGTCACGTTAATTATCTCAGCGGCGGTGCCCATGGCTGAACTTTATCAAGGCGGGCAACTCGAATTTGAATTTAAACGTACCTTATCGCGACTCATTGAAATGCAATCTCATGAATATCTTGCCAGAGAGCCCCTTAGTTAGTCACAATAGCCGCCCCCGTATCAGGGCATGATGCGAGGAAGGGGTTGGGCGAGCTTACTCTTTTTAATGGGCATTGAAATTAGTAGGTGATTATTACGGCAACTTTACCTATAATCGCCCAGCCCACGTTACACTGCTGTCTAACGGACGGCATCACTGTAAACAGACTGATACTCGAAGGGGTATGTGTTTGCTCGTGTTTTGCGCAAGTGCGCAAGTGTATAATTCATCTAAGTATTTTGGGTTAATCCATGAAAACTTTTGTTGCTAAGCCAGATACCGTAAAGCGTGACTGGTATGTTGTTGATGCAGAAGGCAAAACTCTAGGTCGTTTGGCCACTGAGATTGCGCTTCGTCTGCGTGGTAAGCATAAGCCGGAATATACTCCGCATGTTGACTGTGGCGATTACATCGTTGTAGTAAATGCTGAGAAAATTCAGGTAACCGGCAATAAAGCCGAAGGCAAAATTTACTATTCTCACTCCGGTTTCCCGGGTGGTTTGAAGTCAATTAGCTTTGAAAAACTGATTGTTCGCAAGCCTGAGATGGTGATTGAGTCTGCCGTTCGCGGCATGCTGCCTCGTGGCCCTCTGGGTCGTGCTATGTTCCGTAAGATGAAAGTCTTCAGCGGTGCTCAGCACAACCACGCTGCGCAACAACCTCAAGTACTGGACATCTAAGGCGGGATTAGGCAAATGGCAGAAACTCAATACTACGGTACCGGTCGTCGTAAAAGCTCAACGGCTCGTGTATTCGTAAAACCAGGTAGCGGTAACATCGTTATCAACAAACGTTCATTAGATCAGTATTTTGGTCGCGAAACTGCCCGCATGGTAGTTCGCCAGCCATTAGAATTGGTTGAGATGACAGAAAAATTTGACCTGTACATCACCGTTGCTGGTGGTGGTATTTCTGGTCAAGCTGGCGCAATTCGTCACGGCATTACTCGTGCTCTGATGCAATTCGATGAGACCCTGCGCAGTTCATTGCGCAAAGCAGGCTTTGTTACTCGTGACGCTCGTAAAGTGGAACGTAAGAAAGTGGGTCTGCATAAAGCACGTAAACGCCCTCAGTTCTCCAAGCGTTAATTGGGACTGCGTTTTACAACAAAAGCCCGGGGTTTACCCGGGCTTTTTTATATCTCAAAACGCGATTATTTGGCGATATCAGTTTTTGTTTTAAATAAAAAGCCTTTTGATCACAAATCATTTACTGCCACTTCCCCCAGTCCTTGTAAAAGAAGGCATTTTTCTTTAGAATTTCAGGGTTTTTTGTGGCAATTGAAACCATAATATCCGCCGCAGTTGTCACAGCCGTCTCGAAGCATGGAAAAAAACAATAACGCGCGGAGACCAAATGGGAGAGTTTTTGGATGAGCAATGCGCCAGTTAGTACCGGTCGCCGCAGATTTCTGACCTGGTCCACTACCGTAGTGGGTGGGGTAGGAGCTGCTTTTGCCGCTGTACCTTTTATTGCTTCATGGAATCCCAGCGCAAAAGCGAAAGCTGCCGGGGCTCCAGTGGAAGTAGATATCAGCAAAATTGAACCGGGTCAGTTAATCCGTGTAGAGTGGCGAGGAAAACCCGTGTGGGTGGTCCGTCGTAACCAAGCTACGCTTGATTCATTGACCAAGCTTGATGAACAACTGCGAGACCCTCATTCAGAGGAACCTCAGCAGCCTGATTACGCACAGAATGAATACCGCTCAATTAAGCCTGAGTTATTGGTGACAGTAGGTATTTGTACTCACCTAGGTTGTTCGCCAACCTATTTACCAGATTCATTTGGTGAACAAGTTAAGGGCGTAACCGCGGGTTTCTTCTGTCCTTGTCACGGTTCCAAGTTTGATATGGCTGGGCGCGTTTTCAAAAGCGTACCTGCTCCGTTAAACCTGGTGATCCCCCCCTATTACTATGTCAACGATTCCACGATTTTAGTGGGCGAAGACGGTGAAGGAGCCTAAGTATGCTGGGTAAATTCGTAAACTGGATCGACGAACGGATCCCGATGACGGCGACCTACAACAAGCACGTAGGTCAGTATCCGGCACCGAAAAACTTTAACTTCTGGTATTTCTTCGGCTCCCTAGCCATGTTAGTGCTGGTTAACCAACTGCTAACGGGTGTGTGGTTAACGATGAACTACAACCCCTCTGGTGAGGGCGCATTTGCCTCTGTTGAATACATAATGCGTGATGTGGAATACGGCTGGTTGCTGCGTTATATGCACAGTACTGGTGCCTCTGCTTTCTTCGTCGTTGTGTATATGCACATGTTTCGCGGCCTGATTTACGGCTCTTACCAAAAGCCCCGTGAATTGCTGTGGCTGTTCGGTATGTTAATCTTCTTGGTATTAATGGCCGAAGCCTTTATGGGCTACTTGCTACCTTGGGGACAGATGTCGTACTGGGGTGCACAGGTTATTATCTCACTCTTCGGTGCTATTCCGGTGATTGGCGATGATTTAACGCTGTGGATCCGCGGTGACTATGTTATCTCAGGTGCCACACTGAATCGTTTCTTTGCCTTACACGTTATCGCCTTGCCGTTAGTGTTAGTGATACTGGTGTTCTTACACATAGTAGCGCTGCACGAAGTGGGTTCAAACAATCCAGATGGTATCGATATTAAGAAAGTAAAAGACGAAAAAGGCTGGCCAAAAGATGCGATTCCGTTCCACCCTTACTACACAGTGAAAGACGTAGTCGGTGTCGCTGGCTTCTTGTTCATCTTTGCCTTCTTTATCTTCTTTATGCCTGATGGTGGTGGCTATTTCTTAGAAGCACCAAACTTTGAAGCGGCAAATAGTTTGAAGACACCAGAGCACATAGCTCCGGTATGGTACTTCACACCTTTCTACGCCATCTTGCGCGCGGTTCCTGATAAGCTAACGGGTGTTATCTTAATGGGGCTGTCGATTGTGGTGTTGTTCTTGCTGCCGTGGTTAGACCGCTGCAAGGTGCGCTCATTCCGCTACCGTAGCAAGCTGCATTTATTGAACATTACTCAGTTTGTAATCTGCTTCTTTATCTTAGGCGTGTTAGGTACTTTGCCTTCTACTCCGGTGTTGACGCTGGTTGCACAGATATGTTCATTAGGCTACTTCGCTTTCTTTGTACTGTTGTTCTTCTACAGTAAAAACGAAAGAACTAAGCCGCTGCCAGAGAGGGTCACATTCTAATGAAGAAGTTAATCATTGCTGTACTCGCCTTGCTGCCTGCCGTGGCTTTTGCCTCAGGGGCGGCTAAGCTAGACAAAGCGAATTATGACTTGAGTGACCAAGCCTCATTACAAAATGGCGCTAAGTTATTCATGAACTACTGTGCAGGTTGCCATAGTACTCAGTATCAGCGCTATAATCGCGTGGCTGAAGACTTGGGTATTCCTGAAGAGGTGATGCAAGCCAACCTTAATTTTACCGGTGTTGCAATTGGGGATTTAATGAAAAACTCTATCCCTGAAAAAGATGCAGCCGAATGGTTTGGTGCACCACCGCCGGATTTAACACTGGTAGCACGCGTGCGTGGTACTGACTGGTTATATACCTATTTGCGCTCTTTCTATAAAGACGAAAGTCGCCCATTTGGTGTGAATAACACAGTGTTTCCTTCGGTAGGTATGCCTCATGTCTTGGAACCTTTACAAGGCGCAACCACGGTTAAATTGGAAACTCGCACCATTGATGGTGAAGAAGTAGAAGTACCAGTTGGGATTGAAGTGGCCGGCAACGGTGAACTGAGTCCTGATGAATATGATGCCGCTGTGTTAGACATAGTGAATTTCTTAGCTTATTCTGCTGATCCGGTTAAGTTAGAACGTCATCGTATGGGTTACTGGGTACTGGGCTTTTTAGTTATCTTCTTTATCTTCGGTTACCTGTTGAAGAAAGAATACTGGCGTGACGTACACTGATTAGACATCGTCTAAGCTAACCTTGGAGACGGCAATGAGGCAAAACGCTTCATTGCCGTTCCTGTTTATGATTTATGGAGGATCTAATGGCAGTTGCGGCTAATAAACGCTCTATCATGACGCTATTTTCGGGTGCGGAAGATATTTACAGCCATCAAGTACGTATTGTATTGGCGGAGAAAGGGGTGAGTGTAGAAATCACTCAAGTAGAATTAGATGCCCTTCCTGAAGATATGCTCGAGCTCAATGCTTACGGAACGCTACCGACTTTAGTCGATCGCGAGCTAGTACTGTATGAGTCTGACATTATCATGGAATACTTGGATGAGCGCTTTCCTCACCCGCCTCTAATGCCAGTTTATCCGGTCGCGCGGGGCAACAGTCGCCTAATGATGCACCGTATTAAACAAGACTGGTATTCATTGGTAGAGCGCATTCAGCGTAATGAAAAAGCCGATGAAGCTCGCAAAGAGTTGCGCGAGGCCTTATTGGCAGTAGCACCGGTATTTGCTGAATATCCTTACTTTATGAGTGAAGAGTTTAGCTTGGTGGATTGCTACATGGCGCCGCTATTATGGCGTTTGCCATCGCTCGGTATTGAGCTTTCTGGACGGGGTGCAAAAGAGCTGAAAGGCTACATGATACGTTTGTTTGAGCGTGAGTCGTATCAAGCTTCAATGACGGAAGCTGAGCGCGATATTGGCGGTAAGATTTAATTATGGAGAATCTGACACCCAGCCGTCCTTATTTGTTGCGTGCCTTTTATGATTGGTTATTAGATAACGAGCTGACTCCTCATTTATTGGTGAATGCCGTTATTCCTCATACTGAGGTGCCGCAGCAATATGTAAAAGATGACCAAATTGTGCTCAATATCGCACCGTCAGCGGTTGTTGGTCTACATATGGATAATGATGCGGTGAGTTTCAGCGCACGGTTTGGCGGCTCGCCCTTTCAGGTTTATATACCGATGGCAGCCGTGGTGTCGATTCAAGCGCGAGAAAACGGTGCTGGCACCTTTTTCCCGCCTGAAGATGCTTATGATGCTTGGTTAGAAAGTGTAGATGCCGATGAGGCACTAGATAGCCTGTCAACCACTGAGCCAGAGGATCCACCCACACCGCCTAAAAAAGGTAAGCCAAACTTACGAGTCGTTAAGTAGCCACTTGGCTTTATTATTTAAAAACGCAGCCAAGGCTGCGTTTTTTTATGCTACTAAGTTAATGAGTCTTTAGGGCGCGGCTTGAATAAATTCAAACACGGTAATAACCCGTTTTACACCAGACACATTTCTTGCCAGTTTAACGGCGATATCTGCTTCTTTTTGGGTCACTAAGCCAATCAAGAATACCTCGTGCGCTTCAGTGACCACTTTTACTTTAGTGCCATCGATATTTTTTTCTGCTAATAGCGTACTTTTAACCTTCGAAGTTAACACTGAGTCTTGGCTACGCGCAGTAATATCCAGCGGGGGAGTAATACGCAACTCATTAAACACCTCTTCCACACCCGGAATATCTTTCACTATTTCTTCTGCCTGTTGGCTTAACTCCGGAGTAGGCGTTTGCCCAAGCAGTAAACTTTTACCTTTAGTGGTGATCACGACCACTCGGCTTTTTTCCGCTAGAGGTTGAGTGGTGCTTAAGCGGTGAGTGGCGCGTACATCTATGGCATGATCACTGACTTGCGTGGACACTGCGCGTCGGTCGGTCAGTGAAGCTACGCCAGTGCCGGCACCGGCTAACAGTACGCCAGCACAGCCTTGTAATAATAAAGAGAGTGAGAGAGTGGTGATTAATTTAGCTTTCATGAGTCATCTTCTTCTTGAGGAAAGAGAGTGCGATCAATTAAGTCACACAAACAATGTAAGGTGAGTAAGTTCACCTCATGAATACGGGGCGCGCGTAGTGCCGGGACGCGAATTTCTACATCGTTAGGGCCCAATAATCCAGCGAGCTCGCCGCCGTCTTTACCCGTAAGCGCCACTATGGTCATATCCCGGCTCAGCGCGGCTTCTGCGGCTTTAATTAGGTTACGGCTATTGCCCGTGGTAGAGATAACGACTAAGACGTCACCTTCTTGGCCGAGGGCGCGAATTTGGCGGCCATAAGCTTCATCAAAGTGCTGGTCCACCGCAATCGCGCTAATACTGCTGGTATCGAGTGTTAAGCAAATTGCTGGCAGTGCAGGGCGCTCTGTTTCGTAGCGGTTAATCAACTCGCTAACAAATAATTGTGCTAGGGCATTAGAGCCGCCGTTGCCACACACCAGTAACTTATTGCCATTTAATAAGCACATCACCATCATTTGGGCTGCCGCTAAAATATCATCGGGTAAGGCTTCGGCTGCCGCAATTTTGGTTTGAATGCTCTCGGTAAAGCTGGCTTTAATCTCGTCTTGCATAGTTGATCCTTAAAAGGCGTTTTCTAGCCAATGAAGTGCAGAGCCTTCAAAGGCGATCACATCAAAGCGACAAGCTTGAGCGGCCTCATTGAGACGCTGAGCTTGCATGTAATTTAAGGCGGCGCGGCGCAGTTTTTGTTGTTTCGCAGGCGTAATTGAGGCCAGCGCGCCGCCAAAATCTGCTTGACGACGATAACGCACCTCAATAAAGACTAAGGTGTCGCCACTGGCCATAATTAGGTCTATCTCGCCCAGCTTGCACCAATAATTACGTTGTATTAGTACCAAGCCTTGCGCTAATAAAAACTGCTCAGCTTGGTGTTCAAATTCGTCCCCTACCTCTTGGCTAGATGGGAGGCGGTGGCGCTTATCTGGCGTTTTGTTTGAGCTCTTCTTTAAGTTCAGCTTCCAGCTCAGGGTCGAGGCTAAAGTCTTCCCCTGCTGCATCAGGTGCTGCCATGCCTTCGATTTGCCAGTCGCCATCCTGATACTCCATCCATTGTAAGCGCCGCTCAATGACCCCTTGTTCATTAACGCTAAGATCACCGGTTAAACCAGGCACAGCACCACCTTGAGTGCTGAGCTCTGGCAGGCGAGGGAGTAAACTTAGCGCATCATAACCCAGTGCAAATAGCCGTAGCCAAGAGCTACTACTATTGGGCCATTGTAGCTCGACTGTGGCTCTTAGCGGGTCTTCTTGGTCAAAGATCCAAGGCATGTCTGCCAACATCACGCCATTAAGCTCTTTCATCGGTGCTTGCCCACCTGGAATAAAGCTGCGCGAAGTGACGTAGGTAGGGAGGCGTTGTTTGCGGCTATCTCGTACAAAGTCAAAGTAGGGCAAAATAAAGCGCGTTTCAGTGGCGTTAGAGGCCATAAATACTGAGTCGATAGCGCCACTGGCGATAGCATCGCCGTCAGTATTTTTGGGGGCTGAGGTATTGAGTGCGCGGCGCACATCCGCTTCTATGGCTTGCTTACTACTAAAGTAAGCGACGCGTGCCGGCTGGCCACTGAGTTGTTGCCAGCGACGGTTAAATTCGGCTGCACTGCGTTTACCTAAGGCATTACCAGGAGCAAAGACTAAAGGTTGACGATGGCCTTGCTCCCACAGATGCAGTGCGCCTTCTGCCGCTTCACTTTCCGGAGATAAGGCAAAGTAATAGCGATGCGCTAACTCTTGGTTATTAGGCGGGCGATTTAGCGCCAACTGCGGCATGGCGGGATCTAATATATCCAGTGCCGCAATATTATCTTTTAGTAATGGACCAATAATAAAATCGGCGCCTGCACTTTGTAGCTCTTGGTAAAGCCGACTCATGTCTGTGGCGGTATCAAAGAAGCTCAGGGTAGAGCTTTGACCTTGATGCGCCTGCAAAATGCCATTACGAATGGCGTCCGCTTGGCTGGCTAACTGACCACTTAAGGGCAGTAACACCGCAATATGGCTTGGCTGATAAGTAGTGAGCGTGGGCGTGCGCTCTAAATCCTCTGGCAAATAATATCCTCCAGGGTGCTTGGGATAACTGCTACGCCATGAATTGAGTTGCCAATCGCGCTGTTTGTTATTGCTAGTGGGGGAGTTTAAAATCGCCATTAAGCGTAACCAACCCTGAGTATCGTCTTGATACTCTTCGTTTAACGCCTCATGTAAGCTTTCGCTAGAGAGCGGCGCGAGTAGCGCATAAATACGCTCTAGGTTCGCCTGCTGTCTTGCTCCTGCTAATTTCTCATGCCGTGCTACCAACATATCGGCGGCGGCAATGGGCTTATGTTGTTGCTCAAAGCGATGGGCTTGTTGTAAAAAATAATAATTTAGCGCACTGGGCTTAAGCGAGTCGCGGTTAATCGCTTCTAAGAGCTGCTGTGCTTGCTGGGCATCATTATTTGCCAGTGCTAGCTCTGCTGCGAGTAAATCAATAACGGGAGTTTGCTCTGGCGTGGCTGAGCTTCGTAATTGGGTGAGCTGTTTAGTGGCTTTTGCTAGCTCCTTTTCTTGTAACCAAGTGCGAATGGCGAGTACCTGCCAGCTAAAGGCATCCTTTGGCGAGGCCTTGTGCGCATACTTAAGATATTGCTCAGCACTTAATTCCAGCGTGCCAAACATCTTAGGCGGCGCATCTGGTAGGGGTTGTGAAACCATGCCGCTGCCACAGGCGAGCAGTAAATATGAAAGCACCATGGTGCATAATAGCCGTGATACACTCTTGCGTTGATGTAATGTAGCCAATCCCTTTCATCCCAAGCTGTGCCATTCTACTCCCTATATTAATAGGGCCATGACGGTGAAACAATTACTTGACAGGAGTCCTCATGAGCCAAGCCGCTGCACTTTATATAGTGCCAACCCCTATCGGAAATTTGAATGATATCAGCCAGCGTGCACTGGATACATTACAAGAGGTTGATTTAATAGCCTGTGAAGATACCCGTCATACGGCCAAACTGCTATCTCATTACCAGATTAATACCTCCACTTGGGCCTTGCACGATCATAATGAACAATATAAATCCGAACAGCTAGTGGCGCGGCTCTTGGATGGACAACGTATCGCCTTAGTCTCAGACGCGGGTACGCCGCTGATCAGTGATCCTGGTTATCACTTGGTCAATCGGTGTCGTGAAGCGGGCATTCAAGTCATCGCACTGCCTGGTCCTTGTGCGGCGATCACGGCGTTATCTGCTGCAGGCTTACCCACAGATCGCTTTGCTTTTGAAGGCTTTCTACCCGCTAAAGAAAAAGCGCGGCTAGATAAAATTGAACAATTAAAAGAAGAAGGCCGCACCTTAATTTTTTATGAGTCGCCGCGACGCTTAATTGATAGTGTGGCCGCACTAGTAGCGGTGTTGGGCGACGACCGCCAAGTGGTGGTGGCCCGAGAAGTGACGAAAACCTTTGAGTCTATTCACAGCTTACCCGCTGCTGAAATGCTGACATGGCTTAAGCAAGACAGTAACCGTAGTCGTGGAGAAATTGTCTTGATGGTCGCCGGCTATCGAGCCAGCGTTGAAGATGAGTTAGCAGCTCCTGTGCTGCGCACGCTGCGTTTATTGTGTAGTGAGCTGCCGTTAAAGAAAGCCGCCGCGCTCACCGCCGAGATCCATGGCTCAAAGAAGAATGCATTATATAAGTACGGACTAGAGAACGGGCTTTAATAACGCTCTACGTTATCCGTTAAATAAATTGGGTGTGAGTGGGGACGTACAGCTTATTTCGTATGGCATATAGCAGCCAGAAGAGCTAGCGTCAGCCTAATGGCTAGTGTACAATCCGCGCCGGAGTTAGCTGGATAATCGCTGCTTTGTCGTTGTGCCTTTGGGCATACGGGCGAAGGGGAGGAAAGTCCGGGCTCCATAGGGCAGGGTGCCAGGTAACGCCTGGGGAGCGCGAGCTCACGACCAGTGCAGCAGAGAGTAAACCGCCGATGGCCTTCGGGCACAGGTAAGGGTGAAAGGGTGCGGTAAGAGCGCACCGCGCGGCTGGCAACAGTTCGTGGCACGGTAAACTCCACCCGGAGCAAGACCAAATAGGCCTCCATGGGCGCGGCCCGCGCTGGAGGCGGGTAGGTTGCTTGAGCCAGTGAGCGATTGCTGGCCTAGAGGAATGATTATCACTCGAGCTTGCTTGAGACAAAACCCGGCTTACAAGCTAACTCCACCTACTTTTAAAACGCAGCTTCGGCTGCGTTTTTTCATTATGTCGTCCTATTCGCGCTTTATGGGGTTATTAGAACCCAACTGAGACCCAAGAACCGCACGAATACACAACCTGACTCTTTTCAGGGTCTTTTTCTATTTAGCTTGCTTGAAATGCCTCCCTTGCCTCCTTACAATCTAGCGAAGTGGGGAAAAGTGGTTTTTGTGGAACAAACTGGTCTTTAAGGACTCATAATGCTGCGTGGTACACACGCCATCAGCCTAGACAGCAAAGGCCGCTTGGCAATACCGACTCGATATCGAGAAAAATTTCGCGAAGAAGCGGACGGTATTTTAGTGTGCACGGTAGATATCTTTGAACCCTGTTTGTTGCTCTATGCTCTTTCTGAGTGGGAGCAAATAGAAAAAAACTCCGCTTACTTTCTCGTATGGACCCTCAAGAGCGGCGGCTGCAACGGGTATTGCTTGGCCATGCCAGCGAATGCGAATTAGATAGCCAAGGACGTTTATTAATTCCCAGACCCTTGTGCCAACACGCAGGGCTGGAAAAGAAAATTATGCTGGCGGGGCAACTCAATAAGTTTGAAATTTGGGATGAGCGGCGCTGGCAACAACAAATTAGCGATGACTTGCAGCTTCTTCCTGATGAAGACTGGAATACATCCGCACGACTGCGGGATTTTGGGTTATAACATGAGCCAACAACACACACATATTACGGTTTTGCTACACGAAGCGGTGGCTGGCTTAGACATTAAACCTGATGGTATTTACGTAGATGGCACCTTTGGCCGCGGTGGCCATTCTCGCCACATCCTCTCTCAATTAGGTCCAAATGGGCGCTTATTCGCCATTGACCGCGACCCGCAAGCCATAGCTGAAGCCGCCACTATTACTGACCCGCGTTTTAAAATTCTCCATGGTCCTTTTTCTCAGCTGGCGAGCATGATGGCCGAGCTGGGCTTAACGAAAAAGATTGACGGCGTTCTGTTGGACTTAGGCGTTTCTTCTCCACAGTTAGATGAAGCAGAGCGGGGCTTTAGCTTTCAAAAAGATGGTCCGCTAGATATGCGCATGGACACGACCACGGGGCAAAGTGCGGCACAATGGTTAGCCGAGGCCAGCGAAGATGATATTACGTGGGTATTAAAAAATTACGGTGAAGAAAAATTTGCTCGTAAAATTGCCCGCGCTATTGTCTTTGATCGCGCGACTGAACCCTATACTCGCACGCGAGCTCTGGCACAAATGATAGCGCGCGTCAGCCCCAGTAAAGATAAACACAAACATGCGGCTACGCGAAGTTTTCAAGCGATCCGTATTCATATTAATGGTGAGCTCGAGGAGATTGGACAAGCACTGGCCGGCGCACTGGAAGTATTAGCGCCCCAGGGGCGCTTATCGGTGATTAGTTTTCACTCCTTAGAAGATCGCATCGTCAAGCGCTTTATTCGCAAGCACGAACAAGGCCCAGAGCTCCCTCCTGGATTACCGCTCACCGAAGCTCAATTATCGACAGGGCGCTTATTAAAAAGCCTCGGTAAAGCGCAAAAGCCGACTCGTGAAGAAGTGGCCGCTAACCCTCGCTCTCGTAGCTCAGTACTGCGGGTGGCAAAGCGCTTGGATAATGAGCAGTGAGAAGCGCTAGAGTGAATCTTGCCAAAGAAATTGGCCAAGACTTATTACGCTATAAATGGCTGTTATTATTAGCCGCTATTACCATTGGCTCGGCACTCATCGTGATTGTGATCACTCAAGGAACGCGCCAGCTCACCAGTGAATATAACGAGCTCATGGCTGAGCAAGACCGGCTGGATATTGAATGGCGTCATTTACTGTTAGAGCAAAACACACTAATGGAGCACAGCCGCATAGAGCTGCTAGCACGAGATAAACTGGGTATGAAACGACCTGCCCCGGCCGAGGAAAAACTGGTGGTGCAACAATGAGACGGCGCAAGCAAGCTAAAAAAGAGCCGCTTTTAACGAGCTGGCGCTTCCTAACCGTCTGTGCCTTTATTGTGGTGGCGTTTGCCTCCTTATTTGCTCGCGCAGCTTGGATACAAGTGGTGTCGCCGGATCGGTTGCGCATGGAGGGCGATATGCGCTCCTTGCGCACCGCCGTAACCAGCACTACGCGCGGCATGGTAATGGATAGGAACGGGGAAGAGTTAGCGGTATCGGTACCGGTACAAGCGGTATGGGCAGATCCTAAACAAGTGCATGGTGAGCAGAGTTTAAAAAAAGAACAAGCTTGGCAGGCGCTAGCGGATGTATTGGGCGTGCCACGAGAAAAATTACTGAAACAGGTAGAAAACCCTAAGCGTCGCTTTGTTTATTTACAGCGCCAAGTTACGCCAGCGGTGGCAGAATACATTAGAAAATTGCGTCTACCTGGGGTTCACCTGCGCCCCGAAGAACGGCGCTTTTATCCCACTGGGGAAATTAATGCCCATATGGTGGGCATGACCAATATCGATGGTAACGGCATAGAAGGCATTGAGCGCAGTTACAATGACTGGCTAACGGCACAAGCGGGCGAGCGTCGCGTTCGCAAAGATAGAACAGGGCGCATTATTGAAGACTTAGGCGTGGTGTCAGAAGCGCGCCAAGCCAATAATATTCAGCTGAGTATTGATCAACGCATCCAAGCCTTAGCCTATCGCTCGCTAAAGCGTGCCAGTGAGTATTACCGTGCCACTTCTGCCTCTCTGGTATTAATTGATGTAAAAAGCGGCGAAGTCTTGTCCATGGTCAATAGCCCGTCATTTAATCCTAATAACCGTGGCCAGTATCAAAGTTTTCGCGCGCGTAATCGCGCGGCGACCGATGCTTATGAGCCCGGCTCTACTTTAAAGCCGCTCATTGTAGTGAGTGCCTTAGAAAACGGCGTGGTCAATGCTAATTCTATTATTGATACCAGTCCGGGCTGGATGCGCCTTGGCGGCAAGCGGGTGTCAGATACGCGCAACTTAGGCCCAATTAGCGTAGAAACGGTGTTAATGCGCTCTTCTAATATGGGCATGGTACGAATGGCATTACAAGAAACGCCAGAACAGTTAATCGACACCTTATATCGCTTTGGGTTGGGAATTGACTCGGGTACCGGTCTGGTGGGCGAAAGCCCAGGCTTAGTGCCGCAGCGTCGTCGCTGGTCAGATATTGAAAAAGCCACCTTATCCTTTGGTTATGGCTTAACAGTAACGCCCTTACAGCTAGCGCAAGCGTACGCCGTTATCGCCAACGGTGGCGTGCGGTTTCCACTCAGTATTCTTAAGCGAGAACAACCCCCTAAGGGGGAGCAGGTTATCCCTAAACAGCACGCCGACTCAGTACTCAAGATGTTAGAAGCTGTGGTAGGCCCGGGCGGGACTGCAGGGAACGCCGCTATTCCGGGCTATCGTGTGGGTGGCAAAACGGGTACCTCGCGCAAAGCTATCGCCGGCGGTTATGGTAACGATTACGTAGGCTTATTTGCCGGCGTGGCGCCCATTAGTGATCCGCGACTGGCTATGGTGGTAGTGATGAATGAGCCACAAGGTGATCAATATTATGGTGGGCAAGTGGCGGCGCCGGTGTTTGCTGAGGTGATGAGTGGCGCGCTGCAATTAATGAATATTCGCCCCGATGGTGCCAAAGATGAACAATTTAACTTAGCAGGTCAGGAGGCAAAACGTGTCCCTCACACTTAGAGAGTTAGCCCAAGCGCTAGGACACACGGCGCCGGCCATTCCTATCACTGCGATCACACTAGATAGCCGGGCCGTGGTGCCTGGCTGCTTATTTATTGCCATTCAAGGACAAGTGCAAGATGGGCGGCAATATATAGAAACAGCACTCGCCCAAGGCGCCGCCGGCGTATTAGTTGAGGTAGCGCATCCCGAGCAAGCAGGCCTAGTGGCTGATGATCCTCGTTTACTGAATGTCTATCAGCTCGCTCAGCAGGTGTCTTTGTTAGGTGGGTTATTTTATGGCGATATGTCTGCTGCTTTGCCAGTAGTAGGCGTGACCGGCACCAATGGTAAGAGCACAGTTAGCCAAATTATTGCTAATTGGAGCGACTTGTTGGGCACTCCTGCTGGGGTAATGGGCACCCTAGGTAATGGCCTTTATGGCCACTTAACGCCGGCAATAAATACCACCGGCTCGCCTTTAGCGATCCAAGCGCAACTGGCTGCTTTACAAAGGGCGGGTGCCAAGCGAGTGGCGATGGAGGTCTCTTCTCATGGCTTGCATCAACACCGAGTGGCAGCACTGCAGTTTAAGGTGGCCGTGTTCACTAATCTCAGTCGTGATCACCTAGATTATCACGCCACTATGGCAGAGTACGCCGCGGCTAAGCGCCAATTATTTGAATTGTGTCAGCAGGCACGGGTGATAAATGCCGACGATCAGCTGGGTCGTCGCTGGTTGGTACACTATCCCGATGCCATTGCTTATAGCTTGCATGGACGGCTGAGTGATTTTAGCGGTAAACAAATTGTCGCGGAAACGGTGCGCTTTTCTGGCGATGGCATGCAAGTGACCATTAACTCTGATTGGGGCAATGGTGTATTATTCGCCCCCCTGATGGGCAGCTTCAATGTGGCTAATCTATTGGCCGCCATGGGCGCGTTATTAGCGTTGGGCGAGCCCTTTGAGCGATTATTAGCCACTGCGGCGCAATTATCGGGCATAGAAGGGCGCATGGAGTCATTTCGCGCCCCGCAACAGCCGTTAGTGATTGTAGATTATGCTCATACGCCCGATGCCTTAGAGCAAGTACTAAACGCCTTGCGCCAGCACTGCCAAGGTCAATTATGGTGTGTAGTGGGTTGTGGCGGAGACCGAGATAAAGGTAAGCGCCCGCTAATGGCCGCCGCCGCCGAGCAAGGGGCAGACTGCGTGGTACTGACTGAAGATAATCCTCGTACTGAGTCGGCCAGCAATATTATTAACGATATGCGCCAAGGATTAAGCGCGCCAGACTCAGTGCCGGTGGTGCACAATCGAGCCGACGCTATTGCTTATGCTATCGCACAAGCAAGCGCGGACGATATTATTTTAGTGGCCGGTAAAGGCCATGAGGATTACCAGATAGTGGGCAGCGAAAAAATACATTATAGCGATCGCGAAACGGTCGCGGCGTTATTGGGAGCGAATTTATGATAGCGCTAACATTAAGCCAAATAGCTGACGCCTCCGGCGGAGAGCTACGCGGAGCAGACCGCTTAGTAACGCGCGTGACGACTGACAGCCGACAGCGACTCAGTGCCGGCACGCTATTTGTCGCCTTAACAGGCGAGCGTTTTGATGGTCATGACTTTGTCGCTGATGCGCTAGCGCAAGGCGCTGATGCCCTATTAGTGGAGCGCTGGTTAAGCGTGCCCGATACGGTGGCCCAAATAAAGGTCGCCGATGCGCGGTTAGCGCTGGGCGTGCTAGGAGGCTTAGTTCGCGAACAAAGTAGCGCCAAAGTATTAGCCATTACCGGCAGTTGTGGCAAAACCACGGTAAAAGAAATGGCCGCCTCTATATTGCGCCAAAAAGGCCAAGTGCTGGCCACCGAAGGTAATTTAAACAATGAAATCGGCGTGCCTCTTACCTTATGCCAGCTCACCGCAGATACAGATTTCGCCGTTGTTGAGCTAGGAGCGAACCATGTGGGTGAAATCGCTTGGACCAGTTCTTTAACCCAACCTCATGTGGCCATTATTAATAATGTGGAAGCCTCACACTTAGAAGGCTTTGGCTCTTTGGAGGGGGTGGCACAAGCGAAAGGGGAAATCTATTCAGGCTTAGTAGAAGGCGGGGTAGCCATTGCTAATGGTGC
Organism: Oceanisphaera avium; assembly: GCF_002157875.1. NCBI lineage: Bacteria > Pseudomonadati > Pseudomonadota > Gammaproteobacteria > Aeromonadales > Aeromonadaceae > Oceanisphaera > Oceanisphaera avium. The sequence continues at coordinate 2,662,114 of NZ_CP021376.1, forward strand.
CAGCCCCTTTTGTAAGCTGTGGAAAGAACACTACCCCTTAGTTTATTTTGGTGAGCATAAAGCGTATCAGGCACGAGATATTCAATTAGACAGAGCCGGCTGTGCACAATTTCGCTTGCTCACCCCTCAAGGTGAGGTAGCCATTAAATTGCCACTTCCGGGTAAGCATAATGTGGCAAATGCGCTAGCCGCCGCGGCAGGCACCGAGCAACTAGGGGCCAGCTTAAGCGATATTAGCCAAGGTTTAAGTCAGTTTGCGTCGTCTGCAGGGCGCTTGCAGGTATGGACGCGACCCGGCTTGACGGTGTTAGATGATACATATAACGCCAGTGTGGCTTCTGTACTTGCAGGTTTAGACACCCTAGCTAGCTTGCCTGGTTTTCATATCTTTGTGTTTGGCGATATGGCCGAGCTTGGCAGTTATAGCAAAGCCATGCATAGCCAAGTGGGTGAGCACGCCAAAAAACTCGGTATTGACTGCGTATTAACCGTAGGTAAAGACAGCCAATTTACGGCGCAAGCGGCACAAGGGCGACATTTTGTCGATAAACAACAATTACAGACAGTGTTATTTGAGACGCTGGCTCAACAACATAAGGTTGTGGTTTTGATTAAGGGTGCACGTAGTGCGCGCATGGAAGACGTGGTACGCGCGATACAGGAGAAAAGTCCATGCTAGTTTGGCTGGCGGAGTGGCTGACTCCTTATTTCAGCTTTTTTAACGTATTTTCTTACCTAACTTTTAGAGCCGTTATCGCCATTTTAACTGGCTTAGTCATTAGTCTGTGGGTGGGGCCTTACTTAATACGACGACTACAACAGCTGCAAATTGGCCAAGTAGTACGCGACGATGGCCCTGAGTCACATTTTAGTAAGGCTGGCACGCCCACTATGGGCGGCCTAATGATCCTTATTTCTATTTTTGGCACCGTATTGTTATGGGCGCGCCTAGATAATCCGTATGTATGGATAGTGTTGTTTGTTTTAGGTTCTTTTGGAGCCATCGGTTTTGTCGACGATTATCGCAAAGTGGTACGCAAAGATACCGATGGCTTGATTGCCCGTTGGAAGTACTTTTGGCAATCCATGGCGGCCCTTGCCGCGGCGCTAGCGGCTTATATCATCGCTAAAGACCCCGCCCAGACCCAATTAGTGGTGCCCTTTTTTAAAGAAGTGATGCCGCAACTGGGTTTATTTTTTATTATTTTGAGTTATTTCGTGATTGTCGGCTCTAGCAACGCCGTTAACTTAACCGATGGTTTAGATGGCCTCGCTATTATGCCGGTGGTGATGGTGGCGGCAGGCTTTGCCTTAGTGGCGTGGGCCACCGGTAACGTTAACTTTGCGGCGTACTTGCATATTCCTTATGTGGCCCATGCGGGTGAACTCACCGTGTTTTGTACCGCCATTGTCGGTGCTGGTTTAGGCTTTTTATGGTTTAACACCTATCCCGCTCAAGTCTTTATGGGGGATGTAGGTTCATTAGCGCTAGGCGCGACCTTAGGTGTTATTGCAGTGTTGGTGCGCCAAGAGTTTTTATTGGTGATCATGGGCGGGATCTTTGTGATTGAAACGCTATCGGTCATCTTACAAGTCGGCTCTTATAAGCTGCGCGGCCAGCGTATTTTTCGCATGGCGCCCATTCATCATCACTATGAGTTAAAAGGTTGGCCTGAGCCGCGAGTGATTGTGAGATTTTGGATTATCACGCTGATGCTGGTACTGATTGGCCTCGCTACCTTAAAGGTAAGATAAGCATGTTGCCTAAGCGGATCCTTATTCTAGGGCTGGGGCAAACTGGTATTTCAGTTTTGCATTATTGTCTGGCGCACCATATCACTCCGATAGTGATGGACACCCGCGACTGCCCACCTGGTGCTGAGCAATTACCGGCCCATGTTGAGCGCCATTTTGGTGCTTTGTCATTAGCGCCTTTATTAGCGGCTGAGCTCATAGTAGCAAGCCCCGGCGTGCCCTTGGCCACGCCTGAGTTACAGCAGGCGCTTGAGGCGGGGGTGGAGATTATTGGTGATATTGAGTTAGTAGTGCGAGCGCTTGCCACTCGCCACGTTCCCATTATTGCTATTACCGGCTCCAATGGTAAAAGCACCGTTACTACCCTAGTAGCCGAGATGGCCGCTCAAGCAGGCATTAAGGTGGGTATGGGGGGCAATATTGGCACTCCGGCACTGGAGTTACTGGCGGACCAGCCGCAGTTAGTGGTATTAGAGTTATCAAGTTTTCAGCTAGAAACTACGCCCAGTTTAGCCACGTTAGGGGCCACTGTGCTTAATATTAGCGAAGACCACCTAGACCGCTATCGCGACCTTGCTCATTATCGCGATACGAAACTGACGATTTATCAAGATACCCAATTAGGTGTATTTAATCGTGAAGACACTCAAACTCAGCCGCCTAAGAAAGTGGCAAGCGTCAGTTTTGGCTTGGATGAAACTCACTATGGGCGCACAGAGCAGGACGGCCAATTATGGCTAAGTCGAGCAGGTCAGCCGTTGTTTCCGGTTTCTGAGCTAAAAATATTAGGTAGTCATAACCAACTTAATGCACTGGCGGCGATGGCCTTGAGTGATCAAGCAGGCATCTCTTGGCCAGCGCAAGAGGCGGTCTTGCGCCGCTTCAGTGGCTTAAAACATCGCTGTCAATTTGTAGCCGAAAAAAAGGGCGTGCGCTGGGTAAATGACAGTAAAGCCACCAATGTGGGGGCGACCTTAGCGGCAATTGATGGGCTTGCTGAGAGTGCAAAGCAAGGACGTTTATGGCTGATTGTCGGCGGCCAAGGTAAAGGCCAAGATTTTTCTCCTTTGATGGCGGTCCTTAAGAGCAAGGTGGCAGCCATGGTGTGTTTTGGGCAAGACCAAGCGCAATTATTGGCGCTCGCTGCTAACACTCACGCTGTGACTAACTTAGCGCAGGCTGTTACATGGTGTGCTGAGCAAGCCACAGCGGGCGATACGGTATTATTTGCCCCCGCCTGTGCCAGTCTTGATATGTATGGCAATTATCAGCTGCGCGGTGAGCACTTTATTACGCTGGTGGAGGCGCTATGAAATGGCCTACTTTTGGTAGCAACTGGTTACTGCGCCCCTCAATTGGCCTTATTTATGATCGTCAATTAGTGATTTTATCGCTGACCTTAATGGCCATCGGTTTAGTTATCGTCTCTTCGGCCTCCATTGCCGAGGGCATTAATGTAGGTAATGACCCTTTTCATTTTGTGAAGCGCCACGGAATTTTTTTGGTTATTTGCTTAGTGCTCAGTGTGTTTATTTTACAAGTCTCCATGGATCGTTGGCAGCAGTTTAATACCGCGCTGTTATTGTTTTCTATTGTGCTCTTAGTACTGGTATTAGTGTTAGGTCGTGAAATAAACGGCAGTCAGCGCTGGTTACCCTTAGGGCCATTAAACGTCCAGCCTGCAGAAATCGCTAAGCTGGCACTGTTTACTTTTTTGGCCGGTTATTTAGTGCGCCGCCAAGATGAAGTGCGTGGCCAATGGAAGGGCTTTATTAAGCCGCTGGCGGTGATGGGCATCTTGTCGGTGTTATTGCTATTACAGCCCGACTTAGGCTCGGTGGTGGTATTATTTGTGACCACACTGGGTATGTTATTTTTAGCGGGCGCTCGCTTAAGCCAGTTTTTAAGCTTAGTGGGCTTAGGTTTGGCTTTATTATTATTTTTGGTTATTAATGCGCCTTATCGGATGCGCCGTGTCACCTCTTTTTTAAATCCTTGGGAAGACCCCTTTGGCAGTGGCTACCAGTTAACTCAATCCTTAATGGCGTTTGGGCGCGGAGGATGGTTTGGCGAGGGCTTAGGGAATTCTATTCAAAAGTTAGAATACCTTCCAGAAGCCCATACTGACTTTGTGTTTGCCATCTTAGGCGAAGAGCTTGGCTTTAGCGGTGTCATCATAGTGTTATTACTGCAAGCATGGTTAGCCTTTAAAGCGCTGCATATTGGCCAAAAAGTATTATTAGGAGGGCGCCAATACGAGGGCTATTTAGCCATGGGCATTGGCATTTGGTTTAGTTTTCAAACTGTGGTCAACGTAGGGGCGGCGTCTGGCATGTTACCCACTAAAGGCCTAACGTTGCCCTTAGTCAGTTATGGTGGCTCGAGTCTGTTAGTGATTAGCACGGCGGTGGCGATTTTGCTGCGCATCGACTTTGAGTGGCGCCGCGACAATATGCAAGCAAGACAACGGGAGGCGAGTTAGTGTCAAATAGTGCTGCTCAGTCTCCCAAAACTTTATTAGTGATGGCCGGTGGTACCGGTGGCCATGTGTTTCCAGGGTTAGCTGTGGCGGACTTGCTGCGAGACCAAGGCTGGGACATTCATTGGTTAGGCACGGCTGAGCGCATGGAAGCGCAGTTAGTGCCACAACACGGTTATCCGCTACACACTATTGCGATTGCTGGCGTGCGCGGTAATGGCTTTAAGCGTAAGCTATTCGCTCCTTGGCATATTTTGCGAGCGACTTGGCAAGCGCGCGCTATTTTAAAGGCTGTGAAGCCGCACGTGGTGCTTGGGATGGGCGGTTTTGCTGCTGGCCCTGGGGGCGTGGCAGCGTGGCTTATGGGTATCCCATTAGTATTGCATGAGCAAAACGCGGCAGCTGGCATGACCAATAAGCTATTAGCCCGCTTAGCAAAAAGCGTGTTAATAGCTTTTCCTGGCCCTTTTGCTAAGCGCAAGCAAGTGCAGTTAGTAGGTAATCCGGTACGCGCCGAAGTATTAGCGTTACCGGCACCTGAGGCGCGCATTTCGCTAGACCCGCAGCCGTTGCGTTTATTAGTGGTGGGCGGCAGCTTAGGCGCAAAAGTATTAAATGAAGTCGTGCCCTTAGCCGTTGCTCGGGCAGGTAATGTCATAGTGCGCCACCAAACGGGCAAAGGAAATAGCGAAGCGGTGCGCGCTCACTATCAAGACTTAGGGTTAGTCGCCCACGTGAGTGATTTTATTCAAGATATGGCGAGCGCTTACGCCAGTGCCGATATAGTGGTGTGTCGCGCGGGCGCCTTAACGGTGTCTGAAATTGCCGCCGCTGGCGTGGGCGCCATTTTTGTACCGCTGCCCCATGCAGTTGACGATCATCAAACTAAGAACGCGGGCGTGCTTGCCCACTCAGGTGCCGCTATTTTAGTGGCACAAACTGAACTTACCCCCGATTTTTTGGCCGAACAGCTGCACCAGCTTAGCCACAATCGAGCGCGCTTATTATCCATGGCCCAACAGGCACGTGCGCTTGCTATTACTGATGCCGCCGAGCGGGTCACCGCGCAATTACAAAGCGTTGCAAAATAAATGAGAGAAAGGCATGACCAAAGTTGAACTAGCAAAACTTCGCAGCACAGTTCCCGAAATGAGACGAGTGCGTCGCATCCATTTTATCGGCATCGGTGGTGCCGGTATGGGCGGTATTGCCGAAGTGTTGGGCAATGAAGGTTATGTGATCTCTGGCTCCGATATTGCTTATAACCCCGTTACCGATCGCTTAACTGCTAAAGGGGCCAAAATCTATTTAGGTCATGCCCCGAGCAAGTGGCCGATGTCAGTGTGGTAGTTATTTCGAGCGCTATTAAAGAGGATAACCCCGAGTTAGTGGCGGCCAGAGAGCTGCGGATCCCGGTGGTGCGCCGCGCGGAAATGTTAGCTGAGCTAATGCGCTTTCGCCACGGTGTAGCGGTAGCCGGCACCCATGGCAAAACCACCACCACTAGTTTAATTGCCAGTATTTATGGCGAAGCGGGGCGCGATCCGACTTTTGTTATTGGCGGCTTACTCAATAGCGCTGGCTGTAATGCACGCTTAGGCTCTAGCCGCTATTTAATTGCCGAAGCCGATGAAAGTGATGCTTCGTTCTTACACTTACAGCCCATGGTTTCGATTGTGACCAATATTGAAGCGGATCACATGGACACCTACGGCGGTGATTTTAGTAAGTTAGAAGCGACCTTTATCGACTTTTTACATAACTTGCCCTTTTATGGCTTAGCGGTGTTATGTGTAGACGATGAGGTGGTACGTGAACTCATGCCGCGCATTAGCCGCCAATGTGTCACCTATGGTTTTGCCCAAGATGCCGACTATCGCATTAGCGATTTTAGCCAAGAACGAGATAGTTGTCGCTTTAGCGTATCGCGCCCCGATGGTCGCTCGTTAGCGGTAAAACTAAATTTACCAGGGCGCCATAATGCCCAAAATGCGACGGCCGCTATTGTGGTCGCTTGCGAGGACGGCGTAGCGGATGAGGCTATTTTAGCCGCGTTAATTAAGTTTGAAGGCGTGGGTCGTCGTTTTCAACAATATGGCGAATTTGCTACCGGTCGCGGCTATGCCAAGTTAGTGGATGACTATGGCCATCACCCTAGCGAAGTGCGCGCCACACAAAATGCGGTCCGTGCGGGTTGGCCAGAACGACGCTTAGTGACCATTTACCAACCCCACAGATACAGTCGAACCCGTGATCTGTACGAAGATTTTGTTGATGTATTATCAAAAACCGATGTACTGATCTTGCTTGAGGTGTACAGTGCGGGCGAAACGCCAATTCCGGGTGCGGATAGTCGTGCCTTATGTCGTTCTATTCGTAGCCGTGGCAAGATGGAGCCTATTTACGTGGCCAGTCCTGAAGAAGTACCGCACGTGCTGGCCGAGTTATTGCAAGATGGTGACTTAGTGCTAACCCAAGGGGCTGGCAATGTGGGCAGCTTAGCGCGCACTTTAGGCCAATTAGAATTATCGATCGCTGCAATGCAACAAGGAGAGCCCGCGTGACATCATTTGGTAAAGTAGCAGTATTATTTGGCGGGCATGCAGCAGAGCGCGAAGTGTCATTACGCTCGGGAGCGGCCGTGTTAAAGGGGCTGCGCAATGCGGGTGTGGATGCCCATGGTATCGATACCAAAGACTATGCGCTAGCTGAGCTTAAAACCGAGGGCTTTGAGCGAGCTTTTATCGTGGTACATGGCCGGGGCGGGGAAGATGGTGCGCTGCAAGGGGCATTAGAATATTTAGGTCTGCCTTATACAGGCTCGCGCGTGCTTGGCTCGGCACTGGCCATGGATAAAATCCGCACCAAACAAGTCTGGAAAACCTTAGACTTACCCACTGCAGAGTTTAGCGTGGTGCATCGTGGCCAGTTTAAGGCTGAAGATGCGAGTGCGCTATTGGCCAAATTTGCCGGCCCTATTTTTGTAAAGCCTGCTAATGAAGGCTCAAGTATTGGCATGACTAAGGCGGTAGATGCACCTACCTTAATCGCCGCCATTGAAGAAGCGTTTAAATTTGACGCACAAGTGCTGTTAGAGCGCTTTATCGATGGCGAGGAATATACGGTGAGTATTTTAGGCGAGCAGGCATTGCCCGCTATCCGTTTGCGTACCACTCATGATTTCTATGATTACTCGGCTAAGTACCAATCCGGTGATACTGAGTACTTATGCCCTTGTGGTTTAAGTGAAACTGAAGAAAAAGCACTGGGCGAGCTGTGTGTCGCCGCCTTTAAAGCGGTGGATGCCAGTGGTTGGGGACGCGTAGATGTGATGCGTGACAGCCAAGGTAACTGGTGTTTATTGGAAGTGAATACGGTCCCTGGCATGACTGAAACCAGTTTGGTGCCCAAAGCGGCTAAAGTAGCCGGCTTATCGTTTGAGCAATTAGTGGTGGCGGTGCTGGAGCAGGCATACTGATATGACCTCTGCCGCAACCCGCACTAGGCTGGCGTTTTTTGGTGGCTTAAGTTTTTTCTTAGTGGTGCTGTCAGCGCTGCTTTGGGGCTTGTGGCTAGTCGTGCTGTGGATGACCTCGGCAAATCAATTGCCCGTTAATAATTTAATGATCCAAGGGGAGCACCGTTATCTAAGCCGTGAGATGGTGCGCGACTCGGTATTAGAGCTGCCCGGCATTGGCAATTTTTTTGCGCTAGAGGTAGATCAGGTCCAACAACAGTTGCAAGCGCTGCCGTGGGTTTATCAAGCATCGGTGCGCAAACAATGGCCGGACACGGTGCGAGTCTATATAGTCGAGCAGCAACCGGCGGCACGTTGGAACTATAACGCCTTGCTGAATGAATTAGGTGAAGTCTTTCAAGCGACGCTAGAAGAAGCAGATTTGGTGTCGTTATCGGGACCAGATGAAGAGTCGGCACGAGTATTAGCCGAATATAAGCAAATAAAACAATATTTACAGCCAAAGGGTTATGGCATTGAGCAGATTCACTTAACACCACGTCGCTCATGGGAACTGACTCTAGATAACGGCATAACTTTATTATTGGGCCGCGAGAATATAGCGGCACGATTACAACGATTTGTTGATGTCTATCCAGATATTGATGAGCGCGAACGAGTAGCCTATCTCGATTTGCGCTACGATACTGGGCTGGCAGTGGGATGGAAGCAGGACGAAGAGACGGATAATGACCAAAAGCGCGGAAAGAAACCTGATCGTCGGGCTTGATATCGGCACGGCTAAGGTCACAGCTCTGGTAGGCGAATTACTACCAGACGGCGATTTGAACGTTATCGGCATTGGCAGCCATTCTTCAAAGGGAATGGACAAAGGCGGCGTTAACGATTTGGAGTCAGTGGTTAAATCACTGAAACGAGCCGTAGATGAAGCAGAAATGATGGCAGACTGCCAAATCACTTCTGTCTACCTTGGCCTATCGGGTAAGCATATCGAATGTCGTAATGAAACGGGCATGGTACCCATCTCTGATGAAGAGGTGACTCAGGAGGACGTAGATAACGTCATTCATACTGCCAAATCAGTACGCTTATCAGATGAACACAGGGTGTTGCATGTATTGCCTCAAGAATACTCCATCGACTTTCAAGAGGGGATTAAAAACCCCATTGGTTTGTCGGGCGTGCGTATGCATGCCAAAGTGCACTTAATTACCTGCCATAACGACATGGCGCGTAATATTGAAAAGTGTGTGGAGCGCTTAGGTTTGCGTGTCGACCAGTTGATCTTTAGTGCCCTAGCCTCAAGCTATGCGGTATTAACCGATGATGAAAAAGAATTAGGGGTGTGCGTGGTCGATATTGGCGGCGGCACCATGGACATGGCGGTCTTTACCGGCGGCGCGCTGCGCCACACTAAAGTGATCCCCTACGCAGGCAGCACCGTCACCAGTGACATTGCTTATGCGTTTGGTACACCTCCTTTAGATGCGGAAGCCATTAAGATCCGCCATGGTAGCGCCTTTAGCCGTTTGGTCAGTAAAGAAGACACCATAGAAGTGCCAAGTGTGGGTGGTCGTCCGGCGCGTAGTTTACAACGCCAAACCTTGGCGGAAGTGATAGAGCCGCGCTATAGCGAGTTATTGGGCATGATTAACCAAGAGTTAAGCAAAATCCAAGGCGAGCTAAAAAAAGCCGGGGTGAAACACCAACTGGCGGCCGGACTGGTCTTAACCGGTGGTGCGGCACAAATTGAGGGATTGGTAGAGTGTGCCGAGCAAATATTTCAATGCCAAGTACGCATCGGCCAGCCTGATGGCGTTAAAGGTTTATCAGATTACGTTGAGACACCTGTGTATTCCACGGCCGTAGGTTTGCTCCATTACGGTAAGGAGCATCAGTCAATGCCTCAGCAAGACTATAATGGCAAATCCAGTTTTGGCTCTATTTTTAAACGTATGGGCAACTGGTTGCGTGGCGAATTTTAAGCTTGTGGACCTAGCCCCTGGCACTCAGTCCCAAGAAAAGCGGAGAGACTCTTATGTTTGAATTGATGAATGATCACGAGCAGGAAGCGGTAATTAAGGTGATCGGCGTGGGCGGTGGCGGCGGTAATGCCGTTGAGCACATGGTTCGCGAAAAGCTAGAGGGTGTGGAGTTTCTAGCCATCAACACCGATGCTCAAGCACTGCGTAACTCCAGTGCCGATAGCACGCTACAAATTGGGGGCGAGATCACCAAAGGCTTAGGCGCTGGTGCTAATCCGGAAGTAGGGCGCGACGCCGCCATAGAAGATAAAGACGCGATTCGCGAATTGCTTAATGGCGCGGATATGGTGTTTATTGCGGCCGGTATGGGCGGCGGCACCGGTACCGGTGCGGCACCCGTAGTAGCAGAGATTGCGAAAGAATTAGGTATTTTAACCGTCGCGGTCGTGACCAAGCCGTTTGCCTTTGAAGGTAAAAAGCGTTTGAGTTATGCCCAGCAAGGGATTGATGAGCTGGCCAAACACGTCGACTCTTTAATTACCATTCCTAACGATAAGTTATTAAAAGTTTTAGGCCGCGGTATTTCACTATTAGACGCGTTTCGTGCAGCGAACGATGTGTTATTGGGTGCGGTACAAGGTATTGCCGAGCTAATTACTCGTCCTGGCTTAATTAACGTCGACTTTGCTGACGTGCGTACCGTAATGCGAGAAATGGGTACCGCTATGATGGGTACCGGCACCGCCACCGGCGAAGATAGAGCCGAAGAAGCCGCCGAAAAAGCCATTTCTAGCCCCTTGTTAGAAGATGTGGACTTAGCTGGCGCGCGCGGTATTTTGGTTAATATCACCGCCGGTTTAGATATGACCATTGAAGAGTTTGAAACGGTAGGTAATGCCGTTAAGGCGTTCGCTTCAGAAAATGCCACCGTCGTGGTGGGTACCGTATTAGACCCAGAAGTATCTGATGAGCTGCGCGTCACCGTCGTCGCCACGGGTATTGGTGCTGAGCGTAAACCCGATATTACCTTAGTAAAATCGGGCACCAGTAATCGTGATGATAATGGGATGCGCCAAGTGGAAGCACCACGGGAAGAGCAGCCCGGTAAAATGGTGGTTAACGCGGATGCCACGCAAGCTAAGTCAGATATGGACTATTTAGATATACCGGCATTTTTGCGTAAACAGGCCGATTAACTCTGCAGCCTTTTAAAGGGTCTAATTTGCGGTGAGCAATTATTATGCTAACATATTGGACCACTTGAATTTGGTTGGGATCTGGCCTTTAGTGCAGACTCGTGGCAGATAACTACTGGCGGACAATCTTATGATTAGACAACGAACGTTAAAGAATACCGTGCAGGCCACCGGAATCGGCCTGCATTCCGGCCATAAAGTACAAATGACCTTTGTACCGGCGCCGGCTAACACAGGTATCGTGTTTCGTCGTACGGATCTGAGCCCGCAGGTCGATATTCAAGCCGATGCGGCTTTAGTGAAAGACACTATGCTGTGTACCGCGCTAGTCAATGAAGACGGCGTGCGGGTATCGACTATAGAGCATTTATCTGCCGCCCTTGCAGGGCTTGGCATCGATAACTTAATTATCGAAGTGGATGCCCCCGAAGTGCCGGTAATGGACGGTAGCTCTCATCCGTTTATTTACCTGCTGCAATCGGGAGGAATTCACGAGCTGAATGCCTTAAAGCGCTTTATTCGTATTAAGAAAACAGTACGCGTTGAAGATGGCGATAAATGGGCAGAATTAAGACCCTATCATGCCGGCTTTAAGATGGACTTGACCATCGACTTCGATCACCCGGTGTTTGAAGGTCAAAGCCAACATTTGGTACTGGATTTTTCGGGTGCTGCCTTTGTTAAGCAGTTAAGCCGCGCTCGTACATTTGGCTTTATGCGCGATATTGAATATCTGCACTCGCAAAACTTGGCGCTGGGCGGCAGTTTAGAAAATGCCGTGGTGTTAGATGAGTATAAAGTGTTAAACGAAGACGGCCTGCGCTACCCCAATGAGTTTGTGAAACATAAGATGTTAGACGCCATTGGCGATCTATACATGTGTAATCACAGTATTTTGGGTGAGTTTTGCGCTTATAAAACCGGCCACGCTCTGAACAATACCTTATTGCGCGCTATGTTAGCCGATGCCGAGGCCTGGGAAATCGTCACCTTTGATGAGCAAGATTCTCAGTCACCGATCCGCTACTACGACACCGCCTTTAGCCCTGCTTAAATGTTATTAAGACTCGCCAGCCTTAGCTGGCGTGTTTTTTTGTTTCCTCGTCCTATTTCTTAAGCACACCTTCTTATGCAAAAAGCCCCCGCTCTTACCAAACAAACTCGCTTTGCTTGGTCTTTAACGCCTTGGTTATGCTTAGCACTAATTAGCACGCTACTGGCCGCGGTATTTTTTTATAGCCAGTGGCAAAGCAGTCAGCGCCAACAGCAGCTGTTAACCAGCCAACTCGCTCAGCAAAAACGTATTCAACAGCGAGAGCTTACCCGTATTGGCCAGCGTTTAGGTCAATTACAAGCGCAAGTAAGCCAAGTGAGTCAAATGAGTCATCGCTTAGTCAGTGACTATGATTTAATGGACGAGTTACCAGTAGCTCGCCTTGATACTAATTTATTACAGCGCCCTTTTAATGGCTTTGCCGATCTTAACCAAACCCTAAGCCAAGTCATGGCGCACACTCAAGAATATGGCATTACGCTGGTAGCACTTGAATCTATGCTATTGAATCTCCATATCAATGAAATCACGCAAGTCCAAGGACATCCCGTTCCTGGCACCAGTGAACTGAGTTCAGGGTTTGGCAAACGCAGTGATCCCTTTAGTGGACGAGCGCGTTGGCATCGCGGTTTAGACTTTAGAGGTAAAATAGGCGAGCCTATTGCTGCCACGGCCGCCGGTGTAGTGAGTGTATCTGAGCACCATAAAGACTTTGGTAATATGGTTGAAATTAACCACGGGCAGGGGTGGATTACCCGCTATGCCCATCTTGATAGTCAGTTAGTTGAAGTGGGTGAGTATGTCGAGCAAGGGCAGCTCATCGCACGTATGGGACGCTCTGGTCGTGCTACCGGCGTGCATTTGCATTACGAAGTGTTAAAAGGCAATAAACAGTTGAATCCAGCGCGATTTATACTTAATTAGATCTCGGTCCCCACTGGGGCTTTCTCTTTCATCAGCAAAATTGGCCAAACATGATCACTAAACTTTTTACCATGATAATTGGTAGCCGTAACGACAGAAGCCTCAAGCGCATGCGCAAAGTGGTGGATGAAATTAATGCCATGGAGCCTAAATTTGAGGCCTTGTCCGATAGCGAGTTACAAGCTAAAACTGTTGAGTTTCGCCAACGCCTAGAACAAGGTGAAACCTTAGAAGAACTCCTTCCCGAAGCTTTTGCTACTGTGCGTGAAGCCTCACGCCGTGTCTTTGAAATGCGCCATTTCGATGTGCAGTTAATTGGCGGCATGGTGTTACATAACAATCAAATTGCCGAAATGAAAACCGGTGAAGGTAAAACTTTAACCGCCACCTTGCCGGTCTATCTTAATGCGCTCACTGGGCGCGGTGTGCATGTGATCACGGTGAATGATTATCTGGCGCGTCGTGACGCAGAAGCTAACCGACCGTTATTTGAGTTCTTAGGCTTAACTGTTGACTGTAACTTAGCCGGTATGGACTCGAGCGAAAAGCATGCCGCGTATGCCGCCGATATTACTTACGGTACCAATAATGAGTTTGGCTTTGATTACCTACGGGACAACATGGCCTTTTCTCCGCAGCAGCGCGTACAACGTCCTTTATATTATGCGCTGATTGATGAAGTGGACTCGGTTTTAATTGATGAGGCGCGTACACCATTAATTATCTCAGGTCCGGCAGAAGACAGCTCAGAGCTTTATATTCGCATTAATACCTTGATCCCAAAGCTGGTTAAGCAAGACGAAGAAGACACCGAAGATTACATCGGTGATGGCCATTACACGGTAGACGAGAAAAACAAACAGGCGCTATTAACGGAAAACGGCCAAATTTTCGTTGAAGACGAATTAAAGCGCATGGGGTTAATTGAAGAGCATGACTCTTTATTCTCAGCAGGCAATATTACGCTGTTAGCTCATGTGAATGCGGGCTTGCGTGCTCATACATTATTTGAGCGCAACGTCGACTACATCGTTCAAGATGATGAAGTGATTATCGTGGATGAGCATACGGGTCGTACTATGCCTGGGCGTCGTTGGTCAGAGGGCTTACACCAAGCCGTTGAAGCGCGCGAAGGGGTGAAAATCCAAAATGAAAACCAGACCTTAGCCTCCATTACTTTTCAAAACTTCTTTAGATTATATGAAAAGCTGGCCGGTATGACTGGTACCGCAGATACTGAAGCTTTTGAATTTCAACATATTTACGGTTTAGATACGGTGGTGATCCCTACTAATAAACCCATGGTCCGCAACGACATGGGCGATTTAGTGTATTTAACAGCCCCTGAAAAATATTTAGCCATTATTGAAGACATTAAAGGCTGTGTTAAACGGGGCCAGCCGGTGCTCGTGGGTACCGTCTCTATTGAAAACTCCGAATTACTATCAGGCATCTTAGATAAAGAAGGCATCGCTCACCGAGTCCTTAACGCTAAATTTCATGAAAGTGAAGCGGAAATTATTGCCGAAGCCGGTCAAGCGGGAGTGGTCACCATAGCGACCAACATGGCCGGTCGGGGTACAGATATTGTGCTAGGTGGCAACTGGCAGTCAGAAATCGATAAGCTAGAAGCGCCGAGTGCGCAGCAAATCGCCGATATTAAAGCGGCGTGGCGCATTCGCCACGATGAAGTGATTGCTGCGGGTGGCTTACATATTATTGGTACCGAGCGCCATGAATCTCGCCGTATTGATAACCAGCTGCGCGGTCGTGCCGGTCGTCAAGGTGATGCCGGCTCTAGCCGTTTCTACTTGTCGATGGAAGATGCTTTGATGCGTATTTTTGCCTCAGATCGGGTTACCGGTATGATGAAAAAATTAGGCATGGAAGAAGGCGAAGCGATTGAACACCCTTGGGTGAGTCGCGCCATTGAAAATGCTCAGCGCAAAGTAGAAACCCGTAATTTCGACATTCGTAAAAACTTATTAGAATTTGATGATGTTGCTAACGACCAGCGTAAAGTTATCTATGAACAGCGTAATGAGCTGTTAGATGCCAGCGACATTAGCGACACCATTGCCTTGATCCGTGAAGACGTTATTAATGGCATTATCGATGAGTATATTCCTCCTCAATCATTAGAAGAGTTGTGGGATGTGCCAGGACTTGAGCACCGTTTGATGGCTGATTTTGGCTTAGAAGCGCCAATCGAGGCTTGGTTAAAAGAAAACGATAAGTTACACGATGAGCAAATTCGCGACCAAATACAGGCACTCGCTGCACAAGCTTATGCC
Source organism: Oceanisphaera avium (assembly GCF_002157875.1). Lineage (NCBI taxonomy): Bacteria > Pseudomonadati > Pseudomonadota > Gammaproteobacteria > Aeromonadales > Aeromonadaceae > Oceanisphaera > Oceanisphaera avium. The sequence goes on from NZ_CP021376.1 coordinate 2,677,279, forward strand.
GATAAAGAAGCGGTAGTGGGCGCGGAAGTGATCCGCCAATTTGAAACCTCAGTCATGCTGCAAACTCTAGACACCTTGTGGAAAGAGCACTTGGCGGCCATGGATCATTTACGCCAAGGTATTCATTTACGAGGTTATGCGCAAAAGAACCCTAAGCAAGAGTACAAGCGCGAGTCTTATGAGTTGTTTACTCAGTTGCTGGAAAATCTAAAGCGCGAAGTGGTGAGCATTTTGAGCCGAGTGAAAGTACAAAGCCAAGAAGAAATTGCCACCGCAGATGAACAACGCCGTGAAGCAGCGGAGAGTTTGCCACAAAGTTACAGCCATGCTTCGGCAGATAATTTATTAGAAGATGAGACGGCGACTGCGACTGCGGGCGCGGCTGAGCCTAATACTTTTGTGCGCGAAGGCCAAAAAGTAGGTCGTAATGACGCCTGCCCTTGTGGTTCCGGTAAAAAATACAAGCAATGTCACGGTAAATTAAATTAAATTAAATTAAATATATCGCAAAAACTTAATGCTTGTGAGTGAATAAGGCCGCCTATTAAAGGCGGTCTTTTTTTGCGGGCGCTTTGATCAAAAACAAGCCACTAGTGCGCTAAAAAAGTTAGGGTTTAGTCATACATATTACTAAATAAAATATTAAGGAAGTCGATATAAGTATAACGAATAAGAATTTTAACTAAGCCTTAGCTAACGGAGTGCTAAATTTTGAAAAACTTAACCTTGAAAGCGTTGATCCGCTTGGTGTTCTTGGTAGTGCTAGCGGTCGCTATGATATTTGGTGTTGCCTTATATCTGTTATTGCAATCCCAACAAAGTGTTAGCCACACTCAAGAATCTCGGTTTCAGTCTTTTAACGCCAGTAATATGATGCGTATGTACTCGCTTGAGCTTTCTAATGATATTCGTAACTATGTCGTTACCGCCAACCCTGAAAAACTAAAAACTTACCAAGACACCATGGCCATGACCTTGGGCGAAAAACCAAGAGCAGGGGGCTGGCAGATTTCAAACCAAGCCATGTTGGCAGAATTGCCAGTGGATGCTTCTGAATTAGCTTTGCTTGAGCAAGGCCGCCGCGGCACTGTGATGCTAGGTGAGCTGGAGAAAAAAGCGATTGCACTAATGCAAAATGGCCGTGCCACTGAAGCTCAACAATTAGTGTTTGGCCCTGAGTATGATGAAGGTCGTCACTTAATGAGTAATTCGGTCAATATGGCGATTGCCGACTTACTCCAGCGCTTAAATACTCAGTTAGAGCAAGAGCAGCAGCGTAACCAACAAATGGTGACCTTGATGATTACGTTAGTGGTGGGTTTAGTGGCATTAAGTCTGCTACTGGGCTGGACGCTGAAGCGCTCGGTATTACAACCGCTTGGCGCAGAGCCCAGTGAAATGGAGCGCGTCGCCACCGCTATTAGTGAAGGAGATTTAAGTTTAACCTTTAATGCTAACGCCACGGGTGTTTATGCTAATTTGCAGCACATGGCGGAAAAGCTGCGCGAAGTGATTGGTCATATTCATCAATCTAGCCAAAGCTTATCTACGGCGGCTGAAGAAACCTCCGCTATTTCCTTACAAACCAGTGCTAATATCGGACGCCAACAAACCGATACCGAACAAGTGGCGGCGGCCATAAATGAAATGTCTGCCACGGTGCAAGAAGTGTCTCACAATACCAGCTTAGCGGCGTCTTCGGCACGCTCTGCTAACGAAGCAGCCGAGCAGGGGAAAGTAGTAGTGCAACAGACGGTACTGTCTATTAGCCAACTTGCTGATGATGTGCAAGCAACCGGTCAAGTGGTGCAATCTTTAGCCGATAGCAGTCAAGAAATTAGTACTGTGGTCCAAGTTATTCAAGATATTGCCGATAGAACTAACTTATTAGCCCTTAACGCCGCCATTGAAGCGGCACGAGCGGGAGAACAGGGCCGAGGTTTTGCGGTCGTGGCGTCAGAGGTACGTGATCTTGCCGAGCAAACCCAGCAATCCTCACAAGTGATTGTGACCACTATTGCTAAGCTACAAAATGATGCTAAGCAGGCTATGTTAGCCATGCAAAGTGGCCGCCAGCAAGCGGAGCTCACCGTTAGTCAGGCCCATGAAGCCGAGCAGGCGCTTAATCTCATTAGTGCCGCCGTGCAAACCATTAATGACATGAATACCCAAATTGCCACCGCCGTAGAGCAACAGGCCACGGTCACGGAGGACATCAGTCGTAACCTCACCACCATTCAAGGAGTAGGCGAAGAGACCGCCAGTGGTGCCGAGCACACCGCCAGTGCCAGTCGTGAGCTATCAGAGCTTGCCGCGGGGCTACAACAACTCGTCCAAGGCTTTCGCTTAGAGACTACGCTACGTAACGCTTAGGGTGAGTATTGATTATTTAACGCCCTCGGTAGCAATGCCGAGGGCGTTTTTATTTCAAGGCTTATAAGTGAAGAGCAAACCTGTTTTGTGGACGAGGTATGACTTTTTATAAATACCTCTTAAGTATTTATTCTCACCGCCGATAGGGTGATTGCACGCTATAGAGCTAAGCAAACGCCATTAAAAAGTCTTTAAAAACAACAACTAATCTAAGTTATTGTTATTAGTGGATTTTAAAGTCAAGTTTATGCCATCCCTTGCTCTGTAATACCTGATTTGGTCTATCTCGTCTAAGTATTTTTGACAGGTGATTGACCATAGAACTTTCTCCCTCGAGATAGGCTAATTATTACTATGTATAAAAATTTAACCCTTAAGATGGTGATCCGCTTGGCGTTTATTGTGTTATTCGCGCTGGCGTTAATACTCAGTGGCTCGCTGTATTTGCTATTGCAATCTCAGCAAGGAGTCAACAACGCTAAAGACGATCTCTTTAACTACTTTAATAACGCTGGCATGGTGCGTTTATATTCTACGGAGAAATCGACTGCACTTCGTGACTATGTGGTCACGGGTAATGCCGAGCAACTGGCAGTCTATGAAAAAGCCGATGCGGTAGTAGAAGGGCGTTCTAAACGAGTAGATAATAATACCATTTCTGACACAGATATGTTGGCGAAAATGGACTTAACTACCGCGGAGCGCAGCATCCTAGAGCGCGGACAAAAATCCATTGTTATCATGGATAAGATGGAAAACGAGGCCATCACATTAATGAGAACAGGCCGCCAACAACAAGCCCAAGATATATTGTTAAGTGCAGAATACGATGCCGAGCGTTTAATAGCCGTAAACACGGTGGATGAGTTTATTGATACTATGCTCGGCCGTTTATACGGCACTGTGGCATTAGAAGAGCAACGTAATAGCACCATGGCCGGAGTGATGGTGGCGGTAGTGGTGGCTTTGATTATCTTTAGCTTATTCTTAGGCTGGGTGTTAAAGCGCTTAGTACTTGTGCCCTTAGGTGCCGAGCCTAGTGAAATGGAGCGGGTAGCTAACTCCATTGCTAATGGGGATTTAAGCTCACAGTTTGCAGCTAATGCTTCAGGTGTGTATGGCAAGTTGCAACATATGAATAATAATTTGCGCGAGCTGATTGGCCATATTCATGAGTCCAGTAATAGCTTGTCGGCAGCCGCTGAGCAAACGTCGGCGATTTCATTACAAACTAGTGCTAACTTAAATCGCCAGCAGCAAGATACTGACCAAGTAGCCGCCGCGATTAACCAGATGTCGGCTACCGTGCAAGAAGTGTCTCAAAACACCTCGCTGGCAGCGTCTTCAGCGCAGTCTGCCAATGAAGCGGCTGAACAAGGGCGTAGCGTGGTACAACAAACAGTGACCTCCATTAGTCGTTTAGCCGATGATGTGACCGCAACTGGGCGTGTGGTGCAGTCATTAGCCGATAGCAGTAGCCAAATTAGCTCAGTGGTAGAAGTGATCCAAGAAATTGCCGATCGCACAAATTTATTGGCGTTAAACGCCGCAATTGAAGCTGCACGCGCCGGCGAGCAAGGTCGTGGTTTTGCGGTGGTGGCCTCTGAGGTGCGCAATTTAGCAGAGCAAACGCAGCATTCTTCTCAAGAGATAGTGACCACCATTGCTAAGCTCCAAGAAGATGCTAAGCAAGCCATGACTGCCATGACCGGTGGTCGACAGCAGGCGGAGCTTACCGTCGGCCAAGCGCAAGAAGCAGAGCAAGCGCTGGAGATGATTAGTGGGGCGGTACAAACTATTCATGATATGAATACGCAAATTGCCACCGCCGTTGAAGAGCAAGCGACGGTAACAGAAGACATTAGTCGCAACTTAACGACTATCCACGAATTAGGCGATGAGACCGCGGCAGGAGCGAACCAAACAGCCACCGCCAGTGGCGAGCTCACCCAACTTGCCGCGCGCTTACAACAACTGGTACAGGGCTTTAAACTAGAAGCCCATGAACCCAGCGGCCGCTACCTTGGCTAAGCACGACTTCTGTTAGTGGTGTTGATAAATTAAGACCCAGCCGTTTCATTAGCGACTGGGTCTTGTTCATATTAGGGGTGCTCAGTATACTGCCGACTCTCAAAATGCGGGATGTTCTGATGTTAAAGCTATTGCGGATCTTAATCTTGGCGCTGGCCATGGTGGCGGTGTTTATCTTAGGCACTCTTATTTGCCTAGTACGCCCTCGTCATCCTAATAACGTTTACTTGCTAGGACGCTTGTTTAACCAAGCCTGTAAAATTATTGGGCTGCATGTCACCTTTCGCGGTTATGAACACGCAAAAAATATTAAATCGGCGGTGTATATCGCCAATCATCAAAGTAACTGGGACATAATTGCGCTAACCGGTGCGGTGATGCCGCGCACTGTGGCCATTGGGAAGAGCAGTTTATTTTGGATCCCCTTATTTGGTCAGTTATTTTGGCTTAGTGGTAACTTGCTAATTAACAGAGAAAATAAAGCCAAAGCGGCCAGTACTATCGGCACTGTAGTGGACAAAATTCGCCAGCAAAATATGTCGATTTGGATGTTTCCAGAAGGCACGCGCAGCCAAGGTAAGGGCTTATTGCCGTTTAAAACCGGTGCCTTTCATATTGCATTGCAAGCGCAAGTGCCGTTAATCCCTATTGCCTGCTCTAGCTACTTTGGCCAAGTGGACTTAAACCGTTGGGATAATGGTGAGCTTATTGTGGAAATTATGCCGCCCATTGCCATTGAAGGATATGATGCGCACCAAATTCGCGACTTGCTAAAGCATAGTCGCAAACTATTAAGTGAGCGCATCGATGAGCTTGATCAAGAGGTGCGCCGTCCTACTTAAATGAAAGAGTGTATTTTGCTTCACCCTTAACTGGTTATTGAATTATCGGCCAAGGAGCCTGTTATGACTGAACTGCAACATTGGCAAGATGAAACCCATGAGATTATTGCCTCATTATTAGAAGATGGCAGTAAAGCGGATGCGCTTTATACCTTAGAGCATCATTTCTCTGGGCTAGACTTCGACAAGCTGGAAAAAGCCGCTCTGGATTGCTTTAAGCTAGAATATGAAGTGACTGATGCCGAAGAAATCGTGATTGAAACCGGTGAAACACTGCTTAGTTTTGATGCCATAACTCAAGGGACGCTAGAGGCTGAAGCTATTATGCTACAAGTAAAACAGCTGCTGGCCATCGCCGAAAAATATGGCCTTGAATATGATGGCTGGGGCACTTATTTCGAAGAGTAATATTGCTTCGCCACGGAATACACAAAAAAGAATATACTCGCTAATTTTTACTCATTTAGCTTGCAAACAAGGAGTGCTTAGTTCTGTGTATTCTGTGGCAAAAAATATTTTCTTATTGTTATTTTTTCTTCCTTAATAAACACTGCCATAGCCTCATAGTTTTAGCATAAGCGTGATTTCACAATCATCATGGCCGGTGTTACCTAAACGAGGGCAGGGGCGAAAGCCTAATTTTTGATATAAATGCAGTGCTTCAGGTAAAATCGCCGTAGTTTCTAGATAACAGCATTGATAACCGCGCTCTTTAGCCTTAGCTAACACCCCTTGTGCTAATCGCTTTCCTAAGCCTAAGCCCCGAGCTTCGTTTAATAAGTACATTTTTTGTAGCTCACACACAGTTGGCTCCCCTATTAAGGGAGCAAAGCCGGCTCCGCCTACTATTATTCCGCTTTTATTAATGACTAGCCAATACTGTGCCGCTGGCGCTAGGTAAAGCTCACTGAGCCGGTCAAGACTGGGGTCTGCGACGCTATAGCCTTTTTCTGCACTCAGTCCATACTCAGCCGAGACGGCGCGAATAACCTGAGCTAAGGCGGCGTTATCGGCCTCCCTTAAGGCACGCAAAAAGTAATTATCAATTAACGGGATAGGTGTGGTTGTTGTCATCATCTCTTCTTAAATAATGAATAGTGTCATTGGGTAAGCTAGTAATAAGTCATGCTATAGTGAGCTAAATTAGGGGCTAAGGAGCGCGTATGTATCCCCATTATGAACCCGATCCCTATGTCTTATTATGGGATGAATATAAGTATCGTCATGATCATATATGGCAAAAGCTATTTCAAATTACCATAGCGGTAGTCGTGCTTGGCGCCGTGCCGTATTTAAAGCCAGAAATTGGTCAAGTGTTAGGGAACTGGATCCTAATTGCGCCTTCATTAGGCTGTATGCTGACACTTATCACCTTGGTATTAATGCATTTTGAACTAACCTTATTTGCAAAAATTGCTGCAGCCCATCGTTTGCATCAAGAACAACAAGGGTTACTTAATCACAGTAAACATAACTATTTTCGTTACATGGTGTTGGTTTACGTGAGCTTTTTATTGTTAGTGAGCATTGTAAATGTATTAGTAATCCGCAGTCTGTGGCTAGACTCTGTTGTGTAATGGCAAGCTTTGCGCACAAAGTTTCGCGACAGTGCCAGTCTTAACATGGGTTAAACATAAGGTAATTCCAGTTTAAAGCCGATACACTAAAATAGTTAAAGTACCACACTCACCCAGAACAGGAGTAATTCCTATGATTAGCAGCAAAAAATTAGCAGCGATTACATTGGCCTCCACCTTACTCTTTGGCTTAAGTGCGTGCAGTAATATGTCAGAACGCGATCGCAACACGGCCATAGGTGCAGGTGCAGGGGGCGTAGCCGGTGCCGTATTAACGGGCGGTAGTACCATGGGTACCTTAGGTGGTGCAGCTGTGGGTGGCGTCATCGGTAACCAAGTTAAAAAATAAACTGATCTTATAGGCGTGTTTTACTAACACGCCTTTTTTATGTTTATTATCTTGCTTGTACCCTGAATAAAAAATACCGCGGATAAAAAAACCGACCTCAAGGTCGGTTTTTTGTTATTAATAAATGGCGCGCTTACAAGCTGGCAATCTGTTCTTGCTGAGCCACAAGCTTAGCCAAGACCGCTTTATAATCTTCTAGCTTACCTTGTTCAATTGCCACTACCGCCGCGGGTGCCTTTGCCACAAAGCCGGCGTTATTGAGTTTGCCCTCAAGGCGTTTTATTTCACTATGAGTTTTATCTAGCTCTTTTTGCAACCGCGCCAGCTCCGCTTCTTTATCGATAAGACCCGCCATCGGTAATAGCAATTCTGTCTCACCAATTAACTGCTTGGTGGAGGTAGGCGCGGCTTCATCAGAGCTTAAGTGAGTAATGGCATCAAGCTTGGCCATGGCTTTTAAGAAAGCTTCATTCTCATGAGCACGGCGCGCATCATCACCCGCAGGACGCAATAGAACCGATAATGCCTTGCTGGGTGCTAAGTTCATCTCGGTGCGCAAGTTACGAATAGATACGATAAAGCGCTTCACCCACTCCAAATCTGCCATAGCATCGGCATCTTCCAGTGAGGCATCGGCCTGTGGATAAGCGGCCAGCATAATACTGTCGCCACCGCGATTAGCCAAGGGCGCCACGCGCTGCCAAATTTCTTCGGTGATGTAGGGCATAATCGGGTGCGCTAAGCGCAATAGTGTTTCTAACACTTCGATCAAGGTCTTGCGTGTGGCACGCTGCTCAGACTCTGAACCATGCCACAACACCGGTTTTGTCAGCTCTAAATACCAGTCGCAAAACTGATGCCAGATAAACTCATACAGCGCATTAGCAGCTCGGTCGAAGCGATAGTTATCGAGCGCTTCTCGCACTTCGGTAATGGTCACTTGCAGCTGTGCTTGGATCCAGCGATCCGCCAAAGAATAGCTTAACTCGCCGCTTTTACCTTCGCTATGAGTGCCGCAATCTTGCTCTTCGGTACTCATCAACACGTAGCGCGAGGCATTCCACAGTTTATTACAAAAACTCCGATAACCATCTAAACGGCGCATATCCCAGTTAATATCACGCCCTGTTGACGCCATGGCGGCCAGCGTAAAGCGCAGCGCATCGGTACCGTGGGCTTCAATTCCTTCGGCGAAGGTAGAGCGGGTATCTTTTTCAATCTTAGCAGCAAGCTGGGGTTGCATCATATTGCCAGTCCGCTTGGTCACTAACGACTCAAGGTCGATACCGTCAATCATGTCTAACGGATCCAAGACGTTACCCTTAGATTTTGACATCTTATCGCCGTTTTCATCACGAATCAGACCGGTGACATACACGGTTTTAAAAGGTACCTGCGGTTTGCCATTTTCATCTTTAATAAAGTGCATGGTCATCATGATCATGCGCGCTACCCAGAAGAAAATAATATCAAAACCGGTAACTAACACGCTGCTGGGATGAAAAGTGGCTAAGTCGGGTGTTTTTTCAGGCCAGCCTTGAGTAGAGAAGGTCCACAGTGCCGAGCTAAACCAAGTATCAAGCACATCTTCGTCTTGGTTGAGTACTACATCGCTTGCTAGTTGATAGTTAGCGCGCACCTCGGCTTCATCACGTCCCACATAGACCTTACCCTCGCTATCATACCAAGCAGGAATACGATGGCCCCACCAGAGCTGGCGCGAGATACACCAATCTTGAACATCACGCATCCACGAGAAATACATATTCTCATATTGTTTAGGTACAAATTCAATTTCACCGTCTTCCACCGCTTTAGTGGCCACTTCGGCAAGCGGCGCGGCGCGTACATACCATTGGTCGGTAAGCATGGGTTCAATGGGCACACCGCCGCGATCGCCATAGGGCACCACTAAGTCATGATCTTTTACGCTATCGAGTAAGCCTAGCTTATCTAATGCCGCTACTATGGCTTTGCGAGCTGCATAACGCTCCAGACCCTGAAACTCCGCCGGTAAAGCATCGCTATAGATATCGCTTACTTCACCTTTAGTGGTGAAGACTTCTGCCTGCTCACGAACATGAGCATCTAAAGTGAGGATATTAATCAGTGGCAACTGATGGCGCTTGCCCACTTCTGCATCATTAAAGTCATGAGCGGGGGTAATTTTCACACAACCCGTGCCTTTTTCCATGTCCGCATGCTCATCGCCGACAATGGGTATACGACGAGCCACTAATGGTAAGTCGATAAATTTACCAATCAGGCTTTGGTAGCGCGGATCGTTAGGATTTACCGCCACGGCGGTGTCACCAAGCATGGTTTCTGGACGAGTGGTAGCCACTACTAAATAGTTTTTACCCTCACTGGTAGTGACACCATCGGCCAACGGGTAGCGAAAGTGCCACATGTGACCATTAACATCGCGGTTTTCTACTTCTAAGTCTGAGATGGCGGTATTAAGCTTAGGATCCCAGTTCACTAGGCGCTTGCCGCGATAAATTAAGTCTTCTTGGTACAGCTGCACAAACACTTCTTTAACTGCATTTGATAAGCCCTCGTCCATAGTGAAGCGCTCGCGCTCCCAATCTACGGAAGTACCAAGGCGGCGCAGCTGCTGAGTAATAGTGCCACCGGACTCTTTTTTCCAATCCCAAATTTTATCGATAAAGGCCTCACGACCGTAATCGTGGCGTGTTTTATCTTCTTCAGCGGCAATTTTACGCTCTACCACCATTTGCGTGGCGATGCCGGCGTGGTCGGTGCCTACTTGCCATAAAGTGTTTTTGCCTTGCATGCGCTGGTAGCGGATCAAGGTATCCATAATGGTATCTTGAAACGCATGGCCCATGTGCAAGCTACCGGTTACGTTGGGTGGCGGTATCATAATGCTGTAAGCGGGTTTGCTGGTATCGCCATGAGGCTTAAAATAGCCCTTATTTTCCCATTGCTGGTACATGGCTTGTTCGATAGCCGTGGGATTAAATGTTTTTTCCATGATGTTATTCGTCTTGAGTTTGGGAAGGGACGGGGGCGGTGGTAAGGCTAAAACCCGCTTGGCGGTAAGCTTTAAAGCGCTCGCGCGCCGCCTGTTTGCCGGCGTCATCAACAGGCACTATATCTACTAGCTGCTTAAAGCGACGGGCGAAATCTGGCGCACTGGGCGCCAGATTAATTAATACCGCTCGCCCTTGTTTGGGCGCTTGCCAGCCAATAACGACTTGCGCGCCTTGCGGTGGGCCCTCACCTTGTAAATTGTGAGCAATAAAACTATCGCTGGGCTGTTGCCACAAGGCTTCATCCAAGGCTTCAGCCTGTTGTTTATCTTGAGCATGAATAAATACGCCTAGGCCTTGGCGATAAAAATCGCCAGTAAGCGTACACACCCAGTTAATCAGTGCTTCTGAGTCTGCGTCTTGGAGTAAATAAAAACAGCCTTGGCTCATGCTCACTCTTCAATATTGTTGACGCCGGCCCGATTCAATAAAAACTGGGTCAACAAGGGAACAGGACGACCGGTTGCGCCTTTATTTTTACCGCTCACCCACGCAGTACCCGCCACATCTAAGTGTGCCCATTGGTACTTCTTGGTAAAACGGCCCAAGAAGCAGGCAGCGGTAATAGCTCCGGCTGGGCGCCCACCAATATTGGCCATATCGGCAAATGGACTTTCTAATTGTTCGTTATATTCATCGCTCATCGGTAAGCGCCAAGCGCGATCGCCGGCTTGTTCCGAAGCATTAAGTAATTCATGGGCCAATGGATTGTGATTAGCTAGCAGTGCTGAGGTGTGATGCCCCAATGCGATAATACAAGCACCGGTGAGTGTGGCAATATCCACCACCACTTCTGGTTCATAGCGCTCAACGAAGGTGAGTGCGTCACACAATACTAGGCGGCCTTCGGCATCGGTGTTTAACACTTCGATAGTTTGACCCGACATACTGGTTAAGATATCGCCGGGGCGATACGCATTGCCATCGGGCATATTTTCACAGCCTGCTAACACGGCTACTACGTTAATGGGCAGCTGTAATTCGGCCAGCGCTTGCATGGTTCCTAACACAGAGGCGGCGCCCCCCATGTCGTATTTCATTTCATCCATGCCCTCGCCAGGCTTTAGCGAAATGCCACCGGCATCAAAGGTTAGGCCTTTGCCGACTAATACAATAGGGCGAGCCTCCGGCTCAGGATGACCTTTATATTCAATGATCGACATCATGGCTTCGTTGCGCGAGCCGCGCGCCACTGCCAAATAAGCATTCATGCCAAGCTCAGCCATTTCTTGCTCGCCAACGACACGAGTGGTGATGTTATCCCAAGCATCTGCTAATTGGCGCGCTTGCGAGGCTAAATAAGCGGGGTTACATACGTTAGGTGGCATATTGGCAACATCGCGACACACTCTTACGCCACGAGCGATAGCCAGCCCGTGAGCAACGGCGCGCTCACCTATGGGCAGTTCGCGACGCGTAGGCACATTAAATACCATTTTGCGCAAGGGACGGCGCGGCTCGGCTTTATTGGTTTTAAATTGGTCGAAACTATATAAGCTGGCTTTAGTGGTTTCTACCGCTTGGCGCACTTTCCAATAGGTATCGCGCCCCTTGACGTGCAGCTCAGTTAAAAAGCACACTGCTTCCATTGAACCGGTATCATTAAGCGTGCTAATGGTGTTGCGAAGAATTTGTTTATACTGACGCTCGTCGAGTTCGCGCTCTTTGCCACAGCCTACCAGTAATACGCGCTCGCTGAGCACGCCCGGCACTTGATGTAACAGCAGCATTTGTCCGGCTTTGCCTTCTAAATCGCCGCGGCGTAATAAGGCACTCAAGTAACCGTCGCTGATTTTATCCAGCTGCTCGGCAACAGGAGATAACCGGCGGGGTTCAAACACGCCGACCACGATACAGGCACTGCGCTGTTTCTCGGGGCTACCACTTTTAACACTGAACTCCATGGATTCTCCTACCGCTTGAAGACAATGAGCGTTAGATCAAGGATAATGATGATCGTCGCAAAAATATGCAGATTTTCGCTACCTAAAGATGCGAAAATCATGATTTTACGCTTATTCTTAAGCGTTTCCATTGAAAAGACAAGTTAACACTGGGATTTACGGTGATTGCATTTCGCTATTTGTTTTGGGAAACCCTAAAAACGCAGCTTGCTGTGTTATTTGTGCTGCTGCTCATTTTTGTTAGCCAAAATTTTATTGAAGTCTTGGGCGGCGCGGCCAGTGGCACCATACCCGCAAGCCTAGTGGGGCGTTTATTGCTATTGAATATGCCCGATATGGCTACGCTAATGTTCCCCATTAGTTTATTTTTGGGCATCTTATTTACTCATGGCAAGCTCTATGCCGAGAGTGAGATGACGGTGATGCGCGCGGTAGGCATAGGACCGGGCAAAATAATGACACTCACGCTGATTTTGGCCTTGTTTTGGACCACAGCGGCGCTGGCTAACTCGCTCTGGCTTAATCCGTGGTCTAAGGCGCAAATCTATCAAATTCGCGAACAAGTAAAAGCAGACTCAGGTATTTCTTTACTTCGTCAAGCGCGCTTTATGAATTTAGATGGCGGGCGCGTGGTCGCTTATATTGAACAGCTTAACCCTGAGGGAGAGGGCAGCAGTCTTAATCGATTATTTGTGGTGCAACGTGGCCAAACAGAACAAGCACCCAGTATTGTGGTGGCTAATAGCGGGCGCTTTCAAGAGCGTGATGGCGGGCAATGGCTCACCTTAGATGAAGGGCACCGTTACAGCGGTCTACCAGGAACGCGTGCTTTTGATATTTCTGAGTTTGATGAATATAGCGCTTTTATTAGAACCAGTGAAATAGGTGAGGTAGAGCGTAAAGAGGCAGCAAAAGACAGTCGAGCTTTAAGTGCGTCGCCGGATTTGATTGATAAAGCTGAGTTGCAATGGCGGATTGCGCTACCTCTTTCAATGCTGGTGTTAGTGTTATTAGTGGTGCCACTGGCGGTGATCAATCCGCGCCAAGGACGCTACGCTAAATTATTACCGGCGATTTTACTGTATTTGGCGTATTTCTTATTACAAAGCGCTTCCCGTTCGGCGGTAGAGGCGGGCAGTTTAGCGCTTTATCCCGGTTTGTATACGGTTCCTTTAGTCTTTTTATTCTTGGTGGCGGTGCCGCTTAATCTTAGAGAAACCGCGTGGTGGAATCGCACTCGCGAAAAAATTAAACGTAAAAAGGCTGCCTAATGTTCACAATTTTTGACCGCTATATTGGCCGCACCGTGTTAATGGCGATGTTATTATGCGAGCTTACCTTAGTGGGCTTGTCAGCCATTATTCGCTACGTTGAGCAGCTAAGAAGCGTGGGCGAGGGCACTTACACCTTATTATCCGCTTTTTACTATGTCTTGCTCTCAATGCCTCAAGAAATAGTGTTATTTTTTCCTATCGCCGCTTTGCTGGGCGGTCTTATTGGTTTAGGCCAGCTGGCAAGTAACAGTGAATTAGTGGTAATGCAGTCGGCGGGGCGCTCGCGCTTTAATATCGTCGTTAGTGCTCTTAAAACTACCTTACCCTTGATGTTAGCTATTATGTTGGTGGGTGAATATGTGGCACCCGTGGCTAAGCTCGCCTCCGATGATCTGCGTAGCCAAGCTAAGTCTGGCGGTCAGGTGGTGTTATCAGTGTATGGCGTGTGGGCCAAAGATAATGAAGCCTATATCAATATTGCCCAAGCCAAGCGCGATGGCACCCTAACCGATGTCACCTTGTATTATTTTGAAGACAGTACCCATTTAGCGCGTATTACTCAGGCTAAAAGTGCCACTTACCAAGACTCCTATTGGCAATTAAGCCAAGTGACGGACACCTTGTTTAATGATGGGCGCTCGATTGAAACTCAATATCAAGACAGTAGAGACTGGCATACCAGCTTAACGCCCGACAAGTTAGGAGTGGTGGCCATAGATGCTAATGAGCTATCTATGCGTGGCTTATGGGAGTACACCGGCTATTTAGCAGATAATGGGCAAGATGCAGGCTTATATGAATTAGAGTTTTGGCGCAAAGCCTTACAGCCCATTATGGTCATTGCTATGCTGCTGCTTGCTTCTTCCTTTGTCTTTGGTGCGCTGCGCAGTGTGACTATGGGCGCGCGTTTATTGCTAGGTATCTTATTTGGCTTTGGTTTTTATGTAGCCAACCAAGTGTTTGGCCCGATTAGCTTGGTTTATCATGTGCCCCCTGTCTTAGGGGCCTTAGGACCGAGTTTGCTATTTATTGGTATTGCTTTGGCGTTACTGAATCGCAAAGCCTAACTCGGTGTGGAAACGAGTGAGTGTAAATACTGAGGTGAGAAGGGAAAAGACGCACTCACCCCTCGCCCTCTCACTCTGGCTGCTTATCTAATAAGCGTTTATTCAATTCCTTGCTCATCACTATCATTTCGCAGTCGGCAATTTTATCTTGCAGCGCTAATTTTTGGCGAGGATTAAACAATAGCCAAAAATTACCTAAGCCTAGTAACGCGGCTCCCGCTCGAATAACACACTGTGCTAAACGCAGCCGAGTGCCATCGGTATTTTGTACTCGTAAGCGCCAAGCACGCATGCCAAGCGTTTGGCCGCTAGTACGCCAAAACCAGCAATAAAAAAATAACCCCACTGCTAATAGACACAGCTGGTAGCTACGACTGGCACTGAGTAGCGCTGCGGTGTCTTCATGATCGCCTAAGCTTATCCAGCCTAATTGTAAGGCGAGCAGCGTGGCGCCAAAATAGACAAACCCAGTGAGCATCAACAAAGAGATCAGCACTAAAAAATCATATAACCATGCTGCTAAACGGCGCATTAAGCCTGCACGTGGCAGGTTGATATAATCAGAATAAGCAAACACCAGCGATTACCGCCCTATTAGGTAGGAGAAGAAGAGCGCATTCTAGCAAATGTGGCTAAGCGCGGTCATATTTGTCTTTAATAAGTAGAAAGTTACGGGGAGTGAGTAATTTATGTGCGATCAGTTGGGGTAAGTGAATAATCTGCTTGCGGCCTGCGCGCTAATACGTATAATTCACCTCGTTCCCAAGGGAAGCAAGTGGCAATGGGCTTAAGCAACGTTTTTAGCAAGTAAGCCTTGCTGGTAAGTAAAATTTGGCGGTGTGGTGAAATTGGTATACACGACGGATTCAAAATCCGTTGCCTTCGGGCGTGGCGGTTCAAGTCCGCCCACCGCTACCAAATTATAGAGAAAGCCGTCCTTTGGACGGCTTTTTCGATCTTCCTCATCTTTATTATTCCCTTTATTACATCTATCCCTTTTCTATTTATCTTATCCATGTGTGGTTTTTCTCAGTAGTTAAGGTATTGCCTTTATCTCGACGCGACTATTCAATTACCTACTTAGGTAGGTAATTGACAATCAGCTTACGACTTAGGTACTCGCGCTTTACACGAGCTGTTATATCTTCCTTACTAAATCATAGTCGTGCTCAGAACCTCATTTATTTACAAATACATTGAGCGCCCAAATAAATAAGACCCCTGTTCATTTAAACCCACTCGTTAGCGCTGTATTTTTAAGCAGAGCTAAAGGGAGAGAGTGAATAAAAGAATGAGTAACTAGATTTTTTAGGTCGTTACAGCGTATCGCTAGCTAAAATAACAAAGGGCTGATTAGGCTGGGCTTTAAACTGGCCTTCATAGCCGTAGGCCTTTTCTTCTAAAGGCGCTTGGCGATAACCATAGTGCAGCACTTCGCTAATGTAGCGTTCTATAAATGCACTTGGGCCTAGCGCTTGCCATTGTAATACGTGAATAAGCTCATGAAAGTGCACGCTCAGTTGTGCTGCTACTTTTGGCTTTATGTAGTAAGTATCATTGAGCGTGATGCCTACTGCGGTGGGGCTTAGTAGTTGAGTTAGTCCTAAGTGAGCTACTTGACTAATGGGTGGGCTAGGAAGTTGGCTAGTGATGACGAAGCCTGCCTTAGTGAATAGCTCGGGTTCAAAAAACCCAGAAAAATGGCGGCTTAACTGCTGGCAGCTATGGCGCAGCGACGCGTGTGCTGCATTGGTGTTGTTAACCCAGTCTAAAATATGATTAATCATTCTTTCTCACTACTAATAAATAGAGGCTTGTTATGCTTTAATTTACTAGGAGATATCTTCACTCGACTGATAACAATAATCTACTAAGGAAGTGATTAATGGCTAAAAAAAATAGCTTTTTCAGGGAATTTCGACAATTTGCCGTTAAGGGCAATATGATTGATTTAGCGGTGGGTGTCATTATCGGTGGGGCTTTTAGCAAAATTATCGACTCACTGGTACGCGATGTATTTATGCCGGTGATTAACTTTATTTTAGGCGGTGATGTCGACTTTTCTAATAAATTATTGGTGCTACGGGCGCCACAGGGTTACACAGGCTCCGAAACCCAAGAAGCGCTCAGTGCCGCTGGCGCCATTGTCTTGTACTGGGGTAATTTTGTTACTGTGTTTATCAATTTTATTCTCTTGGCTTTCGTGGTCTTTATTATGGTGAAGATGATTAATCGCATGCGCCAATCATTACACCATGAAGAAAAGACCGCCACCGTGGCACCTGCACCACCGCCAGAAGATATCCAACTGCTGCGTGAAATACGCGATGCACTACAAGATAAGTCTCAGCCACCGGTAAAATAACAGGCACTGAGTAAAAAAATCCTGCGAGGCGGGATTTTTTTATGGCAGTTATTTTTTGCCTAAGTGCTAAAACGTGCGGTGTCGCCCACTGAGGTCTTTTTTTGGATGGTAGTGCCAACACAAATGATGATTATATTTTAATAAAAATAACAGCCACGCTGCTTTGTGCTGGTTCTCTAATCCCGTAAAATAGTCTGTTTTTTATATTATGGTCTGCTTTATGACCAAAACCTATTCTTAGTAATGCTTTAAGCGCGTTACTAATTTATGCCATACAGAGTGCATGACATGCTAAAACCCGGAACGCGCGTTACCGTCCTTATAAAAGAGCTGACGGATAAAGGAGATGGCATCGCTTACCTAGAGGGACGACCTTTGTATGTAGCAGGGGCGTTAGTAAATGAGCGCGCAATAGTGATGTTAACGCAAATAAAGCCTAATTTTATGCAAGGAAAATTAGAGCAGCTTATTGCTTCTGATCCACAACGCCAAGCTGATTTTTGTATCTACCAAGCCTGTGGCGGCTGTCAGCTTAGAGTGCTCGGGTATCAAGCACAGCTAGCGCTTAAACAACAATTATTAATCGATGTGTTACACACGCATCAATTAGCGTGTCCGGTAGCCAGTACCTTGGGCATGGCTGAGCCGTTTCATTATCGTAATAAGGCACAGTATGCAGTGCGCCCAGGAGCACAGATTGGTTTTTACGCCAAACTCAGCCATCAACTTATTGATATTAAAGAATGTGTGGTTCAAGCACCGATCACCTCTTTGGTGGTCGCTCAGCTTAAGCTGTGGATGCAAACCGAGACAGTAAGTGCTTATAACGAACTAACAGAGCAAGGCTGTGTGCGCCACATTATGATCCGTAATGGTATTAATAGCGGACAAGTGATGGTGGTGTTAGTGGTTAACGAACTCCTGACTGAGCATGAGCGTGCGTCGCTGCTGTTAGCGCTGCAAAACATTGTTGGCCTAACGAGCGTAATGCTCAATATTAATAAGGCAAAAGGAAATCGCGTCCTTGGCGATACGACGCATTTGTTATGGGGAAAATCTGAAATTATCGATAGTTTAGCTGGGCTTAAGTTTGCTATCTCTGCTCAGTCTTTTTATCAAATTAACCCTAAGCAAACTGAAGCTCTCTATCAAGAGGCGCTGCGCTTAGCCGCACCTCAACCTCAGGATATCGCTTTTGATCTTTATTGTGGTATCGGTACCATTAGCTTGTTTTTAGCACCAAGGGTAGGGCAAGTTTATGGCATTGAAGTGGTTGCTGAAGCTATTGTTGATGCTAAAAAAAATGCACAACTAAATGGTTTGTCTAACCTTGAGTTTTATACTGGTAAAGCGGAACAAGTTGTACCTACGTTATATTCTCAAGGGATCAAGGCTGATTTAGTAATAGTGGATCCGCCGCGTAAGGGCTGTGATACAACCTTGCTGGCCACACTCGTTGCCATGCAGCCTAGTCGGTTAGTGTATGTCTCTTGTAATCCTAAAAGCTTAGCGCGCGATCTAGAGTGGTTAACGCACCAAGGCTTTACCTTAGAACAAGCCACCCCTGTCGATATGTTTCCTCATACTATGCATGTAGAAGCTGTGGTCTTACTCACTTGGCAAGGAAGAAAATAAAGCATTGATCTTTTTGTTAATGATAACTATTATCATGTGCATCAAGAGGGAGGAGAACACATATGGTAATGCTATTAGTAGTGGGCTGGTTATTGATGGCGTGGTGGATCCCAAGCTCTGCTATCACGTTATGGTTAAGTGCAGGCTTTGCGCTATTTGCACTACTATTAGCGCTGCCGTCGGTGAGTCGACACTGGTATTGGCTACCTGTGGGCGGGTTAGCAGGGCTGGGGATGGCAATGGGCATGATGCTTACGGAGCAAACAATCTAAAGGCTAATGCTAGCTCTGTTGGACATTAAAAAATCGGCTTGAAGGCCGATTTTTTATGGCGTAGTTAAAAAGCAGTATTAACGATTCACGGCTCGATAGATCTTAAATTTGCCATTAGCGGCAATGGTCTCGCAGTGACCGAAGCTTTTCTCAATGAGCTCGGGGTAAGGTAAGAAGGCGTTAGCTACTAAGGTAAGCGAGCCGCCTGATACTAAGTAATGCTTTGCTGAGCTTAATAGTGACTCAGTCGTATGAAAGAACGTTTTAAGACCCGCATGAAAAGGTGGATTCGCCACAATATGGTTAAAGGTGCCGCTCAATTGGTTTAAGCCATCAGAAGCATAGATGTTAGCGCTTAGCCCATTCGCTGCTAAGGTTAAACGAGTGGCTTCTAAAGCAAGCGCACTAATATCAATACATTCTAGCTCCAGCTCCGGTTGACGCTTTAGGAGATGGGCTCCTATCACTCCAGCCCCACAACCAAAGTCTAACACGCGTCCTTGAAGCTGAGTTATATTCTCTAGCAGTAAGCGTGAGCCTGAGTCTAAATGACCGGCACTAAACACCCCTGGCAATGTACAAATTTTTAACTGCTCTTGTTCAAGCTGATAGCCGCTTAGCCATTCATCTAGCTTAAAGATAGGAGCAGGGCGCATTAGCTCTGCTTGATATAAACTAGCACGGCGCGCGCTGTCTAGCTTATTAACCTGCTCGCAGTAAGGAGCCAGTAATTTAGGCGCGGATTTTACGCCTCCTTTATTATCACCGGCCATAAACAACTGCGCGCCAGGGCTAAGCAACGGCAAACAGGCCGCTAATAAATATTCAGCTTCGGCTTTTGCTTTTGGCATCAATAATAACAGGCCTGTGGCATCCTCAATTTTTTCAGGGCAAACGCCAAATTCTATTGCGCACTGGCCTTGATTTTTTTGCCACTGATAGTAGCGAAAGTCAGTGGTGAAAATATGCGGAGCAGGCCCTGCTTGAGCGAGCATGCCGGGCAGGTTATCTTCGAGCAAACCACACACCAGTAGCGGTTGTTCGCTAAGTACATCCAAGTTGCGTGCCAGCATTTCGCTAACTGGGGTTAAGGCCTCAAACATCTTGCGCTCCACGTTAAATTATTTGATCCGGCATTATACATACCTAAGGTACTCTTGACATTTGTCGGGCATTAGCAAAAGATGCACTCAAGGTCTTTTTCAGGTGACGCAGATGCTATTTATAGTCAAACGTAAACAGGGTAAACCGCTAACACGAAAAGCGCTAGCCACAGTTGCGTAACCGATGCCTGATCTTCTTTTAAGACAAGATGTTTTCAAACCCCGGTAATGCAACAGCAGCCGGGGTTTTTTATTTAAAATTTATCATCCTCTAACCAGGAGAAGGAGTTTCCATGTTTCGCGGTTCTTTAGTTGCCTTATTAACCCCCTTCGATGGCAGCCGCATTGACGAGCTGGCATTGCGTCGTTTAGTCGATTGGCACATTGCAGAGGGAACTCATGGTCTAGTGCCGGTGGGCACCACAGGTGAAAGCCCTACTATGACTCCTAAAGAGCACTGTCGAGTCATTGAGATAGTGGCCGAACAAGCAGCAGGACGAGTACCTGTTATTGCGGGTGCTGGCTCAAATAACCCGCTTGAAGCTATTGAGTATAGTAATTGTGCTGAACGAGTCGGTGCAGATGCAACTTTGCATGTGGCTGGTTATTATAATCGTCCCAATCAAGATGGTTTATTTGAGCATTTCAAGATGCTGCACGATGCCACTAAACTGCCGATTATTGTTTATAATATTCCACCGCGCGCTGTCGTCGATATTAAGCCAGAAACGTTAGCGCGTATGGCAGAATTGCCACGTATTGTGGGCGTTAAAGACGCCACCGGTGATTTATTGCGCCCCTGGGTGGAACGTAAGCACATTAAAAAGCCATTCGCTTGGCTATCTGGCGAAGATGGGACTGCGGTTTCTTATAATATAGGCGGTGGTCAGGGCTGTATTTCGGTGACGGCTAACATTGCACCTCGGTTATGTGCCGAGTTGCAAGAGTTAATGTTAGCAGGAAACTGGGAAGCGGCACGGGTACTGCAAGATAAACTGCTACCGTTGCATCAAGTGCTGTTTTTAGAGCCTAACCCAGCTGGGCCAAAATACGCGTTATCACTATTAGGCTTAGCCAGCGAAGCATGTCGTATTCCTGTGGTGCCATTACAAGAATCAAGTAAAGCTGAAATTCGCCGCGTAATGACAGAGTTAGGCCTAATTTAAGTAAGCGAGTAGCGCTGTTAAACGACAAATATAAAAGGTCAGCAACTGCTGACCTTTTTATTTTGTTTTCTTATTCATTCGATAATAAATAAGTTCTACTCTTCGTTTGGCTCATATTCATCCTGGGGTCGCTGGTAGCTATCATCTCGTGAAGTTGGATGGCTTTCATAACGGGGGCGCCGGGGTTTGCTAATAATAGGGCCGGTGCGTGGTGGCCTACGAGTAGCGGGAGAAATAGTAGAAATTTTAGCTTTGTAAATCAGCTGTTGCTGGCCTCTTGGGTCAGAAAGTAAAATGCTATATTGGTCAAAAGCACTGATCATCCCTTCTAGTTTAATGCCATTAGTAAGGAAAATAGCGCAATGGGTTTGGTTCTTGCGCAGCCAATTCAGTGCCGCATCCTGTCCATTACCCAATGAAAATGCTTGTTGAAGCGATTGGGGATTCGCTGTTTGGCCAGTCATGTAGGCAGTCCTGTCGGTTATTATTTAAAGAGATTGTGCTCAATGAGCCCCTGTGTTGTCAAAGTAAAGCTCACTTTGCACTTAGTCGCAATAGCTCTTCATTAAGGAAAACAGGTGTTATCAAGATTAGCTAATCATAGTCGGCTTATTTTCGCGTGTCTGATTGTCAGTATTGGTCAGCTAAGTGTGGGTTTGTTGTTGCCTGTATTACCTGCGATTAGTAATAGCTTGGCAGAAGATGCTAATCGGGTGCAGTGGCTCATTTCTATCTATTTATGTTCTTTTGGACCGGTACAACTGCTATATGGGCCCTTAAGTGATGCTAAAGGCCGCCGCCCAGTACTGATTGCCGGTTTAGCATTAGCTATAACGGGAGTTGGCGTGTGTTTGTTGCCTAATATTAGTTTTGAATGGTTATTAGTAGGGCGGCTACTACAAGGCTTAGGGGCTGGGTGTGGCGCTGTGGTCTCGCGCGCCATGCTTAGAGATAGCTTTGCTGGACCTTATTTGCGTAATGCGCTTTCTTATGTGGCTATGGCCGCCGCCTTTACGCCCATAGTGGCTCCGGCCGTGGGTGGGATCATTGGTTATCATTTTGGCTGGCACAGTGTGTTTTTAGCCATGTGGCTGTATTTACTAAGTTTATGGCTATTATTATTTTTTCGCTTTGAAGAAACCCACACCCAGCCTAGCAAAAGCTTACAGCTGACAACTATCGTCGCTAACTATCGCTACTTATTAAGTTGCCGCCACTTTTTAGGCCATGGCGGTATGTTATGGGGACAGTTCTCATTAATGATGGTCTCTATCTCAGTCATGCCCTATATCATGCAGCACCATATCGGCATGACTACGGCGCAATATGGCCGCTGGGCATTGTTACCTGCATTAGGCTTATTATTGGGCGGCATGATTAATAATCGAATTCAGCATAAAGTCAGTGCCGAACAGGTTTTGCGCGTTAGCCCTTATTTACAACTAGCTGCTGGCGGTTGGTTATTGTTGGTGCCCACTCAACCCGGTTGGCTTATTGCAGGAATTTTTATCCAAGCACTAGGAAATGGCATGGCTTTTCCTAATGCGATGAGCCGACTGTTGGAGCCCTATAAAGATCTAGCGGGTGCTGCCGCTGCTTTATCTGGAGCTTTACAAATGCTTAGTGCTGCTTTGCTAACCGCGGCGTTAGTTTATTTAGGCGTTAATGATGTGGTGAGTTTAGGCATTTGTATTTTATTAGGTGCTTTAGTATTAAAGCTTTTATCTTGGTGCGCAGTGGGGCGCTGGTGAAGTGAGGCCATGTACGTTAAAGATAAACACAAGGTCTGCGAGTGACGAACATAAGACGTATAGCACCAGACGTACAACTCACCGAGAGTATCAAATTTTAAACAGAAAAAAGCCGCGCCCTAGGGCACGGCTTAGAGATTCTTTCGCTGAGGTAAACTCTTACAGAGCTACAACGTTTTCAGCTTGAGGACCTTTCTGACCTTGAGCTACAGTGAACTCAACAGCCTGGCCTTCAGCTAAGGTTTTGAAACCTTGGCTCTGAATGGCACTGAAGTGTACGAATACATCAGGACCTGACTCTTGCTCAATGAAACCAAAGCCTTTTGACTCATTGAAGAACTTTACTTTACCTTTAACGATATTAGACATACCTAAATCCTGTAATCAAACCTACCAAAATACGAATGCTTGAAAAAATACAGATTTAACTTATGAAATACAGGACGAGGTACTACTAGAACTTCGTAACATTAACATAAATACAACCATACTTTTCGAGCTGCATTCACTCTAACTGGTAACTAGGGGACGGTCAACAGGTATTTTAAGCTAGAGTGACAGAACCATTAGAAATGAGGGATGGCGCACAAAGACGCGACTTTTGAGTAGTGTGAGCAGACATTCACAGGCTTTATCAGAGGCATAGTAAATTATTAGCTAAGGAAGCGAAATGAGTCAGTTATATTGTGTTGCCCGTTTTAAAGCTCAGCCTGGTAAAGCAAAAGCATTGCAAGAGGCATTAACAGCGTTGATTAACAACACTCACCAAGAAGAAGGCTGTCTATTATACCAGCTGAGTGAAGAAATTCCTTATGAAGGCGCCAATGGCGAACCTTGGGATTGTATATTTATAGAGCAATGGGCCAGTCGTGCGACATTTGATAAGCATTGTACCCAACCGTATATCAAAGACTACTTTGAACAAGTTGCGCCTAGTATTGTGGCAGAGGCCGATGTACGTTTATATCGGCCTGTCTAAATAGAATTAGTTATTAAATAAAGGGCGTTGTTTAGCGTCGAAAATTCAGATCTCCTTTAAACATCATCTCGACTCTTAATGTTATCCCTAATTGAGGGTCGTAATCTTCTTCTCGTGGAAAGTGTAACTCTGGAATAAGATCCACAAATAAAATATTTCTATGCAGATTACGACGATAATGAGTGTAAATATAGTAATCATGCAGACGAGGATCGGAAACACTTCGCCCCACAGCGGCTACGGCATAGCGCATTACACTGCGCGAGCCTAATAGCTGATTGATCTCAACGCCTTCTGAATATTCTAAAGTGTCTACTTCTTCTTGCCACTGCACGTTAGTGATAAAGCGCAAATGGTGATTTTCATCTAACGGGCGCCCTAAGTCCCACTTAGTGCGTACAGAGTAGCCCTCTTTATTAAACCAAGAGGCTCTATTATAAGACTCTAATTGCCACGGCGAGTCTAAGTCCCACAGCCGTTCACCGGTAAAACGTACATAAGGGTCTGGTGGCCAACGTACTTTAACCCCAGCGCCCGCTCTTAAATTCCACGCCTCTGTTTTATCTTTTTTACTGAGCTTACTTAATCCTAATATAGTGCTGCCTACGCTATTTTGATCATTACGAATACGATTGGTGCCTTGTTCTGATAAGGTTCCTGCGGTCTCATCTGGATCACTTTCAATAATAAAGCGCAATCTTTCTTTAGAGGTAGGTAAGTCTAAGCGAAAGCGCACCCCAGTTTTAGCATTAAAGCCGTCAGGATCGCTCCAGTCTACCTCTTGGCTAATACGTAAAAAAGAGTCGTTGTCTACTTCCATACTCTCTTCGGTACCAAAAAAACCGTCGATACTGCGAGAGCTATTTGTCACCCATTCTGAGACCGCATCATGCATAGGGGCTATATTTTCAATAGCCCAGTCTGGTAGATCGGTATCGTCTTTAGGATCCAGCTCCGTGGCCAACACTTGCGGCGCTAAGGCCAGTGAAATGGCGAGATAAATTTTTTTCATGGCGATGTCCCTTGGCCTTTTACTTAACGCTATGATTTTCGAGAGTAAAAAACCAATACCATTATTAATAAACGTGACGCGGATAGCGTAAACTGAGTATTTAAGTAGCTAATACTATGGTCATATATTCGTTTAGGCGAGGCGAGTTATTTTTAAACGGCCAAATAAAAAGAGCTCTATTAGTGACCTAGTGGCT
The DNA here is from genome assembly GCF_002157875.1 of Oceanisphaera avium. Classification (NCBI taxonomy): domain Bacteria; kingdom Pseudomonadati; phylum Pseudomonadota; class Gammaproteobacteria; order Aeromonadales; family Aeromonadaceae; genus Oceanisphaera; species Oceanisphaera avium. The sequence continues at coordinate 2,702,231 of NZ_CP021376.1, forward strand.
AGCACTGGATTAGCACTGAGTGATCAATTCGGCTTGGTTAAGTATGGCTAGTAAGGCGGCGATATCTAAGTTAACCGTAGCTGTTGGCACTTGAAAATGAGTCGCAATAATCTCGCTTAGCTCTACTGCGGTGATGGCCTCTTGTTGCAATAATTGCCAAGCCACTTTGCCGCTAGAGTTAAGACGATGAATGGCACCACTTTCATTATGGATCAGAAATAACTCTTCAGCTAACGGGTAGCTAGTGACACTAGGTGAAGCAGTCCACTTACTATCTGCTTTTTGAACATAAATTTTATCTTGCTCATTAGTGGGTGCTGTAGGTGGTACCTTAATCAAGCTGGCTCGATTCATATTTTGTAAGTGAGGGTGTTTAATGACCTCGGCTAAGTAACGTGCACCGACTAAGGGCTCAGAGTAGCGTAATAGCAAGCAGGGTACACTTTGCATCAAGGGTAATAAGCGCTGTAAAAGTATTGAGGTTTGGGCTTCACGAGCAAAGTTTTGGCAAAGTAATTGTAATAAACCTTCCGCAGGCGGTAGGGTCACGACTTGAGGATGAGTAATGCTGGCATCGCGTTCTAATAAAACAATGGCACCTATTGGACAGCGCTCATCTAAATGGGCTAGGCCACCAGACTTTGGCAGCACAAAGCGATAGCGATCATCTTCAGGACCTGCATAACGGTTCGCATAATCCACAAACTCAGCGGAGAAACTCGCCGGTAAAGGTAAACGCAATCTAGGCGCAACGCCCATGGCAACCCCTTCGCCATTTTCTGTTAGCCCTAATACGTCATCCCCAAATAAACGATAGCCGGCTGCGGCAAAGGCCACGGACAAGGTACTTTTACCCGCTTTGCTACTTTCAGGAAATAGCACTAATCGCTGGTTGATCTCTACACTGGCACAATGTAGCCCTAAGAGCTCAGGTTGAGTTTGTAACCGCTCGCTTAAAAGATCGCCAACTAAGCTACAAGCCGCAGAAGCGGGGGAGGGGAGATGAAATTCATTAGCTTCATGCAAAGAACCTTGCCATAAGCCGGTAGCATCACGATAAATATAGCGCGTTGGCAAGATTGAGCTTGGCGGACTTACCTTGATAGGCCAGCTAGGCATAGCTTGCATTAGAGCCTGTACCACTTCTGGAACGCCATCAACCCGTAAGCAACGCCCCACATAAGGCAGCTCTAAATCGACGATATCTTGGTTCATTAACGGCGCTGAGGTCCTAAAATTGCATCTTCTAAGATACGAATGGGATCTTCTGTATACTCGCGAACGCGTTCTCTAGGGCGGTAATCATAACGGCTAATACGCGAATAACTGGGTCTTGAGTAACTCGGGTAAGAGTAACTGCTGCTCCAACTTCCCGCTTGAACTTGACCTATGCTAAACAGCGTAGGAGCCACATAGGCACCTGCGATGCCTGCGCCGATCATTGTTAATAATCTTCTACGAGTTTGGCGTTTTTGCTCCGTCTCGTTAAGTTTAGCTTGTTCATCTGCCGTTTGATTTTTATCAAGTTTATTATGCGGCATAGATGCCTCCAAATGTTTACTTACTACTAGCGATAATTCCACCATAACACTGGCTAAGCTTTGTCTCTAGCCAATGCGCGCAACCGTCAGACTTAAACTGTCGCTAATTAAGGTTTTCTTTAACTGTTTTGCCAGTAATAGCATAAGCCTGACTCGAATACTCGTTACACAATGCTCCTTATTGGTCTTTTCGGTTAACTGTTTCCTAGTTAATCCTTTCTTTAAGAGGAGCGTTTTTTCTTAAAGTACTTTTTAATGGCTTTATATTCATCTAGCTTTATCATTTTCTCTGATAGTTCTAATGCAGCTATAATAGAGATATGAGCGCCGTCTGCCGAATAAGGGATTTCCCTAGAATTAGCTACCAAGGTATCATTAGTAAATAATTTATCTTTATGAACGTAGATAAATTTATTATTACGTTGCGCAAGTTGAGCAAGTTGTTGTTCAACCTGATCGATGTATTTAGTGTTTTCTTCTTCGGCTATAAAAGATTTATTATCGAGTGCAGGGCCACCTAGTAAATGAGATATGTAATCCTCTCCGATATTTCTTTTATAAATACTAGGACTAGGTAGATATACCATCGCCGTTCCTTGCTCTGTAATATGATTAATCATATTGATGACTTCTTCGGGAGAAGTGTTTTCATAGTTAAGAAATGCGTCCCAGCGCGCAGAGATAAAGATCATATCATAATTTTTTATATTGTTTTCTACATACTCTCGATTAGCCATACATTGGCTATATCCTATGTGACTGGGTTCACCATTAAATTCCTTAGAAAAAGAGGGGTAACAAGAGTTTGTAGTAATGGCATCAATAGCAATGTTTTCGTATTTTCCAATAATATCTAATAGGGGCTCAAAGTGGCCTGCAAAAGAATCACCAAATAATAATACTCGAGACGTTTTTTTAGTTAAGCCGATTTTGCAGTTTAAATAATCATCGTCTGCTACCCCAGCACCTGGTGAGCCAAAGCAGTAACCGCTTTCGCGACTCGCCATATCATAAACCTCTAAGTTCCCTAATGCTTGTTGCTTGTTTTGATAATGACTGAATATTAAACTTCCTGAAGCGCATACTAATATAGCAACATACAGTACTTTAAGTTTAACTAAACTAAATATATTGTTTAAATCAAAATTAAATCTAATGCTTTCTATATATTTAAAGCTTAAATATCCTAACAAAACAGATAAGGGAATAGCTAAATAAGCAAGAGAGCTTTTTAATGAGAAATAATAAATAGCTACTACTAGTGGCCAATGCCATAAATAAATAGAGTAAGACCAGGCCCCTAACTTTTCAAATATAATATTTCCTGTAATTATACTATCGTTGCGCTGTGCTTGGATAATAAAGAAAGCGCCTACTACTGGGAATAATGCGATTAAACCTGGCCAAGGTGTACTTGCAGAGACAAAAAAATATGAGCCCAAAATAAAGGTCAATCCAGTTAGCTCTAACATTTTCTTTTGTCTGGTGGTGGTGCTAAAGGGGTACACATAAGCAAGCCCACCTACCATCATCTCCCACGCTCGACTAGAGAGTAAGTAGTAAGCGGAGCTGGGTGCAGTTGAAGTTAAGTAAATACAATATAAGAAACTAATGGCGCTAGCATAGATAATTATCTTTTTTAATGTTTGCTGACTAGTTAATTTATATAAAGCCAAAAGAACGAGAGGATATATAATGTAGAATTGCCATTCTACTGAAAGTGACCAAGTGTGAAGGAGCCATTTTTCAAGAGAAGAAGCGTCGAAATATCCCGCTTCATTAAGGTAAATAATGTTAGACAGAAAAGCCATACTACCTGTAACGTGCTTACCTAATAACTTATGCTCTAATGGCGTTAAATATAAATAACCAAAGATAAGAAGCGTTAAGCACAGTACGGCCAAAGCGGGGATGATCCTATTTGCTCTAGCTACATAAAATTTTAATAAAGAAAAATTTTCTTTTTCTATTCCTCTAAATATTATCCCAGTCATTAAGAAACCTGAAATAACAAAAAATACGTCTACGCCTGCAAATCCACCTGGTAGCCAAGTGGGATTAAAGTGAAAGATTACCACTGCTATTACTGCCAGTGCTCTTAATCCATTAATATCTTTTCTAAATTTCACAGCTTTATATCCATGATTAAAGTAATTCTAATTTATAAAATTATAATAATTAAAATTTAAATTAGATTCGATGCTACTTAAGAGAAATAGATATAGCAATGCATGTCAATCTAAGATAACTCTAATTTAGAGTTTTTTTAATTGGCTTTAGCTAAAGATAATCAGTGTTATTCAGTTATACTAGAAGAAGTTTTTTGTTCTAGTTAGGAGTTAGCTTTGATTAGTAATTGTTAATTAAGACTAGTCTACGCTAAGCTGTTACACGGCTCACTTAACGCCATAAGCAAGAACATCGATCAAGGAAGCTAAATTTTTAAGTCTATAGTGGCTGCTACTTTAGTATAAGTTAATAAGTTAGATATTAACGCGCTAATAGACGTCAAATAAAAAATAGTGGTTTGCGGCTATTTATGACGCATAAAAATAGGGGGGTTATTGCGACTATATTTGTCAAGTATGAGCATTATCTAGCAACATGTTATAGGTATTTTAATTAACAGGCTGGGCAGAGTTATTTGTTTTAAATGTTCAACTTTATTAAGTTACCAAATAATAGTAAGTCGATATATATTATTAGAAAATAAGAGTCACTATTAAATTATTTAATAGTGATATATGAGACACAAAAAAACCAGTTTGCGATTAAGCGAAACTGGTTTTTTGCACCAACGAAGTTGGTTTGTATGGTGCCGGCACCAAGAGTCGAACTCGGGACCTACTGATTACAAGTCAGTTGCTCTACCAACTGAGCTATGCCGGCTTAAATGGTGCCCGGAGACGGAATCGAACCGCCGACACGAGGATTTTCAATCCTCTGCTCTACCGACTGAGCTATCCGGGCTAAACATGCTGTAACAATGTTATATTAAAATGGTGCCCGGAGACGGAATCGAACCGCCGACACGAGGATTTTCAATCCTCTGCTCTACCGACTGAGCTATCCGGGCTAAACATGCCGTGACATCGTTATATTAAAATGGTGCCCGGAGACGGAATCGAACCGCCGACACGAGGATTTTCAATCCTCTGCTCTACCGACTGAGCTATCCGGGCTAATGGGGCGACATTACATAGGATTGGCTAACCCAAGTCAACCGCTTTTTCAAAGACATAGGCGTGTTTGCCTATGTCTTGAGCAAAGCGTTGCTTTAGTCTGCAGTTGGTGGTGTATAACCATCCACTTTTACTTCAGCGCCTTCAAATAAGTAGGCTATCATTTCTTGCTCTAGTAACTGTCTATGCTCTGTATTCATCATGTTAAGCTTTTTCTCGTTGATCAGCATAGTTTGCTTGTGCTGCCAAGCCGCCCAAGCTTCTTTAGAGATATTGTCATAGATGCGCTTACCCAAATCGCCGGGATAAAGTTGAAAATCTAGACCTTCGGCTTCTTTATTTAAACGCTGGCAAAAAACTGTACGGCTCATAATTCGTTCCTTGTTTGCAGTTCTGAGTAGGCCAGTAGCTTTTTAGTGGCTGCTGCTAAACCAACTGATGCGGGGTGTTCCAAGTTATACCAAAGTCGGTCGCCGGCGGCCATGATCTCATTGGTTATCTGTGGAATTTCTACCAGCCAAGGGCTGATATCTAAATGAAAGTGACTAAAAGTATGGCGAAAACCCGCTAATGGTTGGGGAGAGCTAGCGTAAGGGAAGCGTGTCAGCCACGCTATTAACTCAGACTTGGTGTTAAATTCAGGAAAGCAATAGAGCCCACCCCAGATGCCCTGTGGTGGTCGCTGTACTAACAGTAATTGACTACCTTGCTTGAGTAGTAAAAAATGCGCCTGTTTTATAGGCTGCAGCGTTTTTTTGGGCTTAGGGTTAGGAAAAGTGGTGGGCGTTCCCAGCGCTAGCGCTTGGCAATCTTCACTTACTGGGCATAAGTGGCAGTTGGGTTTAGAGCGAGTGCAAACGGTAGCGCCTAAGTCCATCATGGCTTGGTTATATTCGCTAACGCGTGCCTTGGGCGTGAGTAGAGCCACCTGCTGCCATAGCTCATTTTCCACGGCCTTTTTGCCTGGCCAACCCGCTTGTGCCAGCCAGCGCGCTAATACTCGCTTTACGTTACCATCTAAGATGCCATGATGTTGCCCTAGTGCCAGAGATAAGATGGCTCCCGCCGTTGAAACCCCGATGCCTGGCAGCGCTAGTACTTGTTCAAATTGCTCGGGAAATTCCCCATGATATTCATCGCGAATAATCTTGGCCGCTTTATGTAAATTACGAGCGCGCGCGTAATAGCCAAGGCCAGTCCATAAATGCAGCACCTCATCTTGTCCAGCATTGGCTAACGTCACCACATCTGGAAAGCGTGCCATAAAGGTTTGATAGTATGGAATGACGGTAGCGACTTGTGTTTGTTGTAACATGATCTCTGAGATCCACACCCGATAAGCCGTTTTATTTATTTGCCACGGAAGCGTTTTTCGACCATGTAGTTGGTACCAAGCTAATATGCGTTCGGAAAATGAGACTGTATGCACGATGAAAGCTATCTAAAAAATAATAAGCTGATCAGAGCATAATCACCGAAATTGCGCAAATTTAGCTCGTTTTGCGCCTTGAAAATCATCTTTAGTCTTAGGACCAGCTCACTATCAGCAAAGTGTGGTGGTGATATTTTAATGTGTACTTGGATATTTTTAATGGGGCACTTAAGTTGTGTGACCCCAGCGCAGAAGAATATTAAAAGAATAGGATGAGGGTTAACGCTAGCGCTTTAACTGTTGGCGTAATACGTTAAACTAAAAATAATTCCAGCCGCCATCCTAACGAAAGTTAAGATGGCGGTTTAAATTTTGTGATTGAACATTTAATGAATAAAAAATGGCTATGCATGCCCTGGAGAACAGATATGACAGATGAACAACGCGCCGAGTCGAACTGTGAGGCTGAGCCAGCAGAGACGACATTGCGCAAACGTAAAATTCGCAGCTTTGTATTAAGAGAAGGTCGCTTAACTAAAGGGCAAGAAAAAGCATTAGCAGAGCAGTGGCCAATAATGGGCCTAGACTATCAAGCGCAAGTAATTAATTTAGATGAGGTTTTTAAGCGCCAAGCACCGCGGGTCCTAGAAATTGGTTTTGGTATGGGTGGCTCATTAGTTGAGATGGCAAAAGCCGCTCCTGAGCTTGATTATCTCGGCATAGAAGTTCATACCCCAGGAGTAGGAGCTTGTTTAATGGCGGCGGCTGATGCCAACATTACCAATCTTCGAGTCATGTGCCACGATGCAGTAGAAGTATTTGAACAGATGCTCGCAGAGCAAAGCTTGGATCGAGTGCAGCTATTTTTCCCAGATCCTTGGCACAAAACTCGCCATCACAAGCGCCGTATCGTACAGCCTGCGTTTGTAGAAATGCTACGCAGTAAACTTAAAATCGGCGGTGAGTTTCATATGGCAACAGATTGGCAAAACTACGCCGAGCACATGCTTGAAGTAATGCAAGCCGCTCCGGGTTATGTCAACGCTTCTACTGCGGAAGATTATATGCCTCGCCCAGATTATCGTCCTTTAACTAAATTTGAACAACGAGGGCATCGCTTAGGCCACGGGGTGTGGGATTTGATCTTCACTCGTGTTGACTAACTTGGCCGCAAGGCAGCAATAGGCGATAAGTTAAGCCCCAGATATACTGTTTATATAAGGTTAATCGCGAAAGCGGTGTTTATAAAAGTAGTCTTTTTCTTTTTAGTTGTTAGCTCTTAGCTAGCAGCTTTTTCGAGGTGATAAGTGACTCAGCAAGTAGCATTTAATCAAGGACTGCTGGATTTTTTACAGCACTCCCCAAGCCCAGGCCATGCTGTCGCCAGCATGGTTAAAGAACTGGAAGCGGCAGGCTTTAAAGCCCTTAGCGAAAGTGACGAGTGGCAATTAACTCCCGGACAAGGATATTGGCTGGTACGTGAAGGGCGCTCTATTATTGCTTTTCGCTTAGGTGAGCAGCCAGTGGCAGAAACAGGGGTGCGCATGATGGGCGCTCATACCGACAGCCCTTGCTTAAAAGTTAAACCTAATGCAGAGCTGTTTCATCATGGTTATTTGCAATTAGGCGTAGAAGTCTATGGCGGCATGCTGCAACACCCTTGGTTTGATCGTGACTTATCCCTAGCCGGCCAAGTGCATTTTCAAGACGAAGCAGGAAAGCTGCAGGTGGCACTATTAGCTATAGAAAAGCCGATTGCTGTGATCCCCTCGTTAGCTATTCATCTGGATCGTGAAGCCAATAAAGACTCGACAATTAATGCCCAGCTTCATTTACCGCCTATTTTAGGTATGACTAAAGAAGAGCAAGCCAGTCCAAGTTTTGTGCTGCGAGAATGGCTGGCTCGTCAGTTACGACAAACTGGCCATCAAGTGACTCAAGTTATCGACTACGATTTATGCTTTTATGATACCCAAGCGCCTGCTTTAGTCGGTTTGGAGCAAGAGTTAATTAGCTCGGCGCGCCTAGATAATCTGTTATCCTGTTATACCGGCTTACAAGCGCTACTTTCGACCAGCTCCTCTTTAGCAGTCACCTCCTTGTTAGTGTGTAATGATCATGAAGAAGTCGGTAGTGCTTCTGCTATTGGCGCACAAGGGCCATTTTTAGAAAGTGTGCTGCGCCGCTTAAGCGGCGCCGAGCAAGCTTACCAACGCATGATAGCGCGTTCTTTATTTATCTCTTGTGATAATGCCCATGCGCTGCACCCAAATTTTGCTGATAAACACGATGAAAACCATGGTCCTCTTATTAATGCAGGGCCGGTCATTAAAGTGAATGCTAATCAGCGTTATGCGACTACCGCTGAGACCAGTGCTTTATTTAGTCATTTTTGCGACTTAGCGAAGGTGCCTTATCAGCGCTTTGTGGTGCGCGCCGATATGGGCTGTGGTAGCACCATTGGCCCTATAGCGGGTACTAAGTTAGGCGTGCGAGTAGTGGATGTGGGAGCGCCGCAATGGGCGATGCACTCTATTCGTGAAACGGCAGGTACAAAAGATGCGTGGTATTTAAACCAAGCGCTTCATGCCTTTCTTAACCAATGGCAGGGTGATTAAAGGGAAAGAGTGCTTATTTAGATTAGAAAATTTCCTATAAAGGCACTTAATACGACTCGCCCAACAATGCTGCCCCATTAACAAGGCGCCCATACTTTAAAAGTATGGGCGCCTTGTTAGCTTAGCGGTGGATGCGGTATTTACGCTCCTGCTCGTGCCAAATAGTGTGCATGTAATTGCAATACTTCAGCTTGTAATTGCGCAATGTCACTCTGGTCATTATTAAGCACATCATCTGCTGCCTGAAGGCGTTGTTCACGAGTCGCTTGCGTAGCAATAATGGCTTTTACTTGGGCGACTGAGCTGTTATCCCGAGCTACAGTGCGGGCTATTTGAGTCTGTTCGCTGGCATCTATCACGAGCACGCGGTGGCATAAATCGGTGAGATGATTTTCTACTAATAAGGGCACCACCAATAAGCAGTAAGCGGAGCGGGCATTTTGGCATTCTTTAATCATGCGCTCGCGGATCAAGGGGTGTAATAACGCTTCTAGCCAGTGGCGATGGCCATCACTTTTAAAAATGCGTTCGCGCATTAAGGCGCGATCTAAGCTGCCGTCTTTTTTAATCACTTCATAGCCAAAGTAAGCACCGATTGCATCTAATACCGGCTCACCTGGGGCGACCACTTCTCTGGCAATAATATCGGCATCTATTACCACTATGCCTTGCTCAGCAAATAGCTCGGCTACTGTGCTCTTACCGCAACCTATGCCGCCAGTCACTCCTACAATGTATGTCATAATACTAAACTCCAATAACGCTGTACTAAGGCTTCACCCCACACTAAATATACCCAACCAGCTAGCGCTAAAGCCGGGCCAAAGGGCAGGGTTAGCTCGGTAGTTAACCGTTTACTGGCCATGAGACTTAAGCCGATTATCGCTCCAGTCATTGAAGAGATAAGTAAGATAGGCAAGAGTGATTGCCAACCAAACCAAGCACCTAGTGCGGCTAATAACTTAAAGTCACCATAGCCCATGCCTTCTTTACCCGTCAGTAATTTAAACGCCCAATATAAACACCACAACACACCATAGCCAATGGCGGCGCCTAATACCGCCGAGGGCAAAGAAATAAATAAATCGTGTGTATTAATTAATAATCCTAGCCATAGCAGTGATAGAGTTAAGCTATCAGGCAATAGCAGATGATCCACATCGATCATGGTCATGCAGATCAACAACCAAGTAAATAATAATGCGCCCAGCAGGTGCGGGCTGGCCCCAAAGCGCCACACCAGAACGACGGCTAATACTGCGCTAGTCAGCTCAATAAGCGGATAACGCTTAGCAATGGGCGCCTGACAATAGCGACACCTACCTTTAAGCATAAGCCAACTAAGTAATGGAATATTATCAAGCGCGCTTAAGGCGTGCTGACAATGGCTACAACGAGAGCCAGGCGTACATAAATTAAACGTTACAGCGCTAGGAGAAGGGTGTTGGTGTAAGGTGACACAATCTTGCTGCCATTGCTGTTTTAGCATAATAGGCAAACGATAAATCACTACATTAAGAAAGCTGCCTACTAATAAGCTGATAATGAAGATAATAAAATAAAGCGCTAACATATCGCTAGCGAGCCACTGATAAAGCAGCGCCATGGTAAATCCTTGTTGTAAATAGAAGGGCGAGCGTGATTATTAATGAATAACGCTACCTAAGCTAAAGATGGGTAGATACATAGCAATCACTAACCCTCCCACTAGTACGCCTAGTATTAACATCATTACAGGTTCAATTAAACTGGCGAGTGCTTCAACTGTGCTATCTACTTCGGTTTCATAGATATTGGCTATTTTATGCATCATATCGTCGATGCGACCTGTTTCTTCGCCGATCATAGTGAGTTGGATCATCAACTCAGGAAAGAGCGGACTGGCTGCTAATGCTTGGTGTAAAGCAACGCCTGCAAGTACCTCGCTTCTGATCTGCAAGAGCGTGTGGCGATAAATCGCATTGCCACTGGCACCTGCTGCAAGTGTTAAACCTTCAATTAACGGTAGTCCTGCACTAAAAGTGGCGGCTAATGTACGAGCAAAGCCCATTAACGCCGCTTTGCTAAGGATATTCCCCAGTACAGGAAGCTTGAGTGCAACTAGGTGTTGATAGCGGCGTAATTTTACCGAGCGGCGCCGTATCGTAATAAAGCCGTAGCTGAGGGTGAACAATATTAGCGCCAAATAGACGCCATAATTTTGCAAGGCGCGTGATAAATCAATAATCAATTGGGTGAACCAGGGTAAAGGCGCACCAAAACTATTATACATTTGTGCAAACTGAGGAATTACCCATAGTAATAAAATAGCACTAACTAAGGCCGCCACTATCAGCACTAGTGTGGGATAAAATAAGGCTTTTCTAATTTTTAATCTTAAGCGCTCTGCTTTCTCTGCATAATCGGCTAATTGCTCAAAGGCGATATCTAGAGTACCGGTTTGCTCACCAGCATAAACTAAGTCTCGATATAAAGGAGTAAAGTGTGCAGGATACTTATGTAGCGCTTTTGACAACGCTTGTCCCTGTTCTACCTCGTTACACAGGTATAATAAAATTTGTTTTAAGGGCAGGTTAACCGTGGTGCGCGCAATGAGTTGTAGACTTTGTACTAGGGCAATGCCTGCATTTAGCATAGTTGCGAGCTGGCGCGTCATAACGGCGATATCACTGGGTGTTATGGTTGTTTTACCCAGCTTAAATATTAAGCGCCGTACTGGCTTAACGTGGGTTGCTTGAATGCCTTGGCGTTGCAGTTGGTATCTAACAGCAATTAAGCTGCTTTCCACCATAGTGCCTGATACTGTTTGGCCTTTGCTATTCATGCCTTGCCAGTGGTATCGCTTGTGTTGGCTCATGGGTCACCCAGTAACTAAAGCGTAAAAATAACTACTGCTATCATGATTGAGTAATACGATTAGCCTCGGTAAGACTAATAACGCCTGCTTTAACTTTGTTTAATGCCGCGTTTCGTAAACTAAGCATCCCCGCTTGCTCAGCGGCTTTACTCAACGCTAAGCTGTCGGCACCATTAAGCATCAGTTGTGCCAATTTATTATCCATCACTAATACTTCATAAACTCCAATGCGCCCTTTGTACCCCTCAGTGCACTGCGCGCAGCCTGTTGCTTGATAAAGAGTATCTTGTTGAAGGCTTACCAATTCACTAGCAGCAAGCTGACTTATTAATAACTGAGTATCAGGACAATCTTTAATATTATGGAGCGCCTCTAACGTTATTGGCGCTTTACAATGTGGACAGAGTTGGCGCGCTAGGCGCTGCGCTATAATTAAACTTACCGCTGACACAATATTATAAGTAGCAAGTCCCATATTGGTGAGCCGAGTTAGCGTATCTATGGCGGAGTTGGTATGCAGAGTTGATAATACTAAGTGTCCGGTTTGGGCAGCTTTTAAGGCCATGTCGGCCGTGTCTAAGTCGCGAATTTCTCCCACCATAATGATGTCTGGGTCTTGGCGTAAAAAAGCTCGCAACGCTTGGGCAAAGCCTAGGCCCGCTTTAGGATTAATTTGCAGTTGATTAATGCCCGGCATTACAATTTCTATGGGGTCTTCAGCGCTAGAAATATTGCAGCTGACCGTATTTAAAATATTGAGCCCTGTATATAAGGAGACGGTTTTCCCAGAGCCAGTAGGGCCTGTGACTAAAATCAAGCCTTGCGGTAAGTGCAATGCTGTTAAATAAGCCTCTTTTTGCTGCTCGTTTAGCCCAAGCTGGTGAATATCCAATTTAGTTAGCGCATTATTGAGTAAGCGCAGCACGATTTTTTCTCCGGCTTGAATCGGCATGCTACTGACTCGTAAATCTATGGCTTGATAGCGATTAAGCGACAATTTAATCCGGCCATCTTGGGGGAGTCTGCGCTCAGCAATGTCTAATTTGGCCATCACCTTTAGTCGCGCGGCAAAGCGCTGAGCAAGTAACTTAGGAGGAGAGGCAATATCGTATAGCAGACCATCAATACGAAAGCGGATCCGATAAAAATGCTCATAAGGTTCAAAATGAATATCAGAGGCCCCTTTTCGCACCGCATTTAACAGCACCTGATGGATGTATTGCACCAAAGGCCCGTCATCTTGCTCATGAGGGCTTAACGGTGTGCTTAGATCTTCACTTAATTGCTCGATGGCCGTGTCGTGAGTTAGATCAACTAAGGGCGCGTTATTTGGGTTTTGCAGTTGGGTAAGACGTAGGGCTAATTGCTCCTCTTCCACTAGCTGGAGCTCAGTCACTATATTAAAACGAAAACTAAAATCTTCTTGAGCTTGGATTTGACTGGGATCAGAGGTCGCTAAATACAAGATATTATTCTTAATGTGGGTGGGCAGCACGTGATGACGCTCAATGAGATCTAGGCTGAGATAATGTTTAGGAAGCTCAGGGTAGGACTCATTCGTTAAATCTATTAACGCTAAGCCATAATGTTGGCTGCAAAAATGCGCTAAGTCGTAGCTCGTTATTAATTTATGTTCTATTAACACGCTAATCAGTGGTTGAGCCGCTTGTTGAGCCTGAGTCATAGCCAGCTCTAACTCAGCCGGCTCCAAGATGGCCGCTGCCAGTAAGCTCTGTGCTAAGCCGCTGCTATTCAACATAGATTGGCAGCAATGCAGGTGCTGCTATCATCATTTTTCCAAATTACGCGACCATTCTCCTCAGTGCCTAATAATATAAAGGTCTCATCATTAAGCTCATTAGTGGCCGTGGCGGTTATAAGCCAAGTCCCTGAGCTAGCTCCATCTGCTACTGCTACGCTTGCAACGTAATCAGTGGTGATACCTGAGTCAATTTTTTGAGAGTTAGTAGTCGTATCGTAACCCACGGCGTTATTACCTGCCGCCATACAGTCGGTGCCGTTAATCTGGACGCAAATATCGATGGCCGTTTTAGCCGGTCCCACGGCGGCAATCACTTCTGAAAAACGAGCGCGCTTTATATAACTTTGGTAAGCAGGGAGGGCAATAACCGCTAAAATTGCGACAATCGCTACAACTATCATCAGTTCGATAAGAGTAAAACCGCCATTAAGGCGTGAAGGAGTAGGCTTGGTCATAGAGTCATCCTTGACGATATAGCAACTCATCCTGAGTTGCGGTGTATGTCTTTTAAAAGATAGCTCTAAAAGCGAAAATAACTACCTTCACAATGAGACTGACTCTAATGAATCTTTTTTGTAACGCGACTACTCCAGTTGCAGAACAAAGGGGTGGTTAGTGATCACTAAGGAGACTTCATCTGTGCTACTTAAGTTTTTGATCGCCTCAGCGCCTTGGGTAGGATTATATATTTTTATATTTTCTAAGGATTTTTTAAATTTAATAGTAATGTTAGTGCGACTGCCAGTGAAGTTCTCTCCCCAAACAACGAGCATCATAGTGCCATCACTTTTTTGTAATAATAAGTCGTGTACTGTCTCTTGTTGATTTAATATTGAATACTCTAAATCTTGAGTTTCTAAATGCTCACCATGATCGCTAAGAATCGTTGTTAAGTTATGCAAATAATGAGCGGCCAGTCTAGGAGAATAATCTGCTTTATAAAAGCCAAAGCTTTGATTACCGCCTTCATCACTTCTATCTCTTAGGATATACATAGCAGTATGACTCCAGCCTCTTTTAAATTGCGCTAGATAAGTCGACATGTACATAAGTGCTTGCACTTCTTCAGTAATAGAGCCCGAGAGGTTAATTCCTGTTTCTGTCGTTACCTTAGGTAAGTTTAATAATTGGCTCTCATCATATCCTGAAAAATGCTTAAGCCAAGTATTACCAAAATTACCGTATAAACCATCTACTGGACTATTTGAAGAGGGATCTGCTGCGCGCCAAGTTTGATTATCTTTAATGGCTAAGAAGCTGGGATGGGAAAAATAATTATGACAATTAGCATAATCCGCATATTTAGTGCCGATCGGCATAAGGGTATTAGCGATTTTTGGTATTTCAAGAAATTGTAAGCCACAGTTATCAGTTTGGGCGCCGGTTTCAGTGGTGCTCCAAACGGGATAGTGGCGCAAAACAGGATGGTTTTTAACGGCTAAATATAAGTCTCTATGTAGCTTAGCCACGGGTAGCCAGGAGTGAGATTTTCCGCCTTGTTCGCCATTATACGTCACGTCCCAGTTATTAGGTTCATTACACCCTTCTATGGCTAGCAAAGCGCCAAAGTCTGCAACGGTTGCTGAACCTGAAATAACACCGTTTATATCTGTCCCACCGCTACCTAGACCAAAACTTACTTTTACCTTTGCGTGATCGTAGAGCTTTTTGATTTTGTCTATGGTGCTAGCCGAGTTCGCCGCCCCTGCTACTCTAATCCAACGCGCACCTAAATATTTACAACAGGCAATCGTATTATCGATATCTTCGCCGCGTCTATAGATAGCGCTATTAACGCCAATACTAGCTAAAAATTTATTTGCGGAGAGTGCGCGAGTTTTAGTAAAGTCGATAGGTCCAGGCAAGGGTTTAGGTGGGTTGTCTGGATGAACGCCGTCACTGCATCCGCCTAAATTAGAGAGTTTCATACCGGGTTGATTACCTATTTCTACAGTCTGCTTAGGATAATCAATTATTCCTTTATCAATTAAGTACCTAACATAACACCAACCATAAGGATGCTTTCCTTTACCTGAAATATTGACATGAGGAAGGTTAATTATTTTAACACTGCCGCCAATTTTTTCGATGCTGGCAAGAAAAGTTAATGACTGCCATTTGGTTTTATTTTCAGTGCTAAAACCGTCAACATAGATATTGCCGCCTACTTCTTTTAAGTTTAAAAAACCAAATTCATAAGAACGATCTCGGCCATGGCCTACAGGAAAAGATATTTCAAAGTTACCACCTACGTATTCGAGTGCCATGCCCGATGTTTCATTTAGTATTTGGTGAAAGTTGGTGATGATGAAATCACCGTCTACTCTTTTTATGCCACTAAAAAATAAACGTTTATACCAGCCGTCATTACCAGAAAATGCCATATTGCATCGGTCGAATACAAAATCTCCTTTAATATGCGTCATATTGTCAGGCATAGGATTGCCGTGGCCGTCTTGACCGCGATTAAAGTGATCGGGCCAAGTAATAGCAGGAGCATTGATAAATTTAATACCCCCATTGCAGGTAATATTTTTGAAAAAGGAGCCCACTCCTGTGACCGGGCTTGCCATCTCTTTAGTCAAGTTTAAGAAGGATACGGTACCCTCTACGCTTAATATTCGGTGATATAATTTATCAAATGCACTTTGTGAAACGGCTCCTGTAATAGTGAGGTTGCCAACCGCTTCTTTTTTTCCTGCACCGGCAGCTACAAAATTTTCTATCGCTTGTGAACCATCAAGATAAACGTCTAAGTACATAATTTAGCTCCTTCATATCATTAGGGTTAGCTGGTATACGACTTTGCTAGAACATTTATGACTACCTCACTACAGCCAATAAGCCATAGCGATAAAACTGAGAACGTTAGGCTATTTAACTTGGTTCCAATCAAATCCTACACCAGGATCCGTCTTTCTGCCGGGTGCTATGTCGCTGTGTCCCACTATGTGCTTGGTAGTGATGCGAGGGAAGCGGGTCTGAATAAGTTGAATAAGTTTGTTAAGTGATTGATATTGCTCAGGTGTGAAGCTGTCTGTGTCTGTGCCTTCAAGCTCAATACCAATAGCAAAATCATTGCAGCGCTCGCGACCTTGAAAGTTAGACTGGCCTGCATGCCAAGCACGCTGTAATAAAGAAACGTATTGTACTAACTCGCCGTCTCGTCTGATCAGACAATGAGCTGAAACTTTAAGATGTTGAATACCAGCGAAGTAAGCATCATCACTGGGATCCAGCTGCCCTAAAAAAAGTTGATCGATATAAGGGCCACCATATTTACCTGGCGGTAAGCTAATGCTGTGGATCACTAACAGCGAGATTTCTTGCTCTGGTCTGTCATCAAAGTGGGGAGAGGGGCAGTGGCGTGCTGGCTCTAGCCAGCCATCATCAGTTAACATCAAGGTTGAGGTCATTTTTTTGGGTCTCAATTGAGTTATATAATTAAAAGTTAGCGTATAAACTCGTCCCAAGCGATGCCATTTGGCAATATATTTAAAGCCTTAGCGGCTTAGAGACAAATCAAGGAGTCGCCAAATGAGTCAGCATATGGATACCCAGCGCCGCTTAGGTCGCATTATGTGGCTTATCGCTTGGGGGTTGGCCCTTGCGCTATTAACTTGGTTTTTTCAGCAAAAATTGCAACATGATAACAATCCTAACCAAAGCGTTCGCCAGCTCGATGCACAAACTATTGTCTTAGCACAAAACAAACGCGGCCATTATGTCGCCACGGGTCACATTAATGGTCAAGAAGTGGTGTTCTTGCTAGATACGGGCGCCACCCAAGTTGCTATTCCACAAGGCTTAGCTAAGAAACTGGGGCTTAAAAAGGGACACGAGCTGGGTCTAAATACCGCCGCCGGTGTGGTGGTTGGCCATACCACGCGCGTTAAAAATTTATCTTTTGGACCCTTCACTTTGCACAATTTGAGTGCGGTAATCATGCCCAGTGATAGCGATGAAATATTGCTAGGGATGAATGCACTGCGCCAGTTTGAGCTTATTCAGCGTAATGGTGAGCTGACTATTCGCCGCTGAAAAAGTATCAATCCAAAAGAATAAATAGCAAAACTGTTTTTGCTACAAAGTCTACGTAAAACGCCAAAAAACTTTGATGAGATAAGAGCGACAACTGATTAAAGTAACAGTCAAATCTGGATTAATAGTGAAGAGTGCTTTGGCCTATGCCCTGCACTTTAAAACTGGTTTTCTTAAGCTTTTAAGTGAAGCCAATATAAACAGCTAACTACAGGCTGCCTCTTTAATACCGAAACACCTGATGTTGGAAAAAACTATGTTAGAACAAGCGATGTTAGAAAAAGAAATTCGTTTTAATGTTACCGCCGCCCTCAGCGAAGATTTAGGCGGCACCTTAGATGCCAGTCGTGACATTACTGCCCAGTTGTTACCAGAAACCGAACGTGTCGTTGCTCATCTTATTACGCGAGAAGCAGGGGTGTTTTGTGGCCAAGCTTTTGCACAAGAAACCTTTCGCCAACTTGGTGATGACGTGAAATTAACCTGGCATGTTAAGGACGGCGATGCAGTCAGTGCCAATCAGCGCTTATTAACGCTGACGGGTCCTGCTCGCGCCATTATGACTGGCGAGCGAACGGCCTTGAATTTTATTCAAACCTTATCGGGGGTGGCTACCGTCACGCAACGCTACGTTGAGCGACTTGCTGGAACCCACTGTCGTTTGCTAGATACGCGCAAAACCCTGCCAGGCCTACGTTTAGCGCTAAAATATGCCGTGACCTGCGGCGGTGGGCTAAATCACCGTCTTGGGTTATATGATGCGTATTTAATTAAAGAAAATCATATTTTTGCCTGTGGCGGAATTGATAAAGCAATAAGTGAAGCTCGCCGTTTACAGCCAGCCAGAACGGTAGAGGTGGAAGTAGAATCTCTTAATGAGCTTGAACAGGCACTAGCGGCGGGGGCTGACATTATTATGCTCGATAACTTTAGTGTCCAAGATATGCAAAGCGCCGTTAAATTAAGTGCCGGCAGGGTAAAGCTTGAAGTATCAGGAGATGTAACGCTGGAGACTATTAGTGAGTTTGCTGCCACCGGTGTGGATTTTATCTCAGTGGGTGCGCTCACCAAGCACGTGCAGGCGTTAGATCTGTCATTGCGGGTGGCAGAGTAATTAATAATAGCGCCAAGCATTATGGCTAGTGCTGTGTTGGTTTGATAGTGAAGCCGGCTCTTCGGTGAACTGCACTTAGGGGAGCGGTATACATGTATGTTTTACTTAGCAGTATCGGCCGTTTAAAACAGCCCGTGTTGGGGCTTTATGGTGTTTTAACTGGATACTTGGCGTCGGGCGCTCGGCGCTATTTAACGTCATTATCAATTATTCTGATTTGCCTTTTTCTCAGACTCGGCTAGGTTAAGAGCGCGGTAAAATAAAGTTGACGATTTTTTACGCTATTGTATTCAAATTAGCTTAATTTATTGGACATTTTCGGTGTGTAATGATACCTTTTTTTAACAGTGTAAATTGGTCTTACCAATATAGTCGAGTTAAATGTCGAATCAGCGTATCAAACAACCTAAACTTGCCGACACTATCGCCGCTAAAATTGAGCAAATGATAGTAGAAGGTAGCTTACAGCCCGGACAGCGCTTGCTGCCCGAGCGTGAGCTTGCCGAGCAGTACGCCGTATCTCGGCCGTCGGTAAGAGAGGCCATTCAATTGCTGGAGGCAAGAGGCTTGGTTTCTCGACGTCAAGGTGGCGGTACTTACGTACAGAACGCTTTGACTAAAGGGTTGGCTGATCCTTTGTTTCAGTTGCTAGCGGAACATCCAGAGTCACAATATGACATGCTGGAGTTTCGCCATACCATGGAAGGTATCTCCGCTTTTTATGCCGCCATGCGCGGTAATGAAGCTGACTTCGATGCTATTCGCGACGCACAGTTAGCCATAGTAAAAGCACAAGAACTAGGTGATTTACCTGGTGAGGCTAAGGCCGCCGCCGAATTTTATATTGCGGTAGCGGCAGCGGCGCATAATGTGGTGTTGCTGCATTTGTTACGCGCCATGCAGCCATTGCTTGAGTCTAGTATCTTGCGCAATATCAAAATTTTAAATCGACGTATTGGTATGGTGGAAAAGATCCGAGTGCACCGCGCCAATCTAATCCAAACCATACTGTCACGAGAGCCGGAACAAGCCAGAGATGCATGTCATGATCATCTGGCTTTTATTGAAGAAACTCTGCAAGACATTCAGCGTGAAGAGAGCCGAATTGAACGTTCTCAGCGCCGATATCGACAGCAGGAATAACAATGCCTTCGGCACTGATGAAACCCATGGGCATGAGCCCCAAACGAGATAGGAAACAGCCATGTCTGATATCCTGAATAACGATGTGGATTCAATAGAAACTCAAGAGTGGTTAGACGCTCTGGAGTCGTTGATCCGTCAAGAAGGACCTGAGCGCGCCCAGTATATTTATGAGCGTCTCACCACTAAAGCCATTAAATCCGGTGTAGCAGTGGCCAGAAATGCCCACTCAGACTACGTTAACAGCATTAAGTCT
The DNA here is from genome assembly GCF_002157875.1 of Oceanisphaera avium. Taxonomy (NCBI): domain Bacteria; kingdom Pseudomonadati; phylum Pseudomonadota; class Gammaproteobacteria; order Aeromonadales; family Aeromonadaceae; genus Oceanisphaera; species Oceanisphaera avium. The sequence continues at coordinate 2,722,117 of NZ_CP021376.1, forward strand.
GAAGACGAAACTGAGTACCCGGGTAACTGGGATCTGGAACGTCGTATCCGCGCTATTATCCGCTGGAACTCAGTGATGATCGTGTTACGCGCCTCTAGAAAAGATCTGGATTTGGGTGGCCACATGGCTTCTTACTCATCCAGTGCCACCATGTATGAAGTAGGCTTTAACCACTTCTACCGCGGCCCGAACGAAAAAGACACTGGCGACTTGGTATTCTTCCAAGGCCATATCTCGCCCGGCATCTATGCTCGTGCGTTTGTTGAAGGTCGTTTGACTGCCGCTCAGTTGGATATGTTCCGTCAAGAAGTAGACGGCGTAGGTATTCCTTCTTACCCGCACCCTAAATTGATGCCTACTTTCTGGCAGTTCCCGACCGTTTCTATGGGTCTGGGTCCATTGAACGCGATTTATCAAGCGCGTTTCCAGAAGTACCTGACTAACCGTGGTCTGAAAGACTGTTCTGAGCAGCGCGTTTACGCCTACTTAGGTGACGGTGAAATGGATGAGCCAGAGTCCAAAGGTGTGATCACCATCGCGGCTCGCGAAAAACTGGACAACCTGTGCTTCGTGATTAACTGTAACCTACAGCGCTTAGATGGCCCTGTTATTGGTAACGGTAAGATCATTAACGAGCTAGACGGTATCTTCACCGGTGCTGGCTGGAACGTGGTTAAGGTTATCTGGGGCCGTCGTTGGGACGAGCTGATCGCTAAAGATAAGAGCGGCAAGCTAATCCAATTGATGAACGAAACCCTTGATGGTGACTATCAGACCTTTAAGTCGAAAGACGGCGCTTATGTGCGTGAGCACTTCTTCGGTAAATATCCTGAGACCCTAGAGTTGGTTAAAGATATGACCGACGAAGAGATCTTCTCACTCAACCGTGGTGGTCACGATCCAGCGAAAATGTATGCTGCGTACAAAAATGCTGCCGAGACCAAAGGTAAGCCGACTGTTATCTTGGCCAAAACCGTTAAAGGTTACGGCATGGGTGACGCGGCCGAAGGCAAGAATATTGCCCACCAGGTTAAGAACATGGACATGACGTCCGTTAAACACTTCCGTGACCGCTTCAACCTGGAAGTGAGCGACGAAGACATCCAAGACTTGCCTTACATCGAGCTTAAAGAAGGATCTCGTGAATACGAATACCTGCATGCTCGTCGTAAAGCGCTGAAAGGCTACTTGCCACAGCGTTTAGAGAAGTCTACTCAGCCGTTAACTATTCCTGAACTGTCTGAGTTTGAGTCACTGTTAGGCGAGCAAAAGCGTGAAGTATCCACCACCATGGCCTTCGTGCGTGCGCTAAACATCATGCTAAAGAACAAGTCCATTGGTGAGCGCATCGTGCCCATCTTGGCCGACGAAGCCCGTACCTTTGGTATGGAAGGTCTGTTCCGTCAAATCGGTATCTACAGCCCGAACGGTCAGCAATACACGCCGCAAGACCGTGAGCAAGTTGCTTATTACAAAGAAGACATCAAAGGTCAGGTACTGCAAGAAGGTATCAACGAGCTGGGTGCCACTTCTTCATGGTTAGCCGCTGCCACTTCTTACAGCACCAACGACTTCCCGATGATTCCGTTCTACATCTACTACTCGATGTTCGGTTTCCAACGTGTTGGTGACTTGTGCTGGGCTGCCGGTGACCAACGTGCCCGCGGCTTTATGATTGGCGGTACCTCAGGTCGTACAACCTTGAACGGTGAAGGTTTGCAACACGAAGATGGCCACAGCCATATTCAAGCCGGTGTTATCCCTAGCTGCATTACTTACGATCCAACGTACGTATATGAAGTTGCGGTTATCGTACAAGACGGCTTGCGTCGTATGTACGGTCCTAACCCAGAAGACATCTACTACTACATCACGACCTTGAACGAAAACTACCATCAGCCTGCTATGCCAGAAGGCGTGGAAGAAGGTATTCGCAAGGGTATCTATAAGTTAGATACAGTGGCTGGTAAGAAAGGCAAAGTACAGCTGATGGGCTCAGGTACTATCTTAAACGATGTGCGTGCTGCTGCAGCTATCTTGGCTGACGAGTACGGCATTGGTTCTGACGTATACAGTGTGCCTTCTTTCAACGAATTGACCCGTGATGGTCAAGATGTTGAGCGCTGGAACATGCTGCACCCAACTTCCGATGCCCGCGTACCTTACATCGCACAAGTCATGGGCACTGAGCCTGCGATTGCTGCGACCGACTACATGAAGAACTATGCAGAACAAGTTCGCGCTTTCATGCCGTCTGTAAGCTATAAAGTACTGGGTACCGATGGTTTTGGCCGTTCAGACAGCCGTGAAAACCTGCGTCGCCACTTTGAAGTCAACAAGCATTACATCGTAATTGCTGCACTGACCGAGTTGGCTAAGCAAGGTACGCTGGATAAGAAAGTGGTTGCTGATGCCATCGCGAAATACGGCATTGACGCTGATAAGATCAACCCGCTGTACGCATAAAGGGGCAATACATGTCTAAAGATATTCTGGTGCCAGATATCGGCACAGACGAAGTAGAAGTGACTGAAATCATGGTGGCCGTGGGCGACCGTGTGGAATTAGAGCAGTCTCTACTTACTGTGGAAGGCGATAAAGCCTCTATGGAAATACCGGCCCCAAGTGCGGGTGTGGTTAAAGAAATTAAAATCGCTATCGGTGATTCGGTTAACACTGGATCTTTAATCATGGTTTTTGAAGCAGAAGAGGGCGGCGCTGCCGCCCCAGCTAAGCAAGAGTCTGCACCTGCTGCACAAGCAGCAAGTGCCGCCCCTGCCGCTGCTTCGCGTCAAGACATCGCCGTTCCTGATATTGGTGACGACGAAGTTGAAGTCACCGAAATCAACGTGGCCGTGGGCGATACCGTCACCGAAGAGCAGACGCTGATCGGCGTAGAAGGCGATAAGGCTTCTATGGAAATCCCGTCTCCTGCAGCCGGTAAAGTGGTTGAAATCTTGGTTGCCGTTGGCGACACAGTGAAAACTGGCTCACAAATCATGGTCTTTGAAGTTGCCGGTGGCGCCGCTCCTGCAGCAGAAGCTCCCGCGGCATCGACAGCAGCACCAGCAACCGCGAGCGCACCGCAAGCTAAAGACGTGAACGTACCAGACATTGGCGGTGATGAAGTTGAAGTCACTGAAGTCATGGTTGCGGTAGGTGACACCGTTGAAGCTGAACAGTCGATTCTCAACGTAGAAGGCGATAAAGCTTCTATGGAAGTACCGGCCCCGTTTGGTGGTGTAGTTAAAGAAATCAAGATTGCGGTGGGCGATAAGGTTAACACCGGTTCTTTGGTGATGGTCTTTGAAGTGGCAGGTGAAGCACCAAAAGCTGAAGCGCCAAAAGCGGCTCCTGCTCAAGCAGCTGCCCCTGCTCCTGCGGCACAAAAAGCGGCACCTGCTGCAAGTGCGCCTGCTGCTAAAGCTGAGTTTGTTGAGAACAACGCGTATGTACACGCCACGCCTGTGGTTCGTCGCTTAGCTCGTGAGTTTGGTGTTGACCTATCTAAGGTTGCTGCCACCGGTCCTAAGAGCCGTATTCTAAAAGAAGACGTGCAAGGCTACGTGAAAGGCATCATCAAGCAAGTTGCTGGTCAACCTGCCGGTGTTGCAGTTGCGGGCGGCGGTATGTCGGTATTGGCATGGCCTAAAGTAGATTTCGCTAAGTTTGGTGAAATCGAAGAAGTGGCGATGACACGCATTCAGAAGATTTCGGGTCCTAACTTGCATCGTAACTGGGTGAAAATCCCCCACGTAACGCAGTTTGACGAAACCGACATCACTGAACTGGAGGCATTCCGTAAAACTGAAAACGCCATCGCCGAAAAGCAAAAGCTGGGTTATAAGATTTCCCCGCTGATCTTTATCATGAAGGCAGCTGCTAAAGCGTTGGAAGCGTATCCGAAGTTCTGCTCTTCATTATCACAAGACGAACAGTCTTTAATTATGAAGAAATACATCCACATCGGTGTGGCGGTTGATACGCCAAACGGATTGGTTGTGCCTGTGGTACGTGACGTGAATAAGAAAGGCATTCGCGAACTGGCCATTGAGCTGGGTGAAATCTCTAAGAAAGCCCGTGAAGGCAAGCTAACCGGCGCCGACATGCAAGGTGGTTGCTTCACTATTTCGTCTTTAGGCGGCATAGGTGGCACTCAATTCACGCCTATCGTGAATGCACCTGAAGTGGCTATTCTTGGCGTATCTAAATCAGGCATGAAGCCGGTTTGGAACGGTAAAGAGTTTGAGCCTCGTTTGATGCAGCCACTGGCTCTGTCTTATGACCACCGTGTGATTGACGGCGCCGATGGTGCTCGTTTTATTACCATGCTAAGTGGTGTGTTAAGCGACCTTCGTCGTTTAGCCCTTTAATGTGACAAGGTGGGCAATAGCCCGCCTTTTTACTTTCTTTTCTAAGATAGAACAGTAAACTTTGCCCCGTTAAGCGCTGTGGTCGTATTGAGCTTAAGGCTTTATCACCTGCCTAGACGGGACAAAAAATCATAATAGAGGTCACCATGAGTCAAGAAGTTAAAACTCAGGTTGTGGTATTAGGCTCGGGCCCTGCAGGTTATTCTGCGGCATTCCGTGCAGCCGACTTAGGGTTAGAAACGGTATTAGTTGAGCGTTATTCAACGCTGGGCGGCGTTTGTCTGAACGTAGGTTGTATTCCTTCTAAAGCTTTATTGCACATTGCTAAAGTGATGGAAGAAGCCAAGATGATGAGCAGCCATGGCGTAACATTTTCCGCACCGCAAGTCGATCTCGACCAGATCCGCAGCCATAAAGAAAAAGTGATTGGCCAGTTAACCCAAGGTTTGGGTGGCATGGCGAAAATGCGTAAAGTTAAGGTGGTTAACGGCTACGGTAAATTTACCGGTGCTAACACCTTAGTGGTAGAAGGCGAGGGTGGTAACACCACCATCAACTTCGACAACGCCATTATTGCAGCGGGTTCTCGTCCTATTCAGTTGCCGTTTATCCCCCACGAAGATCCTCGTGTCTGGGATTCAACCGGTGCATTGGAACTGCGTGAAGTTCCAGAGAAACTGTTGGTGATGGGTGGCGGTATTATCGGCCTAGAAATGGGTACCGTTTATTACTCGCTCGGCTCTAAGATTGACGTGGTTGAGATGTTCGACCAAGTTATTCCGGCCGCTGATAAAGACTTAATTAAGATTTACACCAAGCAAGTTAAAGATAAGTTCAACCTGAAATTGGAAACCAAGGTGACTGCCGTTGAAGCAAAAGATGACGGTATTCATGTCACCATGGAAGACAAAAAAGGTGCGAGCGAAACTACAGTTTACGATGCGGTATTAGTGGCCATTGGTCGCGTACCTAACGGTAAGTTGCTAGACGCTGAAAAAGCCGGTGTTAATGTGGATGAGCGTGGCTTTATCCGTGTTGATAAACAGCTGCGTACTAACGTTGATCATATCTTTGCTATCGGTGATATCGTTGGCCAACCTATGCTCGCCCACAAAGGCGTGCACGAAGGTCACGTGGCGGCCGAGGTTATCTCTGGTCTTAAGCATTACTTCGATCCTAAGGTTATCCCATCGATTGCTTACACAGAGCCAGAAGTGGCCTGGGTTGGGGTAACTGAGAAAGAAGCCAAAGAGCAAGGCTTGAACGTTGAAGTGGCTAACTTCCCATGGGCGGCTTCCGGTCGTGCTATCGCGTCTGACTCAGCTTACGGTATGACTAAGCTGATTTTTGATAAAGAAACCCATCGCGTACTGGGTGGTGCCACTATTGGTACTAACGCCGGTGAGCTGTTGGGCGAAATTGGTTTAGCTATTGAAATGGGTGCCGATGCTGAAGACATCGCCTTGACCATACATGCTCACCCGACTCTGCATGAGTCTGTGGGGATGGCGGCTGAGGTGTTTGAAGGCTCAATCACCGATATGCCAAACGCTAAGGCAAAGAAGAAATAAACTTCTAGCTCGATCACTAAATTAGAAAAAACGCCCAGCCTTTGCTGGGCGTTTTGTTTGCTGCTGCTAATATGGACTCAATAGTAAACATTCTTCCTCGCTCAATTTCCCTTTAAGTTGTTAGTTTTTGGTTAATAAAAATATCGTCTTTTTACTAAATGATGTTTTATGTTTGTGGTTGGCTGCCGATAACCCTAGTTAAGGAAGCAACATCAACTGCCAAAAAGGATAATTATATGCTCTCAAAATTCTCTCACTTAAGTGTGAAAGCTAAGCTAACGCTGGGCTTTGGCTTGATGCTGCTGGCTATTTTAATTACTGCGGTGGTCAGCTTTTCTTCACTCAGTGATGTATTGCAGCGCTCCGATAAACTAGAAAAAGCTGAAGCGATTGATTTGTTGGTGAGTAAAGCGCGCTTTTTTCAAAAAAACTATATGTTGATTAATGATAAAGGACAATTAGAGCAAGCAAGAAGTCATGTTGACGAAGCCAGAGTGCTAGCAGAACAACTAAAAAGTATGATTACTAAGCCTAAAGACATTGCAATTATTGATGAAATATTGAACGGCACGCGATTTTATGAAACCGAGCTGGCTAATATGGTGCAATATAACGAAAGTTTACTTGGCGCATTAGTAGAGCTCAATAAAGTAGGAAATGCAGCGCAACAGCAAGCACATCAGTTATTAGGTGAAGAAGACGCGGCCAGTAGCTGGTTACAACAATTAGTTAGCATTCGCCTAAATCAAAAAGACTTTGCCCTAGGTCGCCAAGATAACGTAGCAACGCGGGTGGCTACCGATCTCACCAGTTTAATTAACTCCCTAGATAGACGCTTAGCCATTCTTAATGACGGGGCGGTTCGCGGCCTGCAAGATGACATTAAGCAATTTGAACAGCGTCAAACCCAAGTTACTGAGCTAGTCGCTAATTTAGCCAGTACCGATCACCGTATTACCGAACATGCCATTAATATTGCAAAAAAATCTGAAGAATTAGTAACTATCCAGCAACAACAGATGCGAGGCGAAAGTACAGACGCTAAGTTTATTATCGTTGTCGTGTCGTTAATCGCCTTAGTGGTCGGCATAGTGTTTGCGATTATTATTATCCGCGGCATCGTTAACCCGCTTACTCTGCTTATTCAACAATCACAACGCATCGCCGACGGTGATCTAAGCCAAGATATGCAGCACGACCGAGGGGATGAGCTCGGCTTGTTAATGGATAAAATGCAGTTTATGACGGTGAATTTACGCCAACTGGTGAGTGATTTAAGTAACAGCGCCGGTCATATTGCCGCCTCTGCCGAAGAGTTATCGGCAGTGTCGGAGCAAAGCCGTACTGGCGTTAGCCAGCAACGCACTGAGCTTGAGCAAGTCTCGACCGCCATGAATGAGATGGCCGCTACCGTCCAAGAAGTGGCGCGTAATGCAGAAACCGCCTTTGACTCAGCGCGCTCTGCTGATGGCCAAGCTACGGAAGGCGATCGCCAAGTGGCACGTATGATTGAGCAAATTGGTAAATTATCTGCAGATATTGGCGACTCGCTCACTACCATTAACCAATTAGAAGCTGAGAGCAATAATATCGGTAGCATCTTGGATGTGATCAAAGGCGTGGCCGAGCAGACTAATTTATTAGCATTAAACGCGGCCATTGAAGCGGCGCGTGCTGGAGAGCAAGGTCGAGGCTTTGCGGTAGTCGCCGATGAAGTGCGCGCCTTGGCTCAGCGTACTCAAGAAGCGACGACTGAGATTGGTACTCTGATTGTTGGCTTACAAAAGAAAGCCCAAGAGTCGGTGGTGATGATGGAAGAAAGCTCCACCATGGCCGATGATACGGTAGTGATTGCCAATGAAGCAGGGGAGTCAATCCATCAGATTGCCGACTCGGTTTCTCATATTCAGCAAATGAATAATCAAATCGCTACTGCGGCTGAACAGCAAAGCACGGTTGCTGAAGAGATTAACCGCTCTATCTTTAGTATTCGTGAAGTCTCAGATCACTCAGCGGCCGCCACCGAGCAAACGGCGTCAAGTAGTACCGACTTAGCGCGCCAAAGCACAGACTTACAGCGCTTAATTGCCCGCTTTCGCCTGCCATAAACTAAAAAAAGCGTTAATTCCAACACCGGCTAAGGCCGGTGTTGTGCTTTAAAGGGCGTATAAGTGGTGCTTCTGACAGCTTACGGCTGAGAGTGTTGTTTAAATACTGAAGTTTTTATGTTGGCTGCTTACAATATGGCCCCTGCAGTTTTTGAGACTTATTATATGCGCGCCATAATAACGCTTTCTTTATGCTGGCTATGGGTGGCAGTGGCACAGGCGAAACCTACCCATGTGTTAAATGAAGGTGGCGACGTTATTAAGCTTGCCTCGGTTGCGCAGACGACGCGCCCGCGTATTGCCTTAGTGCTGAGTGGCGGTGGCGCTAAGGGAGCGGCGCACGTAGGCGTGATAAAAGCTTTAGAAGCGCTGCGCATTCCTATTGATATTATTACCGGTACTAGCATGGGTGCCTATGTGGGCGGCATGTATGCCCTTGGCTTAGATGCTAAGGAGCTAGAGCAGCAGATGCTCAGCATAGATTGGAACCAAGGCTATCAAGATAAAGTCGGGCGCGATGAATTATCCCTGCGACGTAAGCGCCAACATGATGAATACTTATTGCGCACCGATATCGGGATTAGCGAAGACTGGCAATTAAGCTTGCCCGGCGGCTTTTTTCAAGGCCAAGGCATGGGTGCCTTATTGCGCAATAGCACTTTAAATTTATCGGGCTTACAAAGCTTTGATGACTTACCTATTCCTTATCGCGCGTTGGCAACGGATATGGAAACCGTGACTCCAGTGGTGCTAAAAGAAGGCCATTTGGCCACTGTTATGCAAGCATCTATGTCGATCCCGGGGGTTTTACAACCCGTTGAAATTGACGGCCAACTATTAGCCGATGGAGGAGTCGTCAATAATATGCCGGTAGATGTCGCTCGCCAAATGGGGGCTGATGTCATTATTGCGGTCGACATCGGGGATGTCATGCTGGCACGCGAGCAACTAGATGGGGCGCTGGCCATGGTTAGCCAGTTAACCAATTACCTTACCCGCTCTAGTACAGAGCGCCAAGTTTCATTATTAACCTCCGATGATATTTTATTAAGCCCTAATATTGTGGGTATTGGCGTAACCGACTTTGCACTGATGCCAGAGGCCATCACTCGCGGAGAGCGGGCCACGCTCGCCATGCAATCCCAGCTACACGCCTTAGCTCTGAGTGAGCAAGATTACTTTGCGTATCAGTCGCAAAAGCTCGATAAGCGCGCCCAATTACAACGTACCGACGCGGTATATGTAGATAAAGTGAAAGTTGAAAACAATTCACACCTGAGTGAAACCAGTATCCGTGAAGTACTCGGCTTAGTACCTGGGCAATTTCACCAGTCAAAAGACTTAGAAGCGGGCGTGCGCAGACTGTATGCCTTGGATGCGTTTGAACGCGTAAGTTATCGCATTGAAGAACAAGCAGGCGAGCAAGTATTAACGGTACAAACCAGTGAAAAAAACTGGGGGCCGGGCTTTGTGGACTTAAAATTTGCCCTAGAAGATGATTTTTCCCAACAAGCTAATTATGAAATAGGCGCCCAGTTTAGGCGCACTAATATCAATACCTTAGGCGGGGAATGGTTAGTAGAAAGCACCTTTGGCAGTAATAAGTTATTAGCCAGCGAGTTTTATACGCCGATTGTCAGTGATTATGATGCCTTTTGGAAAGTTAGAGCGGAATATGAAAAAAAATCGCGCCAGTTTTACTTTGATGGGGAACAGGCGCAGTTTGAATTGTTTAGCCCGCTCACTCGCTTAGATACCGATTATTCCACTTGGGGGCTGAGTACTGAGTTAGGTTATAACCTTAAACCTTGGCGAGAGTTGGCATTAGGTATACAAGGAGTAGTAGGCACCATAGAAACACGCAACCTTGATAATAAATTGAAAGTAGACTCCTATGGGCCTTATGTGCGGTTAAGTCATGACACCCTAGATAATGTGTTTTTCCCCACTCACGGGACGGCTCTCGAAGTTAAACTGGGTTATTTTCATAATAATCTCATCATAGATAATCAGCACCAAGGTACGGCCGGTCTGGATTACGAATTAGAGTGGCTTAATCCTTATCAATTTAATCGCCACACCTTAATTAGCAAGCTGGCGCTTGGCGGCTCGACGGTTGAACAAGAGCTACCGGTATTTGCCCGCAGCCTAGGCGGATTGTTTAATTTATCTGGTTATCAACGCGATCAGCTCAGTGGCCGCTACAGTGGCTTTGCCGGTTTGCTTTATCACTACCGCTGGTTTGATAACGACTTTGGTGCTTTTCGCTCACCGGTTTATTTAGGTGGCTCACTAGAGCGAGGCGGGGTGTGGAATAAAGGCACGGATGTAAGTTGGGAGTCAGCATTAACTGCAGGCAGTGTCTTCATTGGCGTAGATACCAATTGGGGGCCCTTATATTTGGCCTATGGCCAAGGCGAGCGTAATAAAAGCAGCCTTTATCTTTATTTTGGTAATCTCTTTAGCTTCTAGGCGCCCTTTATAGGCTAAGAAAAACGAACTGCGCTTTTAATATCTTCAACTAGCATATCCGAGTAATAGCACTAGTACTTTGGTGTAACACTGCTGTGGGTGAGATTTTAATTTAGCGTTAAAACTTATATACTGGCGCCACGTCCGCGTGGGGTTAGCGCTCGGTCTAATCACTACAAGCTAAGCGCCCAACAAGGATAATACCGCCAAGATGGCGAATATAATAAGAGGAAACAGTCGTGCTTGAAGCCTATCGTAACCACGTCGCAGAACGTGCCCTTGAGGGTGTGGTCCCCCAACCCCTGAATGCTGAGCAAGTTGCCGCTTTGGTTGAGTTGCTTAAAAATCCTCCCGCTGGCGAAGAATCTTTTCTCTATGAATTATTGTCTACCCGTATTCCACCGGGAGTGGATGAAGCGGCATACGTTAAAGCGGGTTTTTTAGCCGCTGTGGCTAAAGGTGAAGTGAGCTCAACCGTGGTCTCTCCTGCTCAAGCCACCGAGCTGTTAGGTACCATGCAAGGCGGTTACAATATTGCGCCGTTAGTAGACCTGCTAGATGCGCCCGTATTAGCACCCTTAGCGGCTAAGGCCTTAAGCCATACTTTGTTGATGTTTGATGCCTTTCACGATGTGGAAGAAAAAGCCCAAGCCGGTAACGCCTTTGCCAAGCAAGTGATGCAATCTTGGGCCGATGCCGAGTGGTTTTTAGAGCGCGCCCCTTTGGCTGAAAAAATCAGCATGCGCGTCTTTAAAGTGCCGGGCGAAACTAACACCGATGACTTATCTCCGGCGCAAGATGCTTGGTCACGCCCTGATATTCCGCTGCACGCCCTAGCTATGTTGAAAAATGCTCGTCAAGATATAGTGCCTGATCAAGATGGTGTTATTGGTCCTATTAAAGAGCTAGAAGCGCTAAAAACCCAAGGCTTTCCGCTGGCCTATGTAGGTGATGTCGTAGGTACCGGCTCTAGCCGTAAGTCGGCGACAAACTCAGTGCTATGGCACATGGGTGATGATATTCCCTTTGTGCCTAATAAACGTGCCGGTGGCGTGTGTATTGGTAATAAAATTGCGCCTATTTTCTTTAATACCATGGAAGATGCCGGTGCACTGCCCATTGAGTGTGATGTTGATAAGCTCAATACCGGCGATGTCATCGATATTTACCCTTATGCCGGTAAGATTTGCGCTCATAATAGCGATGAAGTGTTGAGTACTTTTAGCCTAAAAACCGATGTGTTGCTTGATGAAGTGCGCGCCGGTGGCCGAATTCCGCTGATTATTGGCCGTGGTTTAACTGATAAAGCCCGCGCCTCACTGGGACTTGAAACCTCAACTGTGTTTAAGCGACCAGCCGTGGTGGTAGAAACCGATAAAGGCTTTACCTTAGCGCAGAAGATGGTCGGCAAGGCCTGCGGCGTAAAAGGCATTCGTCCTAACCAGTATTGCGAGCCAAGAATGACCACAGTCGGCTCACAAGACACCACAGGCCCCATGACCCGTGATGAGCTAAAAGACTTAGCTTGTTTAGGTTTTTCTGCCGACTTAACCATGCAGTCTTTTTGTCATACCTCGGCCTACCCAAAGCCGATTGATGTGACCACTCACCACACATTGCCAGATTTTATTATGAATCGCGGTGGTGTGTCACTGCGCCCTGGGGATGGGGTTATTCACTCTTGGCTAAACCGTATGCTGTTGCCCGATACCGTTGGTACCGGTGGCGACTCTCATACTCGCTTCCCGATTGGTATTTCCTTTCCTGCCGGTTCCGGTTTAGTAGCCTTTGCTGCCGCCACCGGCGTGATGCCGCTGGATATGCCAGAGTCAATTTTGGTGCGCTTTAAAGGCGAAATGCAGCCCGGCATTACCTTGCGTGATTTGGTGCATGCTATTCCGTATTTTGGCATTCAAAACGGCCTGTTAACCGTTGATAAATCTAACAAAATCAATGAGTTTTCCGGTCGCATCGTTGAGATTGAAGGCTTGCCCGAGCTAAAAGTTGAGCAAGCTTTTGAGCTAGCCGATGCCACGGCCGAACGCTCTGCCGCCGGTTGTACTATCAAGCTGGATAAAGAGCCGATTGCCGAGTACTTAAACTCTAATATTGTGATGCTTAAGTGGATGATTGCCGAAGGTTATGGCGATCGTCGTACCATAGAGCGCCGTATTAAAGGCATGGAAGAGTGGCTAGCTAATCCCGAATTGCTGCAAGCGGATGCCGATGCCGAGTACGCCCATGTGCTAGAAATTGATATGAGCACTATTAAAGAGCCTATTTTATGTGCACCTAATGATCCCGATGATGCGCGTTTGTTATCTGAGGTGACAGGCGAGGTAATCGAAGAGGTCTTTATTGGCTCTTGCATGACCAACATTGGTCATTTCCGCGCCGCCGGTAAGCTATTAGATAAATATGCCGGTCAGCTGCCCACGCGGCTGTGGGTTGCACCACCGACCAAGATGGACCGTGATCAGCTAACTGATGAAGGCTACTACGGCATTTTCGGCCGCGTCGGTGCACGTATTGAAACTCCGGGTTGTTCTTTGTGTATGGGTAACCAAGCGCGCGTAGCAGACAACAGCACGGTAGTGTCTACTTCCACGCGTAACTTCCCGAACCGCTTAGGTAAGGGTGCAAATGTTTATTTAGCCTCTGCTGAGCTGGCCGCGGTAGCCGCCATTCATGGCAAACTGCCCACCGTTGCCGAATACATGAGTTATGCACAGCAGCTAAATGCTACCGCCGCCGATACTTATCGTTATTTAAACTTTGATCAGTTAGACAGTTATGTAGAAAAAGCCGACACGGTGATTTTTCAGCAAGTTGTGTAACCGCTATCTTTAGTTGATTACCTGCTATAAGCCAGCCCTTAGGGGCTGGCTTTTTTTATGGCTAACATTTTATAGCTAACAAGAGCAGAGTGTTATGCAGAAGCTAATGTGACGGTTGGCGTCGTTTTATTTCTAATTTAGCGGAACTTTTTGGAAAAGCATTTAAATAGCTTGATATGAATCATACTTTAAATGAGAATGACTCGCCTTTAGTTTATGGCTTTATTTTCTTCCTCAAAAGTGGTTTTTATCAAGGAGCTGGTAGTGCAAACCTTTATTAAGTCGTCTTCTCGTCCACCTAAAAAAATGGTGTCTTCAGCAGTTGGATTAGCCGTGGCTTCCTTGGCCATGACTGCACAGGCCCAAGCGCAAAGCGTCACGCAATTAGACACAGTGACAGTGCAAGAATCTCGCGAGCAAGGCTACAAGGCGAATAACTCCGCTTCTAGTAAATACGTTAAGCCCTTATTGGACACCCCGCAAACCGTGACCGTAGTGCCACAAGAGATCATTAAAGAGCAGAAAGCACTGAGCTTGCGCCAAGTATTATCTAACGTCTCAGGCATTACCTTTGACGCGGGCGAGGGCGGTGGCGGCTCGGGTGATAAAATTAACATCCGTGGCTTTAGCGCTAACTCTAATATGCAAATTGATGGTCTGCGCGATAGCAGCCAAAATAACCGCACCGACACCTTTAATATTGAACAAGTAGAAGTATTAAAAGGTCCTAACTCAGTATTTGGTGGTGCTGGCACTACCGGTGGCGCTATTAACCAAGTCAGTAAGGCGCCTAAACAACGCGACTTTGTTGAGGTAGGTGCGGGTTTGGGGACCGATCAATATCGCCGCTTAACCTTAGATGCTAACCAAACCTTAGAAGATGTGGGCGTAGACAGTGCTTTTCGCTTTAATATCATGGCTCATGAAAACAATGTGCCTGGTCGCAACGACATCGACCGTGAACGCTACGGCATAGCGCCATCACTCACTATTGGCCTAAGTGAAGACACCCGCGCCACCTTAAGCTACTTCTACCAAACCGATGATAATCTTCCTGACTACGGCTTGCCGGCACAAGATGGCAAAGTATTACCAGGAATAGATAGCGAGTCTTACTTTGGCTGGCGCAATTTGGATGAAGAAAAAATTCAATCTCACGCGCTTACCCTTAAGCTGGAACATGAGCTAAATGATACGACGCGTATCGAAAACCAAACCCGCTATAGTCAAGTACATAAAGATACAACTGTGTCTGCGTCGCATATTAGCCGTTTTAAAAGAAAAGCAGATCCAAAGAATCCAGGCAAATATATTGTTGATAAGGGTAATTTCCTACCAGATGGGCAATATTTACCTGCAGGGCCTCAAGCCTATCGCCGTGATGCTAAAAATGAGTTATTGATTAACCAGCTGGGTATTAGCACAGAGTTTAATACTGGCTCGTTTGAACATGATGTACTAGTAGGCGGCGAAATTGCTCGTGAAACTTATGATCTTACTTCTGGTAGTTATAACTTAGGTCAAGGTAATAGTAAGTATCCTGATAATGGTTATGATCTTTATAATCCGCCAGGTCAGTGGAATGGACCTACCAACTATGCCAACAGTGGCGGTACCGATGCCGTATTAAATACTAAGGCATTGTACGTGTTTGATACTATTGGCTTAGCGCCAAAATGGGATTTAAGCTTAGGCTTGCGCCATGATTGGGTATCTGGTGAAACCTCAAGTAAAGATAAAGATGGCGTTACCACGACTAGTGATAAAATGTTTAGTGGTCGTGCCGGTGTGGTTTATAAACCTGCCGATAATGGCCGTGTTTATTTAGCCTACGGTACTTCTTTTAATCCCTCAGCTGAAGCGCTTGCTACCTCAGGAAGCTTACCGCTTAGAGGTAATGCAGGTGTAGAGAACTTAAAATCAGAAAAAAATGACACTTGGGAGCTGGGCACCAAGTGGGAGCTAATGGATGGCCGCTTAGGCATTGATGGCGCCTTGTTCCGCGTTGATAAGACTAACGCTAAAGAAAAAGATGCCGCTGATAATATGTATACTGCGGGTGAGCAGCGTGTACAAGGTGTTGAGCTAGGCATCACTGGTGAAATTACTGAACAATGGCGCGTATTTGCTAACTATACTTTCTTAGATAGCGAGACCAAAAACTCTGTCACGGCACCAGAAACTATTGGTAACCAATTAGGCAATACGCCGCGTAACAGCGCAAACCTGTGGACTACTTATGAAGTGGCACCCGGCTTAGAGCTAGGTTATGGCGCTCAGTACATTGGTTCACGTGCCGTCGCGACCGATGTACCTGAGAAAGTAGATAGCTATGTGGTTCACAATGCCATGGCTTCTTATAAAGTTACTGATGCCTTTGATTTGCAGCTAAACGTCAATAACTTATTTGATAAAGAATATGCCGAACGTGTCCGTGGCCGTGCCGGTGACGATGCTCGTGGCTCAGCATTAGAGCTAGGTGATGGTCGCTCGGCGGTATTATCGGCTAACTACCGTTTCTAAGTAACGCTGTACGTTTAGCGCCTTACGCCGTACGTTTAAGCAGATAAACATTATCTTTTTTTCGTACAGCGTATAACGAATAAAGCCCCTCGCGGGGCTTTATTGTTTGAGGAGTGATTTTTTATGATGTTGCACATTCCCAACATATTAACGCCAGAGCAAGTGGCCGAGTGCCGTAAGCTGTTACTTGCTGCAGACTGGCAAGATGGTAAGAGTACCGCCGGTTTTCAATCTATGATGGCTAAAGACAATTTACAGCTGCCAGAAGACTGCGATACCGCGCGCTACATAGGTGACATGATCACTAGCGCCCTTGCTAAGCACCCGCTATTTATTGCTGCTGCTTTGCCGGCTAAAGTTTTTCCACCGTTATTTAATTGCTACCAAGGCGGGCAGTCATTTGGTATCCACGTGGATAATTCGGTGCGCTTTAATAACGCCACCGGAGAGTCGATTCGTACCGATTTATCGGCAACGTTATTTTTTTGTGAGCCAGAGGAATATGAAGGCGGCGAGTTAGTCGTCGAAGATAATTACGGCGCGCACAGCGTTAAGCTACCGGCTGGAGATTTAATTTTATACCCGTCCACCAGCTTGCATCAGGTAACGGCAGTGACCCAAGGCGCGCGCATTAGCTCATTTTTTTG
The DNA here is from genome assembly GCF_002157875.1 of Oceanisphaera avium. Classification (NCBI taxonomy): domain Bacteria; kingdom Pseudomonadati; phylum Pseudomonadota; class Gammaproteobacteria; order Aeromonadales; family Aeromonadaceae; genus Oceanisphaera; species Oceanisphaera avium. The sequence continues at coordinate 2,738,648 of NZ_CP021376.1, forward strand.
GATCCAGAGCATGGTGCGTGATGATGGCCAACGGACGTTATTATTTGATTTAGACTCCAGCATTCAGCAAGTAAATCAACAATTAGGTACCGATAGCGAGACCAGCATTCAGCTAACCGGTGTCTATCATAATTTGTTGCGCCGCTGGGCCTTGTAGCTTAGGTGGGGGAAGTGAATAGTGAGGTGAGCCCTTTTGCCTGCCATTTCTCTCCTTACGCCTTACATGAATTAAAATAAAAAAGCCGACCGCATTTAAAATGCGCTCGGCTTTATCTTACAAACTAATTTAATTAAGAATTAGCCATGGCCTTTTTTTGAGCCTTGTCTGCTTTTTCTTGCAAACGATAGGCTAAGTCTTCGGCTTGAGCTTCATCTTCTAAGGCTTTAGCTTCTGGGCTAAGCGGCATCACTAAGTTCAAAATAATGGCTACTATACCGCCGGCAGCCATGCCAGAGGAGAAGACGTTCTTCACCAAGCTTGGCATAAACTGCAAGATATCCGGTACCTGAGACACACCTAAACCAACACCAAATGAAATTGCCATAATAAACAGAGCACGTCTGTCTAAGCGCTCGCGAGATAAAATACGCACGCCCGCTGCGGCAATAGAGCCAAACATCACCAGGGTTGCCCCACCTAATACTGGCTCAGGGATGCGCTGCACTAAGGTACTAATGGCTGGGAACAAACCCATTAATACCAAGATGCCTGCCACGAAGAAACCCACGTAGCGACTGGCTACACCGGTCATTTGGATAACACCGTTATTTTGGCTAAAAGTAGAAACAGGGAAGGTATTAAATATTGAGGCCAAGGAGGAGTTAACACCATCACCCATGACACAGCCTTTAATACGTTTCATATAAATAGGACCTGATACCGGCTCACCGGATACTTCAGAAGTGGCTGTGGTATCACCAATGCCCTCGAGTGCAGTAATTAAAAACACCAATACGAGGGGAATAAAGAGCGAAGCATCAAAACCTAGCCCGTATTTCATCGGAATAGGTAAAGCGATGGCTGCTGTGTCAGTCACTACCGCCGGTGGTACCTTACCCATATACATGGCAAGTAGGGTGCCGGCAACCATGGCGACTAAAATGGAAGATAAGCGCACATAGGGGTTAGGTATGCAGTTCATGATAATAATGATCAGCAATACGGTACCGGCTAGTGCTAAATTTTCTAAAGAGCCAAAGCTGCCATCGGCCATGGCGCCAAAACCGCCACCAATAGAGGTTAAGCCAATTTGAATGAGCGTTAAACCAATAAGAGTCACGATAATGCCACTCACTAGCGGTGAGATTATGCGACGAGCTAGGTGTAAAAAGCGCGATAAAATAATCTCGGTGGGCGCAGCTAACAGTGCAGTACCAAAAATGGCAGCCAGCATAGCTTCGGTGGTGACGCCCCCGTCTTTCATCGCTAAACCACTGGCGATAATGGGGCCTAAGAAGTTAAAGCTAGTCCCTTGAATCGACAGTAAGCCAGTCCCAATCGGACCAAAGCGTTTCATCTGAATGAAAGAAGCGATACCGGTAATAAACAACGACATACTAATAATATGTGCCGTGTCTTGAGCCGGAATGCCCAATGTTTGGCAAATAATTAAGGGGGGCGTAATAACCGCCACAAACAAGGCTAACAAATGCTGGATTGCAGCAAATAACGCCTGCATCACTGGCGGTTTGTCGTGTAGCTTGTATACCAGTTCACTTTGGCTGAGCTGGGCTTGAGTGGGTGCTGATTGGCTCATGATTTGTGCATTCCAAAAGTAAGTAGCAAGAAGGTAACGGCTTAGTGCCCCTGAATGCTTTTGCATCCGAAGCTATGTTTTCACATAAAGACTATTGCTGCAACAATGTTAATTTGTTGTATGTTGCTTGTTGTTATTTTACTTACTAGGCCTGCTCTGATGACGAGCGCGCATAGAGTAAGTGAGAAGACAGATTTAGACCAACTCAAAGCATGCATGTTTTACATCTTAATATGCCTTTTATTAATAGTTGTTGCGTTTGAGTCTCTGGCTTTGTGCTGAATCAATGCCTTAGCTGACCTAGACTTTATTAACTTAAGGTGAGGTTTCTTTAGTTAGGCTAATAAGAGTAAACTCGCTCTTTTGATGCCGCTTTTAAAAGACTGGCACGAGATGGTAAAAGGATCGATGCAGTGGAATTTGAATTTTTTCGTGACTTAAATGGCCAGCATAGAGCCCGTTTTTCCATGGGCCATGAAGTCATGGGCGCTTGGCTTACCGATGAAGTGACTGTGGTCGAGGCCAGCGAGTTATTGAGCGTAATTAAGCAGCTGGAAACTGGTGAACAGCAAGAAGTTAAAAGATCTTATGGTGAGTGCAGCTTGCTGTTAACTCCTGAAGAAGCTGAATTTAGCGCTCATGCCTTATCTTTTGACAGTGAGCTAGAAGAGGGCATGGTGTATTACGATGATGAGCTTTATGCCGGCTGCGGCTTGGATGACTTAGCTCGAGTGTTAGTGCAGTGGCGAGATTTTTGTACGAATAAGTAAGACACTGCGCCAAACTAAAGAAAGAGCGGAGTTGGTCTTTATGCTGTCATCCTGACGTACGTTAGGATCTCGCTTTAAACCTTAGTAACTAAATCCCCTGTGCTACGCAAGACACGGAAAAGTGAAGTAAAAATAGTGATCTTAACGTAAGCACTAAGCGCCCAGCACCAAGCTCAACAAAAGACGGTAGTAGTCTTTCAGCTTGGCGCTTAAATTAAAACTCTACCTTTCCTCTGGCGCTTTTTATTTTACCGCGATAAGTTTTGCTATCGGTTCGCTTGCGCCTCGCGTTCTTACTGGGCTGAGTGGGGCGGCGTACTTTTACGGGCTTGCCTGCTAATTGCAATAAATTGACCAAGGCTTGCTTAGCAAAGTCTTTATTCATTAATTGGCTGCGCTGATTTTCTGAGCGGATCATAATCCAGCCCGACTCCAATACCCGATTATCCTTCATTTTCGCTAAAGCTAACTTATAGGTTGCTGGCAGGCTTGGACTGTTGGCGTAATTAAAGCGCAGCTGCACGGCAGAGTCGGTTTTATTAACGTGTTGTCCGCCTGGGCCGCTAGCGCGCATGGTGATAAATTCTAATTCATGCTCGGGAATAATGACGCGAGCAGAGATAGTGAGCATTTAAGTTCCTTGTGGCTAAATAACAGACTGTATTTGTAGGTTTAGCCTGTTTATTACACTAGTGAAGGTAGGGCTATTTAAGCGCGTACCTTCTCTATGTTAACACATTCGTGTTCTTGTGAATTGCCGCGATTTTTTTAGGCGTAAGTAAGGTGAGGAATGATCTGGCGCAAGGTTTGGCGCGCTATTGTTGGCACACTAGCAAACACGGTTGCGCATGAAACTCTTTATCATTTCGATGTGGATTGCTTCTTTAGGGCGCCCGAGTATACTCCTGAACATTAATTATTCTCACTCAACAAATGGATGTTAAGCATGTCTACTAAGTTAGCGTTATCTGCCGCCGCCTTGCTAGTGGCCAGTGTGGCCGGCCAAGTGGTTGCCGAAGAAGTTAATGTGTATTCAAACCGTCAAGATTTTCTAATCAAGCCCATTATCGATACCTTCACTGAAGAAACGGGGATTGATGTTAATGTGGTGTTTTTAAAAGATGGCATGGCTGAACGTTTAGAGCGAGAAGGTCGTCTTTCACCTGCGGACTTATTACTTACTGTTGATATCAGCCGCTTAATGGAAGTGGTAGATAAAGACTTAACTCAGCCCGTTGATAGCGAAATTTTAGAAAAGAGTGTGCCTGCTCAATACCGTGATGCAGATGGCCAGTGGTTTGCACTGACTACCCGCGCGCGCGCTATTTATACTGCCAAAGACCGAGTGGGTAAGCGTGATGACATTACCTATGAAGAGCTAGCTGATCCTAAGTACAAAGGAAAGATTTGTACTCGCAGCGGCAAACACCCTTATAATGTGGCGCTGATTTCCTCCATGATCGATGAACATGGCGAAGCCGAGACCAAGACCTGGTTACAAGGCGTAAAAGCTAATTTAGCACAAAAACCTCAAGGCGGTGACCGTGACCAGATCAAAGCGGTTAACGATGGGGTATGCGATTATGCACTGGGTAATAGCTATTACTATGGCGTGATGCTCAGTGATGAAGCGCAGCGCGAAACAGCAGAAGGTGTATATATTAACTTCCCTAACCAAGCAGATCGCGGGACTCACGTTAACATTTCTGCGGTTGCCTTGGCTAAACATGCTAAAAATAAAGACGCCGCGGTGAAGTTAATGGAGTTTTTGGTCAGTGATGAAGCGCAGCATCTTTATGCTTCTGCTAATCATGAATACCCTGTTAAAGACGGCGTTGAACCTTCTGAATTAGTTAAAGGTTGGGGTGATTTCGCTGCCGATAAACGCCCATTGGTTGATATAGCAACTCATGCTAAAACCGCAGTGCAATTGGTAGACGACGTTAAATTCGATCTATAAAAAGACGGGGCAAGGCCCCGTTTTGAGTGTGCAATGAAACGTACGAGTTGGACCGTCAGTAGCTGGGTGTTAGCCTTGCTGCTGACTTTGCCTATTATGGCGCTTATTTATGAGGCACTGTTGCCTACCGAAGATGTGTTTCGCCATCTCTGGGGATCTGTGCTGCCTACCTATATTAGCAATACCTTTAGGCTAGTAGTGGGCGTGATGCTGTTTAGCTTTCTTGCCGGCGTCCCCGCCGCTTGGCTAATGGCAATGTGTGAATTACCGAGCAAGCGCTATCTACAATGGGCATTAATCTTGCCGCTCGCTATGCCCTCTTATATTGTCGCCTTCGTTTATACCGACTTATTAGATTTTTCAGGCCCTGTGCAAAGCACACTGCGGCACTGGTTTGGTTGGCAATCGGCAAGTGATTATTACTTTCCTGCAATTCGCACCCTTGGGGGGGCCGCTTTAGTGCTGGGCTTAGTGTTATTCCCCTATGTCTATTTATTAGCGCGCACCGCCTTTATGGAGCAATCGTTAAGCTTAGTCCAATCAAGTCGATTATTAGGTTGTAGCCCGTGGCAGAGCTTTAAACGTATTAGCTTGCCGCTAGCACGCCCGGCCATAGTGGTTGGCTTATCATTGGTGGCCATGGAAACACTGGCCGAATTTGGCACCGTGAATTTTTTTGCCGTTAACACTTTAACCACCGCCGTGTATGACACTTGGCTTGGTTATGGCAGCTTAAATGCAGCAGCCAAAATTTCCGCCATTATGCTGCTGGTGGTCATGCTGTTGCTTAGCCTAGAGCGTATGAGCCGTAAGCGCCAACAAGTGTTTCAAAAAAGCTTAGGCCAAGAGCAACATAGCGGTTATGTATTAACGGGGTTAACCAAGTGGTGTGCCCTAGTTTTTTGTTGGAGCCTAGTCCTTTTAGGGTTTTTATTGCCCTTTGTTATCTTGTGTTATCACGCCATTCGCTACTTCGACAAAGCATGGAATAGCCGCTTCTTCGAATACAGTCTCAATAGCTTGCTGCTCTCTAGCGTAGTGGCAGGCTTGGCTTTAATGGTGGCATTAGTGCTGGCCATGAGCCATCGCTTAACCGGCAAAACCTATACTCAAATTCCTAAGCGCTTGGCTTCCATGGGCTATGCCTTACCCGGAGCTGTGCTGGCGATTGGGGTATTAGTGCCACTAACCAGCTTAGATTTTGCTATTAATGATGCAGCACTTTGGCTTGGGCTCGCTGAGCCTGGACTAGTGTTTACCGGCACCATGGCCGCCATTGCTTTTGGTTATTTGGTACGTTTTGGCGCCATGGCCATTGGCTCGGTGGAAAGTAGTTTAGGTAAAGTTTCACCCTCGCTTGATATGGTGAGTCAAACCATGGGTTATCGTCCCAGTGCCATTATGATGAAGGTGCATGTGCCGCTGATCCGAAAAGGTATTTTAGCAGGGGTATTGTTAGTCTTTATCGAATGCATGAAAGAATTGCCGGCGGCTTTATTGTTACGCCCTTTTAATTTTCAAACGCTCGCTACGTATGTCTATCAATTTGTGTCTGACGAACAGCTGGAGTTAGGGGCCTTACCGGCCATCGTTATTGTGCTGGTAGGTTTAATTCCGCTTATTTTCTTAAACCGATCATTGGAGCAAACTCACTAATGGCGGCACTCGAAGTTAGCGGCTTAAGCTGCAATTATCACGGCACGGCCGTATTAAACAATTTATCTTTGCAGGTACAAGAAAACGAAATTATGTGCCTACTGGGCGCCAGTGGCTGTGGGAAAACCACGCTATTAAAAGCCATTGCCGGTTTGCTGCCGATCAGTCAGGGTGAAATTGCCATTCATCAGCAGGTGATGAATGCACACCATGTGGCCGTGGTGCCAGAAAAGCGCAATATCGGAATGATTTTCCAAGATTATGCGCTGTTTCCGCATTTAAACGTGGCGCAAAACATCGCCTTTGCGATTCAAAATAAAGAGCCGAATAAGCGCCATGTCCAAGAGCGAGTTGAAGAGATGCTGGCGCTAGTCAATTTGTCAGACTTAGGTGATCGCCATCCCCATCAGCTGTCCGGTGGACAACAACAGCGAGTCGCGATTGCAAGAGCCATGATCGCTAAGCCGCAACTGATGCTACTTGATGAGCCGTTTTCAAATATTGATACCCAAGTACGCATGCGCTTGATCACCGAGATCCGCGAGCTCTTAAAAAGCCAAGGCATTAGCGCAATATTTGTGACTCATAGTAAAGAAGAAGCCTTTGCCTTTTCCGATCGCTTAGCGCTGTTTCGTGCCGGCCATATCGAGCAAGTAGGGCGACCACAAACTCTGTATCAACATCCGCAAAGTCGGTTTGTGGCAGATTTTTTAGGTTTAGCCAATTATGTGCCCGCAACTGTGATTGATGCCTACACGGTATTAACTGCGATGGGCACGGTGCGCAGCCAAGCCGCCTTGAATGCGCAAGTAGGCGCAAGTGGTCAGTTAATGTTACGACCGCGTCAAATTCAACTTTCTCTAACTGAGCAAGGTAATGGCAAGGTGGTAGAGCAGCAATTCTTAGGTACTCATAGCCGCTGTGCCGTAGAGTGCCAAGGCTTGCGCTTAGAAGTGAGTACGAATGAGCTATTACCCGCAGTAAGCCAAGTGCATGTTAGTATTTTACCTCATGCACTCACTTTTTTTGCAGATAGCCAAGGACAGCGCGCCGTTGCTTAAACATATTGTTCAAATAAAGTGAGCACGCTTTGGTGCAAACTGGCGATGGGCGTGTCGTGGGTGGGAGTGATAAAGATGGTATCGTCACCGGCAATGGTACCAAGAATACCTTCAGCTTTGCCCAGTGAGTCTAGCATGCGGGCAATGAGCTGAGCCGCACCGGGGCTGGTATGAATAACAATTAACGCGCTGTTATGCCCCACATCTAACACTAAGTTTTTAAGCTGGCTGCTAGAAGTGGGCACGCCTAATTCTACGGGTAAACAATACACCATTTCCATTTTGGCGTTGCGAGTACGAACCGCGCCAAACTTGCTCAGCATACGAGATACTTTAGACTGGTTAATATTTTCAAAGCCTGCGTCTTGCAATGCCGCTACTATCTCGGCCTGAGAACCAAAACGTTCCTCATTGAGTAAGGCCTTAAAGACTTTAATAAGGTGTTCTTGTTTTTCGTTCATAGTGTGTAGCCAAATGAGCGGAGAATGAGCCGTATTGTCTATCTCTGCTCGCTAATTATCAAGGATTAGTCATTTACACTGCATAATAATGCAAAATTAGCTTGCAATGTGGGTGTCGCAAAATAAAATTACTCATCTATTCTGACATTAAGCGTGGACATAGCACATGGGCATAGAATTCAATCATATTTGTAAGTCCTGGGCTGGTCAGGAAATATTAAGTCAGGTTTCGCTTAGCTGTCCGCCGGGCGAGATTTTAGTGCTACTGGGGCCCAGTGGTGCCGGAAAAAGCTCGCTATTGCGGCTAATGAATTTATTAGATATTCCCGACTCGGGGCAATTGACCATTGCTGAGCAACACTTTAGCTTTCCAGATAACCACCTTGGGCGCTTAAGTAAGCGCGCACAATTACTGCGCGCTAAAGTGGGGATGGTATTTCAACAATATCATTTATGGCCCCACCTCACGGTTGAGCAAAATTTATTAGAAGCGCCGATTAAAGTACTAGGCATGAGCAAAAGTGCGGCGCAAGATAAGGCTCGCCAATTATTAGCACAATTAAAGCTAAGCGATAAAAGTGGCGCTTGGCCTAATGCGCTTTCTGGCGGACAGCAACAAAGAGTCGCTATAGCACGCGCCTTAATGATGACCCCCAAAGTCTTGTTATTTGATGAGCCCACGGCAGCCTTAGATCCCGAGATCACTAAAGAAGTGGCCGAGATTATTTTGCAACTAAGAAAAACCGGTATTACGCAAGTGGTGGTTACCCACGAAGTGGGCTTTGCGCGGCGAGTGGCCAGTAAAATAGCCTATCTTGAACAAGGGCGCTTAATTGAATATGGCGATGCCAGTTTATTGGATAGTCCAAAAACCCAGCGCTTTGCCGAGTTTTTAAAGCATTAAAGGCCCTTAGGGCGTGATAATCATAAAAAGGATAGCAACCGATGAAGAAGACAGTATTAGCCGTGGCACTGTGTGCCACCAGCCTAGGTGCGGCACAGGCCGAAGAGGTAAAGTTTGTTACCAATGCTGCTTATGCGCCCTTTGAATTTGTTGATGAAAACAATGAAATGCAAGGCTTTGATATTGACTTGGCGAAAGCCATTTGTGAAGTGCAAGAATTAAATTGCAGCTTTCATAACCAGGCTTTTGATAGTTTGATCCCAAGCCTTAAGTTCCGTCGCTATAACGCCGCCATTGCTGCTATGGACATTACACCAGAGCGAGCCAAGCAAGTGGACTTTAGTGATATTTATTATGAAAACTCCGCGGTGTTTGTCGCACCGGAAAATAAGTTTGAGCAATTAGACGAGCTACAACAAGAAACGGTTGGCGTACAAAACGGCACCTCTCACCAAAAATATATTCAAGATAAATTAGAAGCCAAAGGCATGACAGCGCGCCCTTACCAAAGCGTACAAGATGCCTTACTCGATATGAGTAATGGTCGTATTAATGCAGTATTTGCGGATACGGCGGTGGTGGGTGATTGGCTGGCGAGCAATTCGGGATATGCGGTATTAGGAGAGCGCATTACCGATGATGGGTACTTCGGTACTGGCTTTGGTATCGCCGTCACTAAAGGCAATCAGGTGTTGTTAGAGCAAATTAACCAAGGGCTAAGCAAGCTTAAAGAGAACGGTACTTACGATAATCTCTATCAACAGTACTTCCCTAAGTAAGATGCTGTCTCACTTAATGAATGCCAGCCTAATGACCTTAGGGCTGGCATTAACCTCTTTGGTGCTCGGGCTGATACTGGCAATTATGCTGTGTGGCGCCGAGATGAGCCGGTTTACCCTGCTGCGCTGGCCGGCCACACTGCTGGCTACTGTATTGCGCGGCTTACCGGAAATCTTAGTGGTATTTTTTATCTACTTTGGCTCCACTCAAGTACTTTTCTTAATCACCGACCAATATATAGAGTTCAGCCCTTTTTGGTGCGGGGTGACGGCCTTGTCGCTGTTATTTGCCGCCTATGGTGCCCAAACGCTACGCGGAGCCTTGAATGCGGTGCATCAAGGGCAGCGCCAAGCCGCCCAGGCACTGGGTCTACCGCCTTTATATACCTTTATTAATATTACTTTGCCGCAAACTTGGCGCCATGCGTTGCCGGGTTTAGGAAATCAGTGGTTGGTGCTGCTTAAAGACACAGCACTGGTGTCTTTAATCGGGGTACACGATCTGATGTTTCAAGCCAAAGCAGTGGCTTCTCGCACGTATGAGCCCTTTACTTGGTATGGCATCGCGGCCTTGATTTATTTAGCAATCACCTTAGTTAGCCAACAAGGCCTGCAAAGACTACGAAGACAGGTAACGCGTTATGACTGATTGGGTTAGCTCATGGATAAATAGCGGGCCTAACTGGTTAAGTTATATTCCAGCTTTATTAGAAGGCGTCAATATTACGCTGCAAATCACCGCAGCAGGCTTAGCCTTAGGTTTATGCATCGCCCTCAGTTTAACCTGGATACTAGAGCGTAAAGTGCCAGTGCTTGCTCAGCTCACTGAGGGCTATATTTTATTAATTACCGGCACGCCGTTATTGGTACAAATTTTTTTAATTTATTATGGCCCCGCTCAATTTACTTGGATAAAAGAGAGCTGGGCGTGGCACTACCTTAAAGAGCCCATGTTTTGTGCCATCCTCGCCTTGGGCATGAATGCTGGCGCTTATACTTGTCGACTTTTTAAAGGTGCGCTGGATGCCGTGCCTAAAGGGGAAACGCTGGCGTGCCAAGCGCTGGGTATGTCGCACTGGCAAATGCTCAGTGTTAAGTTACGCCATGCGATGCGCCGGGTGATCCCCGCTTATTCTAATGAAGTGGTATTAGTGCTTAAAGGCAGCTCCTTGGCTAGTACTATCTCTATTATGGAGATTATGGGCTTAGCGCAACGTATTAATGGTCAAACTTACGATACCTTAGCGGTCTTTGGTTTAGCGGGAGCTATTTATTTAATTCTTAATGGTTTGCTAACTTGGCTCTTTCATCGTTTAGAAAAGCGAGCACTGCAATTTCAACGCGCTCATTAACCGCCAACTTGCCGTTAACCGCTTAGCTGCTCACAAACAATAGCTTCACATCCTCTTAACTATTGTGTTTTTATAGGTCATTAGCTATGTTGCTAATGACCTAGGAAACGTCTTAGAACTCAAATAATAACGGAGATCAGCTATGAAAGTTGCCGTACTTGGAGCCGCCGGTGGTATCGGCCAAGCTCTGGCCCTGCTGCTAAAAACGAAATTGCCTGCCGGTTCTGAATTAAGCCTGTACGATATTGCACCCGTTACCCCAGGTGTTGCTGCGGATCTTAGCCATATCCCAAGTGACGTAAAAATAGTAGGCTTTGCTGGGGAAGACCCTACTGAGGCACTGCAAGGGGCTGATATTGTGCTGATCTCTGCAGGCGTAGCGCGCAAGCCCGGCATGGACCGTGCCGACTTATTTAATGTAAACGCCGGTATTGTTAAAAATTTAATAGAAAAAGTAGCCACTGCTTGCCCTAAGGCCTGCATTGGTATCATTACCAACCCAGTTAACACCACAGTGGCTATCGCGGCCCAAGTGTTGAAAAAAGCCGGGGTGTACGATAAAAATAAATTATTTGGTGTCACTACTTTAGATGTAATCCGCAGTGAGACCTTTGTTTCTGAAATGAAAGGGCTTTTGCTAAAAGAGGTAAAAGTACCTGTGATTGGCGGCCACAGTGGGACCACCATCTTACCGCTATTATCACAAGTAACCGGCGCTTCCTTTAGCGAGCAAGAAGTGGAGCAACTGACCCACCGCATTCAAAATGCCGGTACCGAAGTGGTAGAAGCCAAAGCGGGCGGGGGGTCTGCGACCTTATCCATGGGCTATGCCGGTTGCCGTTTTGCGCTGTCCTTGGTAGATGCGTTATCTGGTAAGTCCGATGTGGTTGATTATGCCTATGTTGAAGGCGGCAGTGAGCATGCTCAATTCTTTGCTCAGCCACTACTCCTTGGCAAGAACGGCGTAGAAAAAGTATTGCCCTATGGCGAGCTAAGTGCGTTTGAACAAAAGGCCATGGAAGAAATGCTAGAGACGCTAAAAGGCGATATCAAAAAAGGCATTGAATTCGTTAGCTAACAGTCGCGAATAAACGTTATATCAAAGGGAGCTTAGGCTCCCTTTTTGCTGGCTGGCTCTTAACTGGGCATTGAGAAATATGAATCGTGAAGGAGTAAAGCTGAGTGAAGAGTAAATCGTAAAGAGTGAGGCGGGGGTGAGTTATAAACTAAAAAAGGTAGCGCTGGGCGCTACCTTTTTTGTTTGCGAGTTAATAATAGCGGGCAAGTTTGTGCTATTTATTCCTCACCCTGGTTAAGCAATAGTAGGGCGCTTTTTATGTTGAAAGACGAGCGCAATAAAGCACACTGCTGCCGTTACTGCACCAATAATCTGGCTGTAATCGGGGGATAAGTTAAAGCCAATGGGATTGGTGGTGATATAGGATACCGTAATCGCCGTACCCACTACCGCCGGAATACTGGCCACCCAATGGCAAGTACCGCGATCAAATAGGTACTTAGTGGCTAACCACAGCACGCTGGTGGAGAGCAGCATGTTGGAGAAGGCAAAGTAGCGCCAAATTAATGCGAAGTCTAAAAACGTCATTAAGTAGGCAATGCCGAGTAAAGGGACGGATAGTAATAAGCGATTGCGCACCGTTTGCGATACTTTAAAGGCATCCATTATCGTTAAACGCAGTGAGCGAAACGCGGTGTCACCTGAGGTAATTGGGAAGATAGCCACCGCTAAAATCGCCATGACGCCACCTACCACGCCTAAATAACCGGTGGCAATATGATTGACCACTAATCCCGGCCCGCCTTGGGCGAGCATGGCTTTTAATTCTAAATAGCCACCTGGGAAGGCAGCAATTCCCGCCATTGCCCACACACAAGCAACGATGCCTTCGCACATCATGGCGCCATAAAACACGGGTCGTGCATATTTTTCATTGGTTAAACAGCGAGCAATCATAGGCGATTGGGTCGAGTGAAAGCCACTAATAGCACCACAAGTAATGGTTAAAAATAGTAATGGCCACACCGGCGCACCATCGGGATTAGGCGCTAATAAGTCCGCATGGTCGTGGGGGTGAAAATAGGAAAATATATCGCCGACCTGGGGTAAGTGCGGTGCTTCTAATAATAAAGCACCGGCAATTAAGGTGGTCATGACTATCATCAAGAAGCCAAATAATGGGTAAAGCTTAGTAATGATCTTATCGATAGGCAGCAAGGTGGCTAGAAAGTAGTAACCTAAAATCAGTAATACCCAAAAGCTATTTCCCGCTAAGAAGGTGCCTTCAAAGTAAGATAAGTTACTGAGTAAGCCGGCGGGACTCATAATAAACACCACGCCCACAAAGAACAGCAACATAGCAGTGAAGATGAGCATGATGCCTTTAAAGACCACATTGTAATAATGGCCAGCAATTTCAGGAAGACTTTTACCGTCTTCTTTTAGGCTCATTACCCCCGAGAAGTAATCGTGTATTGCGCCGCCTAACACGTTACCTATTACTATCCATACCAGCGCAATTGGGCCATAAATGGCACCTAAGATAGGACCAAAAATAGGGCCTACACCGGCGATATTTAAAAATTGGATTAAAAAGGCTTTGGCAGGGCTAATCGCCACATAATCTACACCATCTTCTAAACGCTGCTGAGGGGTGGCGATAGTGGGATCAATACCGGCTTGTTTTTCAACAAAGGGACCATAAAATTTATAGCCAAGAATAAGTATGGCTATGCTGACCAAGAAAATAAGCATAGAAAAATTTCCTTATTATTTTAGGGGCTTACTTTTAAATATGTTCAGCAAGGTAGCATGTCAGCAAATGACTGAGTATCAAATTATGCCCGCCTCACTATCTAATTAAGCACAATGAGATCTAGGTTAAATAAACGCACTATTCAGTCATAATTTTGCGTCGTTTATCACGCGCTATTACATCGAAAATTTATTGTTAGCGCTTAAAGTTCGTCGAAAAAAGCACCTAGTTTGAGAAGGTAAACCTTTAATCAAAGGCATTAGTGGCTTAATAGAGGAGAGGGTAAGGGGGCGGGATTTAAATATTTTTAAACGCCCTGCCACATCAAGGTGTCGTGGCAGGGCGCGAGTAACAAGCATTACATCTGCTGATTGAGTCCCATCTCCCAAAAGTCGATTTCTAAGCGGGTCGCATCGTTAAAGATTCGACTGAGCTGTTTAAAGCGGGCCGGCGTAATATCGGCTAAACGCTCATCTAGCCAGGCGCGTTCTGCTTGAGCGGCGGCTTGAAACTCGGCACTTTCATACATAGCGAGCCACGCTTCATAAGGGTTATTGTCACCGCGTACCGTAGTAGGCTGCTCAATTAAAAAGCGCGCCACCTCAGCATAGCCGACCAAACAAGGCGCTAATGCGACATGCATATCTAATAAATCACCGCGATTGCCGGTGTCTAATACATAGCGGGTATAAGCCAGAGTCGCGCGCGCTTCGGGTAGCTCGCTTAAGTCTTGCTCGCTAATGCCCCATTGCTGGCAATAATCAATGTGTAAACCGAGCTCTAAGTCGATAATGGCATCAAAGCCAGCTTTAGCGTGGCGCAAGTCGGCTAAGGTAGGGCTTTTATAAGCGGCGAGGGCAAAGGCGCGGCCAAACTGAATTAAGAATAAATAATCTTGTTTCAAATAGTGGCGAAATGCTTGGGGCGCTAGCGTGCCGGCGCCGAGCTGGCGAACAAAGTCATGTTCAATATACGCGGTCCAAGGTTGAAGGTTTTCTTTTTTTAAGTCATCGAAAGTAAAGCTCATTTCCTGTCCTTTTGTGAATGTGCCTAAGGTAAGTGACGTCATTTTATCGTTTAATAATGGGGGCTCGCGCCCAAAACGCCTCTATATTGGACAAAATTCACTCAAAATCAAGATATTAACGACAAAGCTAACCTGTCACTCGCGCCGACCTTATATTGTTAGGTAAAAGTTAACAAGATGTTATAGAGAGTGCGCCTAACCCTGATGGCTACACGCTTAGCCAAAGGGTTTTCTCTAGGGAAATGTGAGTTTTAGGATGTGTACCTAGTGTTGTTGCGCTTAGGGGCTGTTAGGTTTTCGTTGTTGTGATTGTCGTTATTGCGTATACTTTCACCCCGTCTTGAATTCCTTATTTCATCCGTTCCTTAGCTTCTTCAGGTTCTACATGACAACTAAATATATTTTTGTTACTGGTGGGGTTGTGTCGTCCCTGGGTAAAGGCATTGCAGCCGCTTCCCTGGCGGCTATCCTCGAGGCTCGTGGTCTTAATGTGACCATTATGAAGTTGGATCCTTATATTAACGTGGATCCCGGTACCATGAGCCCGACTCAGCACGGTGAAGTGTTTGTCACAGATGATGGCGCTGAAACCGACTTAGACCTCGGTCATTATGAGCGTTTTATTCGCACTAAAATGACTCGTCGCAATAACTTTACCTCAGGTCGTGTCTATGCCGACGTGCTGCGCAAGGAACGACGCGGCGATTATTTAGGCGCCACCATTCAGGTGATCCCCCATATTACTAATGCCATCAAAGACCGTGTGATTGCCGGTGCTGAAGGCCATGATGTGGCGATCGTAGAAGTGGGCGGCACAGTCGGCGATATTGAGTCTTTGCCGTTTTTAGAAGCGCTGCGCCAACTTGCAGTACAAGTAGGACGCGAAAATACGCTGTTTATGCACTTAACCTTAGTGCCATATTTAGCTGCCGCCGGTGAAGTAAAAACCAAACCGACTCAGCACTCAGTAAAAGAGCTGCTGTCTATCGGTATTCAGCCAGATATTTTGATTTGTCGTAGTGACCGTGTGATCCCTGCGAATGAGCGCGCCAAGATAGCCCTATTTTGTAACGTGTTAGAAAAAGCCGTTATCTCGTTAAAAGACGTGGACTCTATCTATAAAATCCCCGCGCTGCTGCGCTCGCAGGGTTTAGATGAATTAGTGGTTAAGCGTTTTAATTTAACGTGCCCACCGTCAGACTTATCTGAGTGGGAGCAAGTTATCTATGAAGAAGCCAATCCTACCGGTGAAGTGACCATAGGGATGGTCGGTAAATACATAGAGCTGCCGGATGCTTATAAGTCGGTCAATGAAGCCCTTAAACATGGTGGCTTAAAAAATCGCTTAACGGTTAATATTAAATATATTGACTCTCAAGACCTAGAAACCAAAGGTGAAAGCCTGCTAGAGGGCTTAGATGCGATTTTAGTACCCGGTGGCTTTGGCCCGCGCGGCATTGAAGGTAAAATTATGGCCGCCCGCTATGCGCGTGAGCACCGTGTGCCTTACTTGGGCATTTGTTTAGGCATGCAAGTGGCACTGATTGAATATGCGCGTAATGTGGTCGGGCTTGAGGGCGCACATTCTTCAGAGTTTGATGCCGACAGCCCTTATCCGGTGGTAGGCTTAATCACCGAATGGTTAGACGAAGAGGGCGTGGTTGAAGTGCGCGATGAGTTATCTGACTTAGGCGGCACCATGCGCTTAGGCGCTCAGTTGTGCCATTTAGAGCCAGGTTCTAAAGTACATGGACTCTATGGCTCAGACACCATTTATGAGCGCCACCGTCATCGCTATGAAGTTAATAATCACTTGCTGCCTAAAATTGAGGCGGCAGGCATGAAAGTTACCGGACGTTCGGCCGATAAGAAATTGGTCGAAATTATTGAAAACCCCGATCATCCTTGGTTTGTGGCAGCGCAATTCCATCCGGAATTCACTTCTACTCCTAGGGACGGACATGGCCTATTTACCGGCTTTATTAAAGCCGCGGGCCAATATCAGCAGGGAGAGCTGGAATAACCTAATATCACGGCTGAGCATGAAGCTCGGCCGTATTTTTTAGTGCTTTATCCCGTTTTTACCTTTCAACTAAGAGGAAGTTAGAGAATGGCTAAGATCGTTAAAGTGATCGGTCGTGAAGTGATAGATTCACGTGGCAACCCTACCGTAGAAGCCGATGTTTTTTTGGAAGGTGGCTTCATGGGTCGCGCTATTGCGCCATCCGGTGCGTCTACCGGCTCTCGTGAAGCGTTAGAGCTTCGCGATGGTGATAAAACCCGTTATTTAGGTAAGGGCGTACAAGTTGCCGTTATCAATATTAATAAGCCGATTGCTCAAGCTTTGATTGGCAAAGATGCAACTAATCAAGCGGAAATCGATCAAATTATGATCGACTTAGATGGCACAGATAATAAAGCTAAGCTTGGCGCGAATGCCATTTTAGCGGTTTCTCTGGCGGTAGCTAAAGCGGCGGCGCTGTCTAAAGATATGCCTTTGTATGCATGGATTGCCGAGTTATACGGCACTCCAGGTAAATACTCTATGCCGTTGCCGATGATGAATATCATTAATGGCGGCGAACATGCCGACAATAACGTCGATATTCAAGAGTTTATGATCCAGCCAGTAGGCGCGAAAAACATTAAAGAAGCGCTACGCATGGGTGCCGAAGTTTTTCACAGCCTCGCTAAAGTATTAAAGTCAAAAGGCTTAAGTACCTCTGTAGGTGATGAAGGTGGCTTTGCGCCAAACTTAGAGTCTAATGAAGCAGCATTAGTGGCCATTAAAGCCGCCGTTGAGCAAGCTGGCTATGAGCTGGGCAAAGACATTACCTTAGCCATGGACTGTGCGGCGTCTGAGTTTTATGACAAAGCGAAAGGTAATTACAACTTAAGCGGTGAGGGCAAAGTCTTTAGCGCCAATGAGTTTACTCATTATCTTGAAGATCTAACGCAGCGCTACCCCATCGTGTCTATTGAAGATGGCTTAGATGAGTCAGATTGGGAAGGTTTTGCTTACCAAACTAAAGTGCTGGGCGATAAAATCCAACTGGTGGGTGATGACTTGTTCGTGACCAATACCAAGATTTTAAAAGAAGGTATCGATAAAGGCGTTGCTAACTCAATCCTCATCAAGTTCAACCAAATTGGTACCTTAACCGAGACGCTGAACTCCATTAAAATGGCACAAGATGCGGGCTACACAGTGGTTATTTCACATCGCTCAGGCGAAACGGAAGATACCACCATTGCTGACTTAGCAGTGGGCACCTGTGCCGGTCAAATTAAGACTGGCTCTATGAGCCGCTCAGATCGCGTTGCTAAATACAACCAGCTGATCCGTATCGAAGAAGAGCTAAACGGCCAAGCCCCGTTTAATGGCTTATCTGAGATTAAAGGCCAAGCGTAAGCTCTTTGCTTAGCTAAAGGCATAGCGGTGCTTAATAAAGCCGCCAGAATAACAAACCCCGCCATGTGCGGGGTTTCTTTTGTTCAGCGCTCGAATATGGGAAACTAGCCGGCTATTCGTGGAGGAATAATGCGCACTCTTACCCTGATCCTGCTCGCCGTGCTCTGCAGTTTGCAATATCACTTATGGTGGGGCAAAAATGGTTTAGCCGAATACCATGAGGTGCAAGCTTCTGTCGAACGGCAAATGGATGATAATGAACAATTAGTGAGTCGCAATGCCTTGTTATATAGAGAAATTGAAGACTTAAATAAAGGGTTAGCGGCCGTGGAAGAGCTAGCGCGTAATGATCTGGGCATGATAAAACCCGGTGAAACTTTTTATCGCCTGCTATTAACAGAAAAGCTTAAGCCATGAGTGCGCCTAATTTCAGCGTGACTGCTATCGTACCGGCCGCCGGCATTGGTAGTCGCATGCAAGCAGACCGCCCTAAGCAATACTTAACGCTCGCCCAGAGTACAGTTATTGAGCATACCCTCACTTGTTTATTAGCCGAGCCTGATATCGAGATGATTATTGTGGCGCTTGCTGCCCACGATAGGTGGTTTGCACAACTGCCCTTGGCTACACATCCTCGCATTAAGACAGTAGTAGGCGCAGCTGAGCGGGCTAATACGGTACTCAATGCCTTACAAGAGGTCACCAGTGAGTGGGTGCTAGTACATGATGCCGCGCGTCCTTGTTTACATGCTTGTGATTTAGCGGCGGTGCTTAAGGCCGGGCAACAAGCAGACGGCGCCATCTTAGCCAGTCGCGTGGTCGATACCATGAAGCGCGGTGATGGCGAGGGGCTCATTGCTGAGAGTGTTAGCCGTGAAGAGCTATGGCATGCCCTAACGCCTCAATGTTTTGCAACGCAGACACTGCTAGAAGCGTTAAGTGCGGCGCTGGCCGCTGGCGCCACCATTACTGATGAAGCCTCCGCTATGGAATGGGCCGGTTTTAAACCACAGTTAGTCGCGGGGCGAGCCGATAATATTAAAATTACCCGCCCAGAAGATTTAAGCCTAGCGCAGTTTTTTTTAGAGAAAAAATAACAGCCTAGTTGCATGCTGCTTAGTTAGTGACAAGCACCAAAGTAATATAAAAATTAAACTGAGATAAAAACGCTCAGTGACTAAACACACTGAAAAGTGTTGCTAGTTGCCTAATTAGAATAAAAGTTTAGCTTTTAATCAGTAACGTGAGTTTTACGTGAAGCAGTCCTACGGTGCGCTTTGGTCTGACTTTGGTACTAAGAGGCGCGGCAAAAGTTGTTTAGCGGGTCTTTAAAAGATAAGCGCGCCCTGCTTAATAAATAAAAGAGAACACAATTATGATGCGAATTGGACACGGTTTTGATGTACATAAATTTGGCGGCGAAGGGCCTTGTATTTTAGCCGGCGTGGCCGTGCCCTACGAGCAAGGCTTGTTAGCGCACTCTGACGGGGACGTAATTTTACATGCGCTCACCGATGCCTTGCTCGGGGCCATTGGCGCGGGTGATATTGGCCGCCATTATCCTGATACCGATGCTGCCTATAAAGGCGTTGATAGTCGAGTATTGCTGCGCGATGTAGCTAAAAAAGTGACCGCGGCGGGATTTTCTCTTAATAATGCCGATGTGACCGTATTAGCCCAAGCTCCTAAGTTATCGCCTTTTATTGACGCTATGGTGGCGAATATTGCTGCGGATCTGCAAGTGTCAGCTGAGCAAATTAACGTAAAAGCTAGCACCACTGAACAATTAGGCTTTGTCGGGCGAAAAGAAGGCATAGCGGCAGAAGCGGTCGTGTTGCTCACTAAAAATACCTAATAAAAGCGAACCATAATGACAGAACAAGACGCCAATATTTCTCAAGAACACTCTGCTCATTCTGAGAGTGCCGCTAAGATAGCGACGCCTGAGTGGGCGTATTTACACGGTGAGCCCAGTGCTTATGGCGGCTTAAAAAGGACGCCTGAAGATTTTAAAGTGCGAGAAGACTTAGGCTTTGCTCCGTGCGGCGAAGGAGAGCATATTTTTTTAAATATCCGAAAGCGTGGACAAAATACTCAGTGGATCGCACGCGAGCTGGCAAGAGTCGCTAAGGTTACGCAACGAGAAGTGAGTTGGGCGGGCTTAAAAGATAGACACGCGGTCACTGAGCAGTGGTTTGGCGTGCATTTGCCTGGCAAGGCGGAGCCGGATTTTTCGAGTTTAGAAAATAGCGATGTACAAATATTAGCGCGGGCTCGTCATAACAAAAAATTAAAAATCGGCGCCCTAAAAGGCAATTGGTTTGAGTTGGTGATCACGGACTTATCTCACACTGCTGACTTAGAAACACGTTTAAACGCCATTGCCAGTCGAGGTGTGCCTAACTATTATGGCGACCAGCGCTTTGGTCATCACTTTGGCAATATTACTCACGCACGCGCCATGTTTAATGGGCGCAAAGTAAAAGATCGCACTAAGCGCTCACTTTATTTATCGGCGGCGCGCAGTTATTTATTTAATTTAGCCGCTAGCCACCGTTTAAGTGCAGGTTTAGGCGAGCAATTATTAGCGGGCGATTGCTTAATGCTGGCCGGAACTCAATCATTTTTTACCATTAATGAAGACAACCCCCTTGATGCCACCTTACAAGCGCGTTTTGCGAGTGACGATGTGCGCTTAAGTGCACCACTTTGGGGGCGGAGCCGCTTACCAAGTATAGAGACTGCTGCACAGCTGGAGCTCAGTGCGCTTGCTGAACACGCTGATCTTTGCCAAGGATTAGAAAACCAAGGACTCAAAC
Organism: Oceanisphaera avium; assembly: GCF_002157875.1. NCBI lineage: Bacteria > Pseudomonadati > Pseudomonadota > Gammaproteobacteria > Aeromonadales > Aeromonadaceae > Oceanisphaera > Oceanisphaera avium. The sequence continues at coordinate 2,759,380 of NZ_CP021376.1, forward strand.
AAGAACGTCGCCCTTTATTGCTAAAACCTCAGCAGCTTACTTGGCAGCTAGCAGAGGATCGCTTGTGTTTAGCCTTTTGGTTGCCAGCAGGCAGTTATGCAACCAGTGTGGTGCGTGAGCTGGTTAAAGACGGGGTAGGTAATGAAGATATTAGTAAGTAATGATGATGGGGTGAACGCGCTAGGCATTCATACTTTGAGCCGAGCGCTGGCTGAGTTTGCTGAAGTGGTGACAGTCGCGCCCGATCGCAATCGCAGTGGTGCGAGTCACTCCTTGACGCTTGAAGTGCCGCTGCGTATCGATAAAATTGATGCTAGTGGCTTTTATTCGGTTAAGGGTACCCCGACCGATTGTGTGCATTGGGCGGTCAATGGCTTATTAGATCCCGATCCCGATCTGGTGGTGGCAGGCATTAATCATGGTGCCAATTTAGGGGATGATGTGCTTTACTCGGGCACGGTGGCAGCGGCAACCGAGGGGCGCCATCTTGGTTTACCCTCTTTAGCAGTGTCTTTATGTGGACAACGCTACTTTGAAACGGCCGCACACTACGCTTGTTTATTAGTACAAGGGCTGCTGCGGGCCCCTCTGGCTACCAACCAAATACTGAATGTCAATGTTCCCGACTTGCCCTTAAGCGAAATTCAAGGTATCAAAGTGACTCGTTTGGGTAATCGTCATCGCTGCGATCCAGTATTAAAAGAATTTGATCCTCGAGGGCGCGAAATTTATTGGATAGGCCCCCCCGGTGCCATGCAAGACGCAGGAGCAGGGACCGACTTTGATGCAATAGAAAGGGGATATGTGTCTATTACCCCGCTCACCATAGATATGACTGCCCATGGCAAGATGGCGGCGCTCGCCTGCTGGATAAAGGAAGTAGAGTAAAGGTGCTTACGTTAGCAGGACAGCGGCTTTATGATTTGCTGCAACAACAAGGAATTAGTAACGAAAAGGTGCTGCATGCTATTGCCAGCTTACCGCGTGCGCAATTTGTCGATGAAGCTATGTCCCATAAAGTCTGGGATAATAGCGCCTTGCCCATTGGTTTTGGTCAAACTATTTCGCAGCCTTATATAGTGGCGCGCATGACGCAAACCTTGCTTGAACAAACTCCCTATCCTAAGCGGGTGTTAGAAGTAGGCACCGGCTCTGGTTTTCAAACGGCGGTGTTAGCGCAATTAGTAGAGCAAGTCTTTACTATAGAGCGGATTAAATCTTTACAATACCAAGCGCGGCGGCGCTTACAGCGACTGGACTTATACAATGTCGCCACCAAACATGGTGATGGCTGGCAAGGTTGGGCAAGCAAAGCTCCCTTTGACGCTATTATGGTGACGGCGGCAGCCCAAGAAACACCACAAGCGCTGTTATCACAGTTAGCTGAGGGAGGACGCATGGTGATCCCTGTTGGCCAAGCCCAACAATCATTATGGTTATATCAGCGCCATGGCCACCAATTTACCCGTACCGAGCTTGAAGCGGTGCGTTTTGTTCCGTTAGTGAAAGGCGATCTTGAGTGAAAATTTTTTCTCGGTTATATCAACAGGTGATGATTTGGGCTTTGCATCGTCACGCGCCTGTGTATTTATCCGCTAATAGTTTTATTGAGTCTATTTTTTGGCCGATTCCTGTGGATGTAATGCTAGCGCCCATGACGCTCGCTAAACCACAACGAGCTTGGTTTTACGCCGCTTTAGCTACTTTTTTCTCGGTATTAGGCGCCGGCTTTGGTTATTGGCTGGGCTATGCCTTATGGGATCCGATTGTGGCGCCTTTTATTACCTCTATGGGTTATGAAGAAAAAATTGAGTTAGCAAAAGCGTGGTTTAATGAGTGGGGCATATGGGTTATTTTTATCGCCAGTTTCACCCCTATTCCTTATAAAGTGTTTACCGTTACCGCCGGTATGCTCAGCATGGCGTTTTTACCCTTTGTGTTAGTGTCTTTAGTGGGACGGGGCTTGCGCTTTTTCTTAGTGGCGGGCTTGATGAAGTGGGGCGGCGTTAAGATGGAAGCAAAGCTTATCCGCTATATCGATATTTTAGGTTGGCTATGTTTAATTGCCGCCGTGGTTGCTTACTTGTTGCTACGAAACTGATGGGTAAGCAGGGCCGCATTTTCACGCTATTGGGTATCAATGTCTTGTTGATCACCTTGCTGAGTGCGTGCTCTGCTTCTCGTCCTGCGCCGGTAAAAGGCGTGCACGCCAGAGGCCAAATTGCCGCTAATGGTAATCAATATGTGGTTGCTAAAGGCGATACTCTCTATTCTATTGCTTGGCAAGCCGGCACCGACGTACTAAGCCTAGCGCGTCATAATCGTATTCACCCCCCTTATTCCATCTACTCAGGGCAAACACTGCGCATCGATGTACCCGGAGCTAAACGTGCTCACTATAAAGTACGCCGTGGCGATACGCTTAATAGCATTGCTCGAAAAACTAACCACAAGGTGGCTGACTTAGCGAGTTTAAATGGCTTAAGACCGCCTTATCGTATTTATGTCGGGCAAAGTTTAACGCTGCATGGGCATGCTAGTCCTGCAACTCGCGCGCCCACTCGCAAAATAACAGTCGCGAGTACTACTGGCGCTCCCACCGCTAAAAAGACTGAGATCGCAAAACCTAAGACCTCGGTTGCACCTAAACCCGGAAAGGTATACGTTGGATCTGCTGCTCAAAAACAAGCAGCTACTAGCGGTGCCATTCAATGGCAATGGCCCACGAGTGGGCAAGTGATATCAGGCTTTTCATTAGCGGAAACCGGTAATAAAGGCATTGATATTAAAGGCAGTAGAGGGCAAGCCATCAAAGCCTCTGCAGCAGGAAAAGTCGTTTATGCAGGAAGCGGGCTACGTGGCTACGGCAATTTAATCATTATTAAACACAATGACGATTATTTGTCTGCTTATGCTCACAATGAGGTGCTTAAAGTAAAAGAGCAGCAAGTGGTGAGTGCAGGGCAACACATAGCAGATATGGGAAGTAGTGACACCACAGATGTACGGTTACATTTTGAAATCCGTCATCAGGGTTCATCGGTGAATCCAATGAGCTATTTGCCAAAAAGATAACACCCGGGAGACAGGTAGTCCCCGGAACTAGGGAGAGTTACCATGAGTCACAGTAAAGCATTAGCCCAAACAGATGACATGGAATTTCAGATTAATAGCGCAGTGGAAGCGAACATTAATCCGGATAAGCAAAGCATTGAAGCACCCGAAACCTCAAGTGCGACCAATAATCGAGCCCTTGATGTGACTCAGCTATATTTAGGGGAAATAGGTATCTCCCCTTTACTAACTGCCGAAGAAGAAGTGCTTTATGCTCGACGCGCCTTGCGCGGGGATTTAGTGGCGCGAAAGCGCATGATAGAGTCTAATCTGCGATTAGTGGTCAAGATCTCTCGACGCTATAACAATCGCGGTTTAGCGCTGTTGGATCTGATTGAAGAGGGCAACCTTGGTCTGATCCGCGCCGTAGAAAAATTTGATCCTGAACGCGGTTTTCGTTTTTCTACCTATGCCACTTGGTGGATACGCCAAACTATAGAGCGTGCCATCATGAACCAAACTCGCACTATTCGCCTGCCTATACATGTTGTTAAAGAGCTTAATGTGTATTTACGCACCGCCCGCGAATTAGCACAACGCCTTGATCATGAACCCACCGCCGAAGACATTGCCGCTGCGCTCGATAAACCAGTAAGCGATGTCTCTCGTATGCTAAAGCTGAATGAAAAAGTGAGCTCGGTAGACACGCCTATTGGGGGTGAGGGTGACAAGGCGCTGTTGGATGTGATTGCCGATGAGAATGACAGCAATCCCGAGACTGAGCTGCAAAATAACGATATTAATAATAGCTTAGTAGACTGGTTAGGTGAGCTGAATGCGAAGCAGCGAGAAGTGTTAGCGCGCCGCTTTGGCCTATTAGGCTATGAAGCTTCCACCCTTGAGCATGTAGGCCAAGAAATTGGTCTAACTCGTGAGCGAGTGCGCCAAATTCAAGTAGAAGCGCTGCGTCGTTTAAAAGAAATAGTGACCCAGCAAGGGCTGTGTGTAGATACTCTCTTTTATACAGAGTAATGCACTTCCCCTTTTAGCCTAATATTAAAAAGCCCATCCTAGTGAGGGGCTTTTGCTGTAATGGCGTTGAGTTTTTAAGCTAATTTGCGCTGTTCTTTTAATTGATAAAGTAAAGTGAGCGCTTGGCGGGGAGATAAGTCATCCGGCTCTATGTCATCGAGCAAGGCCAGTGCTGCATGTAGCGGTGGCTCTTCAAATAATGCTAACGAGCCTTGAGCTGCGGTTGCGCCACCTTTTTTACTTGGCTGTACTTTCTTTGCCTTAGTGTGTTCAGCCGCGACTAAGTGGGTGCCTGTTTCTAGTTCCGCTAACTTAGTGCGTGCTAAAGCCAGCACTTTTTTGGGCACACCGGCCAGTGCCGCTACTTGTAATCCATAAGAACGACTAGCTGCACCCTCTTGTACTGTGTGCATAAAAGCAATGCTATCTTCATGCTCTAATGCATCCAAGTGGACATTAACCACGCCTGCCCACAGTCCCGCCAGCTCAGTAAGCTCAAAATAATGAGTCGCAAACAGAGTATAAGCATGCAACTGATTAGCTAAAGCATCCGCACAAGCCCAAGCGAGTGCTAGGCCATCGTAAGTGCTGGTGCCTCTGCCAATTTCATCCATTAATACCAAACTGTCTGCAGTGGCGTTATTTAAAATATTTGCCGTTTCGGTCATTTCTACCATAAATGTAGAGCGACCAGAGGCGAGATCATCCGAGGCGCCAATACGGGTAAAAATTCTATCTATATTACCAATGCGCGCTTGCTCTGCCGGTACAAAAGAGCCCATATAAGCCATTAATACGATCAGCGCAGTTTGGCGCATATACGTGGACTTACCACCCATATTAGGACCCGTGATCAGTAGCATCTTGCGTTGCTCAGACATCTGCAAGGGGTTAGCAATAAAGGGTTCGCTCATCACTTGCTCCACCACAGGGTGGCGACCAGCTTGAATATCAATAACGCGCTCTGTGGTCAGTGTGGGTCGACAGTAGCCTAAGTTTTCGGCGCGCTCGGCTAAGTTAGCAAATACATCCAGCTCAGCGAGTGCATGAGCTGTGTGCTGCAAGGGCTTAAGCTTGGCTAATAAGGTGTCTAGCAGTTGCTCGTAAAGCTTCTTTTCTAAGGCTAATCCTTTACCCTGAGCATTAAGTACTTTGTCTTCATATTCTTTTAATTCGGGAATAATAAAGCGTTCGTTATTTTTTAAGGTTTGGCGACGGACATAATGCAGCGGCACTTGCTCGGCACTGGCGCGACTCACTTCAATATAAAAGCCATGCACGCGGTTATAGGCCACTTTTAAAGTGCTGATACCGGTGGCGGCTTTTTCTCTGGCTTCTAAGGCGGCTAAATAACGGTGGGCGCCGGCGGCTAATTCCCGTAATTCATCAAGCTCTGCATTAAAGCCATCGCGGATCACGCCGCCATCGCGAATTAATACCGGCGGCGTGTCTACTATGGCGTGTTCTAATAATTCGGCTAAGTCAGGATATTGGCTAATAGTGTGAGCGAGAGCCGTTAAGCAGGCGCCATTGGCGCCGATAAGTTGCTGTTGAATATCTGGCAGTGCTTGTAGTGCACTGCGCAAGCGACTTAAGTCCCTAGGGCGTGCTGAGCGTAGTGCGAGTCTTGCCAAGGCACGTTCCATATCACCCACTTGGCGAAGTGGCGCGCGCAAGTCTTCAAAACGGGCTTGTGCTATTAATAATGCAATGCTGTCTTGGCGGCGAGTGAGGGTGTCTAAATTACGACTGGGTTGATGGATCCAGCGTTTTAATAACCGACTGCCCATTGGGGTGGCGGTATTATCTAAAACTTCGGCCAGCGTATTTTCTAGAGTGCCTGAGAGGTTGAGAGTCAGCTCTAAGTTGCGGCGTGTTGCGGCATCCATCACCACCATATCTTGGCTGCGCTCTAAACTAATGTGGTTAATATGGGGCAGGGCGCTACGTTGGGTGTCTTTAACATATTGCAACACACAGCCTGCCGCACCCAGCGCACTACAGGCTTGCTCGACGCCAAAGCCAATTAAATCCCGAGTACCAAATTGTTGGCATAACAGCGTGCGTGCCGTCTCTAAATCAAACTCCCAAACGGGTCGTCTGCGTAAGCTTTTTCGACTTTCTATGGTGCTAAAATAGGCAAAATCTTCTGGGTATAAGAGCTCTGCGGGCTGAGTGCGTTGTAATTCTGCGGCTAAGGCTTCTACTGAGCTAAATTGATTTAGTACAAAGCGCCCCGTGCTCACATCTAATATGGCATAACCAAACTGCTGACCATCGTGATAGATAGCGGCTAAGCAATTATCTTGGCGCTCAACTAATAATGCTTCATCTGATAGCGTGCCCGGCGTAATAATGCGCACCACCTGGCGTTCCATTGGTCCTTTACTCGTTCCTGGATCGCCAATTTGCTCACAAATAGCCACCGACTCACCCATTTGTACTAGCCGTGCTAAATAGCCCTCGGCGGCATGGTGAGGCACGCCTGCCATAGGAATTGCTTGACCACCGGATTTACCCCGCTGAGTGAGCGAAATATCCAGTAAGCGTGAGGCTTTTTTTGCATCATCAAAAAATAACTCATAAAAGTCACCCATGCGATAAAACAGCAAAATATCCGGATGCTGCGCCTTTAAGGCGAGGTATTGCACCATCATGGGAGTATGAGTAACTTTTTCTTGATTCATATTAAAATCAATGCCTTATATCTTGATGATTCGAACATAATGACTAAATTTTAAATTGTTTTTTAGTCGATAGCATCAGCCAAACGAGTGCGCATTGTAGCAGTAACCGAGTTTGAAGGCATAGCCAGTCCAAGGCGCTAACACAACCTCGTCTCTCTCATCATTTACTATTGCGAGCGATGCTTTTAAAAAGTAGTATCCATAATGCATGATATAAGTGGTGAGTCCTCTTACTTTATTGCTGACACAGTGGGTTCATCTTCTTTACTTCGCTTTAAGGTATCGCCATGACTATCGAAACAGATTCCCCTGAATACGATTTTTATCCGTTTGATGCTCGCGCTATTAGTCCTCGTTTTCGCCACGCCGCTATTTTCGGTGCGCTAGAAGCCTTGCAACAAGGTGAGGCGATGCGCTTTGTTAATGATCACGACCCCATTCCCTTGCTTGGACAAATGAAGCAGCGCTATGGCGATGCCGTACAGGTGATTTATCAGCAGCGAGCCCCGGTGCCATCATGATCGATTTTTTAGTAGTCGGTAACGAGGAGGCAAGATGACAACTCCCGCGTTTTTGCACAGGTCCCCCCCCTTCGCGTATATGATGGCCTAGCCCAACTACTGGGTGCATCCAGTGATGGGGTGCTTGAATATTGCTATCTTGATGCCGTGCGACTCGCCGGACATTCTTGTCCAACGGTGGCCGGGGCTTGGTTGTGTACGGTGGCCGCATTAAAAAATTTATATGGTGAGCAGCTGCCAGAGCGTGGCGGTGTTAGTGTATATATGGATGAGGTAGAAGACGCAGGCGTGACCGGTGTTATCGCTCAAGTTGTTACTCTGCTTACTGGGGCCACGGCTGCTAATGGCTTTAAAGGCTTAGCCGGTCGCTATGCCCGTAATAATTTATTGCATTACGCCAGCGAAGGCGTGCAGGGCATGGTATTTCGTCGTAACGATACCGGCCAACAAGTGGCCGTGAGTCTAGATCTTAGCTCAGTACCTGCCGAGCCTGCACAACACACTTTGATCCCCTTAATCCTCTCGGGCCAAGCCACCAGCGAGCAAGAACAAGAATTTGGCCGACTCTGGCAAAATAGAGTCCAGCGGTTACTGCTCGAACACGCCAATGATCCTGAAGTGGTACAAGTCACAGCACTCGCTTAATCGCTCAACGGTAACCAAGACGCTCCCGCCACTAGTTTGTACGCCACCTTATTTAGCGTGGCGTGCAGCATCAGCCAATACTCAAATTTAGGTGTTAGCGCTGTTAGTTTTTAGCTCGGTGCTCTCATACAGCTCGCGCATTTGCTGCGTTTGCTCGATGATAGCCTCGCGCCAGCTACTGGGTTTCAATACTTGAATGCGCGCACCAAAGCCTAAGATCCACCATTGGGTTTGTTGATCGTTGGGCACAGTGGCGGTAAGAGTGACCCAGCCGTTAGCGTCAGGTTTAGATAATACTTGCTGTTGGCTAATGGGCGTTTCTGCTAATAGCCATGCCATTGCCTTATCAATTTTTGCCACTAGTTCAGTAGCTTGCTCTGCTAGCGGGTAACCAAAAGCGCCTTCGGCAATATACTTTTCCACACTAAAGTTAAGCTGGTTGTTATAGGGCACAGCGCTAGCACTTAGCGCTTGAATACGATGCAGTGCGAATTGACGAACATCGTCATAATCATTCACGGTCGCTAATAAATAACTGACACTATGGCGTACCACTAAGCCTTGCGGGTGTAGGGTAAATGATTTCACTTCCTCTTGCTGGCGGCTTAAATACTGTACCTCTATAGCATGGCGCTCTAGCAGCGCATCGCTCACGCCTTGCCAGATAGCGGGCAAGATAACGGCGGGTAATAATGCTTTGCCATTAGGAATAGCGCGCACTTGGTGAGGCCAGTTAGCGTAGCCATTTTCTTGGAGACCATTAAGTAGTTTACGCGCACCTTCAAATTGCGCGCTCAAACGGTCAATGGCAATTTGGGGCAAAAGGCTTTTTAAATATTCTTCAGCTAGCACCAAAGTGAGTGCTGTGGCCGTATCGAGCGCAGGTAAATTACTTTTGTAGTTGGCATCAAATGACCAGCGATAAGGGCGCGACTGGTCGTTACATTGCAACGGAAAATAGAGCGACATTTTGTCGAGATCGCGCTGAATTGAACGTAAATTTACTTGAAATCCGCGCTCAGCGAGTAAGTCACGCAGTGTGGTGGTGGCTTTAAAATGCGGTGCTCGTGGGATCAGCTGCAACATAGTGATATAGCGAATGAGCGTGTCGTGTTGCGAGGCCATCATTTTCCTTAGACAAGCGTGAAGGGGAGCGCGCTTTTAACTATGAATAGTCACTATTGCTTTGGGGCTCGAACTTATCGGTGTTCTTCTGTGACCCACATAATAAAGCTGCGCAGCAAACAGGTGTTTGGCTGTAGTTATCTTTAATACTGCGTTAGATTTTGGCTTAAGCTCTTTGCTGCCCATTATTTAGACTAGAAAATCTAGCGATTTATTTTGAGTGACAGTTTTTAAGCTGTGCTCTTGTTGTAAACCCGCCAATAAGCTCTCTGGGCTAAGGGGTTTACCTATAAGCTGATGCTGGTGCACTACTTTGGCAAAATCTCTAGGCGTTAAATTTCTTAATGTTTCTAACGTACAATAAAGATGGCTGACCCTTTGCTCATAAAAGTGTTGCTGCAAACTCAAGCCAAGTTGCATATTAAAATAGCGCCATGCTTGTTCTGCATTAAAGTAATGAAAGCCAATCTTAAAATCAAAGCCAGATAAAAGGGCGCTATTTATCGACGTCATATCATGAGCCGTCATTACTACCACAGTGTTAGTTTGCGCTACTTGTATTAATAACTCGTTGATCTGGCTCACTGTATCGTGACCACTTTGACTCGCATAATTAAATAAACATTCTGCTTGCTCAATTAACAATAAAGCATCGCTTGCTTCAGCTAGTGCCATAGCGAGTTTTTCCACGCCTGCGCCTAAGTGAGGTTCAATAAGAGTAGAAGCATGTTTAGTAATAAATGGCGTATTAAGAGCGGCGGCTAAATGATGAGCCAAGGCCGTTTTGCCAGAGCCAGCAGCGCCAAACAAACAGAGTCGCCCCCTCTTACTACGAGTGATGTGCTCTATCATAGGAGCTAATGGCATATCTGTGGCACACAGTGCGGGATTGAATAAGCAAGGCGTAATGGACTGATTTAAACGCCGCCAGCGAAAACCTAGTGCCTGATATAAATTAGCTGATAAGTCTTTCATTACCACCTCTTGTTTGTGATTTGCTAACTGGGTTGCTAAAGCCTTAACGGTGCCCTACCTGAATAAGGCAAGGTGCGTGTAGTCAATATTTAGCAAGGGTGATGGCGTTAAGCATTGATGAGCGCCAGTGAGTGAAGCTATTACCATACCGCCTCATGCGACAGCTGGTGTCGCCAGTTAATATGAGCAAACTCACTGCTAGGGGAGGGGGCTGCGAGCGCAAAAGAGAGTGAGCAATGCTAAACTGACGCTTTTTCACGGGATAACCAGATGCTGTATTCTTCGCTCGATATATTGGCGCTAGTGATCGTTACCGTCAGTATTATGGTGCAGGCGTGGGTAGGGATTGGCTTTGGTTTGCTAGCCGCCCCTTTATTATATTTAATTGATCCCGCCTATGTGCCTGGGCCTGTGCTGGTACTGGGATGGTTGTTATCCTTGGTGGTAGTGTTTAAACGTCGCCACAGTTTAAATTTCTTACGCGTGCTGCCTGCTATTTTGGCGCGCCTGCCAGGCTCGTGGTGTGGCGCTGTATTATTATTAAGTATTGCCTCATGGCAGTTAAGTTTATTTTTTGGAGGCGCCTTATTATTGGCGGTGTGGTTGAGTTTACGCCGTTATTCCTTGCCCCTAAATTCTCTGAACTTAACACTGGCCGGCTTTTTATCAGGCGTACTGGGCACCTCTACTTCGGTGGGCGGCCCGCCACTGGCGCTGTTATATCAACATCAAGCCCGCTTGACCGCGCGTGACGAAATTGCGGCTTTTTTCTTAGTCGGCACTCCTATCTCGCTCTTAATGTTGGTCTGGCAGGGGGGAGCGAGTGTGTTAGCGCTAGGCTTAATTGTAAAAATGCTGCCTGGTGTAATGTTGGGTTTTTGGTTATCGCGCCATGTGGAGCGTCGATTTAACGTAGACAGTGCTCGTCCGGCTATCTTATTTATTTCAACACTCTCAGCGTTAGTGGTATTAACCCAAGGCATTATTGGCGGGGTGGCGGCGTACTAATGGATAAAGTGCAACACAAGGAAGCATCAATGAATACACAACAAGAAATTCTGCAGTTAGCACACCAATTGGGTGAGCGCTTAATGGCGTTAGATTGCACTATTACTACCGCTGAGTCTTGTACTGGTGGCGGCATTGCCTATGCCATTACAGAGGTAGCGGGGAGCTCAGCTTGGTTTGAACGTGCCTTTATTACCTACTCAAATGGCGCTAAAAACGAGCTAGTCGGCGTCAGTAGCGAGCTTATTGATCGCGAAGGGGCGGTGAGCGAAGCGGTAGTGAAAGCCATGGCGAAGGGAGCCTGTGCTCAAGCGGGGGATCAATTAGGGGTGGCGGTAAGTGGGGTGGCGGGGCCAAGTGGCGGCAGTCCAGAAAAACCAGTAGGCACGGTATGGCTCGCCTGTTATTTCGCTAAACAAGATAAAATGCATACGCGCTTATTACACTTATCAGGAGATCGCTTTGCTATACGCCAACACACTATCTTGGCGGCCTTAAGCGATTGTGTGCGCATTTTAAGTTAATAACCGCGCAAATTTGCACTATTATTGTATTCTTATGAGTCTAAAATTTACGCTGTTAACTCAATCACTGAAGGTGATTGGCTAGGGTTGTTCTAGCTCACTCAACTATCATCAGGCGTTGCAGTGCAGCGGATTAACTCCTAGCCTCACAGATTAAGTTATTAGCGAAACAGTGTTGATACTGTACGAATAACCAGTATAATCGCGTTATCAGTTTTTAAACGCATTAGCATACCCTGCGGAGCAATTATGGATCCAAATAAAGAAAAAGCCCTCGCCGCCGCCCTTGGCCAAATTGAAAAGCAGTTTGGCAAAGGCTCCATCATGCGCTTAGGGGATAATAAGGCGTTAAACATTGAGTCTGTGTCTACTGGCTCTTTATCACTGGATATAGCACTGGGCATTGGCGGCCTGCCCATGGGGCGAGTGGTAGAAGTTTACGGCCCAGAGTCTTCAGGTAAAACCACACTTACGCTACAAGTGATTGCAGAAGCACAGCGTGCTGGCAAAGTGTGTGCGTTTGTCGATGCCGAGCACGCCTTAGATCCTCTTTATGCCGCTAAGCTAGGCGTTAATGTTGACGATTTGCTTATCTCTCAGCCTGACACCGGTGAGCAAGCATTAGAAATTTGCGACATGCTAGTGCGCTCTGGTGCAGTTGACGTCATTATCATTGACTCGGTAGCAGCCTTAACGCCGCGCGCTGAAATTGAAGGCGAAATGGGTGACTCCCATGTGGGCTTGCAAGCTCGCTTGATGTCACAAGCACTACGTAAGTTGACCGGCAATATTAAAGCAGCAAATTGCTTAGTTATTTTCATCAACCAAATTCGTATGAAAATTGGCGTCATGTTTGGTAGTCCAGAAACGACGACCGGCGGTAATGCACTTAAGTTTTATGCCTCTGTTCGCTTAGATATTCGCCGTATTGGCGCCATTAAAGAAGGCGATGAAGTAGTAGGTAATGAAACTCGCGTGAAAGTGGTGAAAAATAAAGTGGCACCGCCTTTTAAGCAAGCAGAGTTTCAAATTATTTATGGCGAGGGCATTTCTAAAGAAGGTGAATTGATTGAACTTGGCGTTAAGCATAAGTTTGTTGATAAAGCCGGAGCTTGGTATAGCTATCAAGGTGAAAAAATTGGCCAAGGTAAAGCCAACTCTATTAAGTATTTGTTAGAGCATAAGCATATCTCAGATGAAATAGAGGCTAAATTGCGTGAGCAGCTACTATTAAAACCTGGTGAAGAAAAAGTGAAAGTGGATGAAGCGCCCGGCGCCTTAGGTAATCCTTTACCTAAAGATGACACAGAAGAAGACTTCTAAGCTTCTTTATTATATTCACTATTGAAGGTCGGGATTTCCCGACCTTTTTTATGGGCCTGAACTGCGTGAAGGCGCGGTGCTTGGCTCTTAGCTATAATGCGCTTAGTTTTTCAGGCCTGCTCCCTCTTTCTCCATGTTCTTTTGTGGCAAAAAATAGCTCTAGCTTTATCTTGAGCGTGGCGCTGTTTTCTCCTTCATTCTTTGCGGTTCAGCCCTTACACTTTAATGATGCAAAAAGATCCAGAAAAATTAACCCCCCAAGCGCTGTGGCACAGTGCACTAGGTCTGTTATCTCGCCGTGATCATAGTCGTCTTGAGCTTGCGCAAAAGCTGCGCTTACGCCAATTTGATCAAGCGCTTATTGAAGCAGCACTTGATAAATTAGTTGAACAGCAATGGCTGTGCGATGCGCGTTTTGCGCGCGTTCAAGTGCGCCAGCACGTCTTTAAACGCCATGGCCCCATGCGCATTCGTATGGAGCTAAAACGCAAAGGGGTAGCCGAAGCGCTGATTGAACAGGCGCTGGAGGAAGAGGAAACCGATTGGTTTTCTTTGGCCAAAGACTGTTACCAGGCGCGGTTTAGAAACTCTGACATTAGCGATATTAAAGACAAGGCGAAGCGCGTGCGTTATTTACAAAGTCGCGGCTTTAACAGCGATCAGGTGCGCTACGCACTAGAAGAATAGCGCGTAAGCAGCCAGTAAATTATAGGCAACCCAGCGAGTATTCTAGAATAGCAGTGCCGATAAACCGCACAAGACTGGAGCTTTTTGGCTGATGGTGTTGAGGGCAATGTTGAGCTTACTATTTGGGCTTAGCCTATGGCGCTGCTATTGTGGCTAATTTCTTAAATCCCAGCAAAAGCGCAGCGTCGTTTTACATTAGCGCCAATACCTTTTAAATTAGCTAGCTTAACGCCTATGAACCCAGTGATAGAACAGGATTCCCCATGCAGATGAGCACATCTGAGTTACGCACCGCGTTTCTCGAGTATTTTCGCCAACAAGGCCACCAAGTGGTGAGCTCCAGCTCACTGGTTCCCCATAACGATCCTACCTTGCTGTTTACCAACGCCGGCATGAACCAATTTAAGGATGTGTTTTTAGGAGTAGAGCAAAGAGCTTATACCAAAGCGACCAGCTCGCAGCGCTGTGTGCGTGCCGGTGGTAAGCATAATGATTTAGAGAATGTGGGTTATACCGCTCGCCATCATACTTTCTTTGAAATGCTAGGTAACTTCAGCTTCGGTGATTATTTTAAGCAAGATGCGATTCGCTTTGCGTGGGAGTTTTTAACTGAGGTCGTCAAGCTACCTAAAGATAAACTGTGGGTGACCGTCTACGCCACCGATGATGAAGCCTTCGAGCTGTGGTCAAAACAAATAGGTGTGCCAGAGTCACGTATTGTGCGTATTGGCGATAAAGGCGGTGAGTTTCAATCTGATAATTTCTGGACCATGGGCGATACGGGTCCTTGTGGTCCTTGCTCAGAGATATTTTACGATCACGGTGAGCATATTTGGGGGGGCCCACCGGGCAGCCCAGAAGAAGATGGCGATCGCTACATCGAGATTTGGAACCTAGTGTTTATGCAGTTTAACCGTCATAGCGATGGCACCATGGAGCCACTGCCTAAACCCTCAGTAGATACCGGCATGGGCTTAGAGCGCATCGCCACCATTTTACAAGGTGTGCATTCTAACTACGACATCGATTTATTTCAGGCACTGATCAAAGCGGCTGCGCAAGCGGTGGGTACCACCGACCTTAGCAGCCAATCTTTGCGTGTTATTGCAGATCATATTCGCTCTTGCTCATTTTTAATTGCCGATGGCGTTATGCCCTCTAATGAAGGTCGTGGTTATGTGCTGCGCCGTATTATTCGCCGCGCCGTACGCCATGGCCGTAAACTGGGAGCGGAGCAGTCGTTTTTCTATACTTTAGTCGGTGCTTTATGTGAGCAAATGTCTGATGCTTATCCGGAGCTTAATAGTCAGCGCGCCATTATTGAAAAAGTATTGCGCTTAGAAGAAGAGCAATTTGCGCGTACTTTAGGCCGAGGCTTGCAGTTATTAGAAGAAGCGATTGCTGAGCTAGGTGATGCCAAAGTATTACCCGGCGAGGTGGTATTTAAGCTTTATGATACTTATGGCTTTCCGGCAGACTTAACGGCCGATGTATTGCGCGATCGCGAGCTAAGCATCGATGAAGCTGGCTTTGAAGTGCTGATGCAGCAACAGCGTAATCGTGCCAAAGAAGCGTCTAACTTTGGGGTGGATTACACTAAAGCCATTAAAATAGACGGCGAAACGCAATTTACGGGATATGAGCAATTAGCTGAGCCGGCAACGATTAAGGCTATTTATAAAGAAGGCGAGTCGGTAGCGGCATTAATTGCCGGAGAAGAAGCGGCGCTAGTACTGGATAAAACACCTTTTTATGGTGAGTCTGGCGGACAAGTAGGAGACAGTGGCGTCATTAAATTAGAAAATGGCCTGTTTGTCGTCAAAGATACTAAAAAAGCGGGTAAAGGCGTATTGCACTTAGGTATGCTGGAGCTGGGGACACTGGAAGTGGGCGAGACTGCCACTGCAGCGGTAGACAGTTATCGCCGCCAAGCGATTGCCCTTAACCATTCGGTGACCCACCTTTTACACGCTGCGTTACGAGCATTGCTCGGTGAGCATGTGACGCAAAAAGGCTCCTTAGTGGATGCGGAGCGCTTGCGCTTTGATTTCTCTCATTTAGAAGCCCTTACTGCGGCTGAGCTGCGTGAAATTGAAGACAGAGTAAATAAAGATATTCGTGCTAATTACTCAGTCGCCACTGAATTAATGGATTTAGAGGGCGCAAAAAACGCCGGCGCCATGGCCTTGTTTGGTGAAAAATATGATGATGAAGTGCGCGTAGTATCTATGGGTGAGGCTTCTACTGAGCTGTGTGGTGGAACCCATGTGCAGCGCACTGGTGATATTGGCTTATTTAAAATCCTCTCAGAAAGTGGCATTGCCGCCGGTATTCGCCGTATTGAAGCGGTGACCGGTGAGGCGGCACTGACTTACTTACATCAACTTAATAATGAATTAGGGCAAACTGCCACTTTGGTTAAGGCTGATGTGTTTTCGGTGGCGGATAAAGTAAAGCAGGCGCTAGAGCGTAACCGTCAACTAGAAAAAGAAGTAGAGCAGCTTAAAGCCAAATTAACCGCTCAAGCAGGGACCGCCTTATTAGAGCAGGTGGTCGAGATCAATGGCACTAAGGTGTTAGTGGCTGATTTAGGGGGGGCTGAAAGTAAGTCATTACGTGGCTCACTTGATGATCTAAAAATAAAACTAAACTCTGGCATTGTGGTATTAGCCACCGTTAATGAAGGAAAAGTGAGCCTTATTGCAGGAGTCACTAACGATCTCACTGTTAAGGTGAAAGCAGGGGAGTTAGTTAACATGGTGGCTCAGCAAGTGGGCGGTAAAGGCGGTGGCAGACCCGATATGGCACAAGCGGGGGGCACTGAGCCTCAACAATTAGCCTCGGCTCTGGCTTCAGTAGCGCCTTGGTTAGCAGAACGCTTATAAAATTCAACTGTTTACCCTAAATTTGTAACATTCAGAGGCCTGTCAGTGACAGGCCTCTTGCTTTTGTAACAAATACCGCCAATTGCTAGGTAAGCAGGCTAGGTTTTTGCCCCCTTTAGCGGATAATAAATAATGATATTTTCTATATACATAGACCGACACAGGAGCAGCTAGATGCTGATATTGACCAGAAGAGTAGGTGAAACCTTAATGATAGGCGACGAAGTGACTGTGACCGTGTTAGGAGTTAAGGGAAACCAAGTTCGCATTGGGGTAAACGCGCCTAAAGAGGTGTCTGTGCACCGTGAAGAAATTTATATGCGTATTCAGGCCGAAAAAGGCAATGCCGGTGATGAGAGCTACTAAGCTAGTTCGGTGCAATTTTCGTTCGACTTGCTGGCTTTAGCCGCACAATGCACAAAGTCTGTGCAAACGAACAAAACAGATAAGAAAAGGGTTTGACTTATTTTGGGCGGACGGTAATATGTGCCCCACAAACACGGTGAGGTGGCCGAGTGGCTGAAGGCGCTCCCCTGCTAAGGGAGTATGCGTTTATACCGCATCGAGGGTTCGAATCCCTCCCTCACCGCCATATTTAGCATCCTTAGCTCAGCTGGATAGAGTACTCGGCTACGAACCGAGCGGTCGGAGGTTCGAATCCTCCAGGATGCGCCATATTATAATCAGCAATCTAAGTTGGTGGTTATCGTAGCGTAAGATGTTTCAGAATTGCACCCTTAGCTCAGCTGGATAGAGTACTCGGCTACGAACCGAGCGGTCGAAGGTTCGAATCCTTCAGGGTGCGCCATCTGAAGCCCATAAATATCAATACTTTCACGCATCCTTAGCTCAGCTGGATAGAGTACTCGGCTACGAACCGAGCGGTCGAAGGTTCGAATCCTTCAGGATGCGCCACTTTTAAAAAGCCTGCTTAATGCAGGCTTTTTATTTGCTAGTAAAAAATTCTCCGTAATTTTTAACCTCTCCTTTTTAATGAGTCGTACTTTTGCTCACCGTACCTAAAGCAAGCGACTGCCCTTGTCTTAGCATCCAAGTCACACGTTTACTCTCAATTTTACTTAACGTAGACTAGCCGCTCTAAATTTGTGAACGTTAATATTAAAGCGCGATATTGTTTAAAATAAATTTGTTTTACTTATTAAAAGTTGAGCAAATAATTTATCTATCGAGCGTCATTGGTAAATAGCAATATAAACGTCGTTGAGTGTCTTATATTAATTAAGAATAACTCTGTATTAGCGCCTACAAATAATTGCCAACATGGCTGCAAGTTGCTCTAAATGAGTACTTGTATTACTCTAGCTGCTCTTTAAATTAGGACCTTCTAAGTAACGGAGTTTTAAGTTAAATAAAAGTTAAATCTTATTGTGCTAGATTTCTTATATTTTTTAACACCAATATTTAGGATAAGGCAAATAGGGACTATGATGCTGTTCACTTTTAAAAGAAAAGTTTCGCTAATATTTTGCTTAGTAGGCAATGCTTTATATTGTAATTCAGCGATTGCAATCACCCCTAATGCCGTCGATTTAAATGGTGTTTATTTCACACCTATTTTGACGCTCAATGAAACCTACGATGATAATATTTGGAACGCCTCAGGGATTGAAGGCGACCCTGTGCAAGCTTCTTGGGTAACGACGATACAGCCGCAACTCAATTTGTCCGCCATTGATAGACTAAATGTCTATGAGATCGACTATAGGTTGAAGCACAGTGAATACCATTCCAAAGACGACGAAAACAAAACCGAGCACTTTTTAAGTACCAGTGCCGATATGGAGTTTACCACTCGTCATAGGTTAAAACTCAGCGCCAAGCATACTAAGCAGCAAGAAGATAGAGACAGCACTAACCGTAATCCTCTAAATAATGAGTCAGCGAACAAATACCAATACAGTGAGTTAGCGGCTTTATATGGCTTTGGTGCTAAAGCTGCCAAGATGTATATTGATCTTGGTCTAGAAGGCCAAAACTATAAGTACCTTAATAACCGCTATAGCGCATCGCAGACCCATTTAAGGGATCACGACACCCTCTCCGCGCTGATCCGTGCTAACTACAACTACAGCGCTAAGACGCGATTCATTCTAGAAACGCAATATAGTGATTACAGCTATAAAAGCAGTAATCTCGATAATGAGGTATGGCGCTATCTTGCCGGCGTTAATTGGCAGCCCTCGGCTAAGCTTGGCACCTTAGCTAAGTTTGGTGTGCAGGATAAAACCTTCTCTGACGCTGGTATTGATGATGCTAGTAATCAGGTGTGGGAAGCCGCGATTAACTGGAGCCCTAAAACTTACAGTCTCTTTACACTAAGTACGAGTAATAAGACGGAGGAGGGCAGCGCGACTGAATCTTTCATTAATACCGATCAATATAATATTGCTTGGCAACATGAATGGCTGACAAGACTTGTCACTAACCTTAAATATACCTTTGAAAAAAATAAATATGGCTTGCTTAATGATCTAGGCACAGCCAGACAAGATGATGTGAATAAATACTTAGTGAGTATTAGTTACGCATTTAGAAATTGGTTAGGGTTTGAATTAGGTTATGAGTATGTTAATCAAAATTCTAATTTTGATATAAATAGTTATGACAGAAATCAGATTTACCTTAATACTAAAATGAGCTTATGAAAATGAACAAACGAAATAAAATTTTACAGATGCTAAGTGCCATGTTCAGAATGTGCTTGGTGTTTGGATTATTATCGTCTAGTGCAGCCATGGCCGAAGTGGACTCAAGTTACACACTCGATGCCGGTGACTTATTAAAAGTCAGTGTCTACGGTGAGCCTGATTTGAGTTTTGATAAAATTCAATTAAACGATGCCGGTACTTTCTCTTTTCCTTTTATCGGAACGGTAAGAGCAAAAGGTCAAACTGCCGCTGCAGTAGAGCGCCAAATTACTCAAGGGCTAAAGGGAGATTATCTGGTCAATCCTAGAGTAACGGTCAGTATCTTAGAATATCGTGGCTTTTATATTAATGGCGAAGTGAGAAGTCCAGGCGGGTATCCCTTTATCCCTGGGATGACCTTGCGCAAAGCCGTTGCCTTAGCCGGTGGCTTTACGGAGCGCGCCTCTAAGCGCAGTTTCAATATCATTCATGAATCAGACGCCAATAAAGTACCCAATAAAGCAAATTTAAATACCAATATTATGCCGGGTGACATTATTACCATCGAGCAAAGTTTCTTTTAAATGTGATGACTATGAAAAAATATGACAAGTTTGAACTGGTTGAAAATAACCACGCTGATGAGGCAAACGTATTAGCTTTATTGAAAAGCATCTTCCGCCACAAGTGGAGCATAGCAGCATTTGTGTTTGTGGTTGCCTTATTCACTACCTTGATTGTAAGTAATATACAAACTACCTATCGTGCAAGTAACACCTTATTGATAGAGCAAAGTTCTAATAACTTACTCTCTATTGAGCATATCTATGGCACGGAAGTGACCAGTACTGACTATTTGCAAACTCAGTTTGGGATTTTACGCTCTCGCAGCTTAATTGAGCGAGTGGTAAGAGAGCTCGATCTCACTACGCATCCAGAGTTGGATCCTCGTCAAGAGCAAAAGCCGCTCATTGATTGGAAAGGCATGTTTTCCTCAAATAAAGAAGCAGAGGAAGACAGCCAAGATGTAGTGGCAACATTACCCGAGCCTACGGGTGAGCACATTATTCATGAAGGTTTCACGCGTACCAACGAAGAAGTATTTGATGACGTAGTTAATAACTTAAGCAATAAAGTCTTTATTAGCCCAGTGACCAAGACTCAGCTGGTTGAAGTACATGTAGAAATGCATGATGCAGCTGCCGCTGTTGAGATCACTAACGCCTTAGCCAAAGCGTATATCGAGAGTGAGCTGGATGCTAAACAGGCCACTGCTAAAACCGCCACTATTTGGATGGAAGCGCAGCTTGAAGAGCTTAAAGAGCACTTGCACGACTCAGAGCAGGCGTTACAAGACTTTTTAGAAGAAAAAGGCTTAGTAAATCTAAACGGTATTACCACTATTAGTGCGGATCAGTTAACGAATAACAGTACTCGTTTAAGTGATGGTCGCCGTGCTTTCTATGAAGCGGAAAGCATGTATCGCCAAGTCGCTAATATTAGAAAGTCTGATTATATGCGCCTAGCAAGTGTGCCGGCGGTGATGGCAGATCCGGTAGTAACGCAATTTAAAGCTGCAGAAGCGACGGCTAGCTCTAAAGTTGAAGAGTTAAAAAAGCGCTACGGTAATCAGCATCCATTAATGATTGCTGCTACTACTGAGCTGGCGTCAGCTCAAGCTAATTTGCGCGCTCAGGTTGAGCAAGTGGTTGCCAGCATTGAAAATAGCTACCAATTAGCTAAGGCGAATAATAATGCCCTAACTAATACTTACGAAGAAAACAAAGACAATATTCAAGATATTACGCGTAATGAGTTTAAGGTTCGTGAATTACAACGGGAAGTGGAAACGAACCGTAGCTTATACGACACCTTCTTAACGCGCTTAAAAGAAACCACGGCTCGTCAAAGCTTAGAAACGGCCGGTGCGCGTATTATTGATGAAGCGGTATTTCCTAAGTACCCGATTAAGCCTAAGAAAAAGCTGATAGTGGCATTAGCTTCTGTGGTGGCGCTAATCATAGGTATTGGCTTTGCACTGCTCATTGAAGCACTAAGCAATCGCTTTAGAAGTACGGCAGACTTAGAAACTAAGTTACGTCGTCCTGTGATGGGCGTGTTGCCAGCGGTTAAAAATAAGCGTAGCGGCATTTACCATGCTTATTTAGACCCACAAGAAACTAGCTTTGCCGATGGCATAAGAAATATCAGAACCAATCTGATCTTATCTCAAGCCAAAGAAGCCTATAAGACGATATTTGTCACTTCCACGGCGGTGAATGAAGGTAAGTCGACGGTGGCCAATAACTTAGCTATCGCCTTAGGAAGCATGGAGCGGGTACTTCTGATTGACAGTAATTTACGCGACCCCATTGTTGCTAAAAATTACCAAATCAGCGCCAATCATGCCGGCTTAATAGATTTAATTAGCGGTAAAACAGCACTAGAAAACTGTGTCGTTAAGCACGATGGCATCGATATTATGCCAACGGGTGTGATGCAAGCTAATGCGCTAGATGCCTTGTCTTCCCCGCGCTTTGTACAAGTGCTAAATGCACTGGCCGCTCAATATGATCGCATTGTGATCGACGGCCCAGCTGCTCAAGAAGTAGGAGATGCACTCATTCTTAGCCGTAATGTGGATGCGGTTATCTATGTGGTTAATCCTGATGATGTTCGTATGTCACAAGCACAAACATCACTCGATAAGCTCATCCAAATAGGAGCGCCAGTAAAAGGTGTGGTAATGAACACCTAACAGCTCGTCCTTTTATAGCGCTTAGTTACTTTGACTCAGTGTGCGTGCGTGGAATTAACGTACGCACACCTTACTTTGAGTGAATGGTGAATAAGTATTGTTATAAAGGCGTGCTTTACATTTACTAGCGATAGCATAGATATGTTGGAATTTACCTTGGCTCAAGAGAATCTAGTCGTATGAATCTCATTCCTATTTTAATATTTTGGGGGCTCGCTATATGGGGAGTATCCGGCCCTCCTTATAGGCTCTTATATTTGTTTTTTGGTTCTTTAGCATTTGGTTCTTTTGCTGTTGTCAGCCCCTCTCTTACGGCAGGGTTAACGCTAACGCCGACTTACATCATAATGCTGATGACCATAATTAAAGTACTCCTTAATAAAGACGGTATGGTGTTTTTTCTTGCTCAAGCAATGAAAAGAAATCGCTTGTTGCTGCTGTTTTTATTTTGGGTCGTGGCCGTGGTCATCACTTTGTTTATGCCGCGATTATTTGCCGGTGAAGTGAGTATTATCCCGGTGCGATTTACAGGTTTTACCTTAGGTGATCCGCTTACTCCTACTAGTCAGAACTTTTCGCAATTAGCCTATCTTTCTATCTCAATTGCGTATGTGTTCGCCACTTTCAGACTGCTACGAAACGCTGAGTACTATGGGTATCTTATTAAAGCCATTTTGCTGGGTGCTGTTTTAGTAGTGGTAACGGGTGCGCTAGATTATCTGGATTACTTTGTTGATATTGACCCCCTATTAGCGCCCTTTAGAACGGCAAGTTACGCCTTATTAGTAGAAGTTGAGATTATGGGTGGCAAAAGGGTGGTGGGATTAATGCCCGAAGCCTCGGCCTATGGCTCACTGTGTGTGTTTTTCTTATGTTTAGTGCATTTCTTTCGAGATGCGATTCCACAAACGTGGGTAAGAGAAAGATTAGCTCCGGCTCTGGTCTTGTTATTGATTTTGTTTATTTGGATGTCTACTTCCTCGGCAGCGTATGTGGGACTGGCGGCGTTTCTGTTGGTCGCGGTCAGTGAGTGGTCCGGTAGAAGAAGCACCCTTTATTTGAGCATGCACAAAAACCGCCGCTTTGGTTTTGAATTTTGGACCGCGTGGTTATTACTGAGCATGTTGGGGATGATTGTTTTATTTAGTCCAGATTCACTGGATCCTGTAGTCGATAAAATGGATCAGCTGGTTTTTAATAAAACAGAGACCAGTTCATATGAAGAAAGAAGTATGTGGACCGCGGTAGGTTGGCAAGCGCTAAGAGACACCTGGGGATTAGGGGTGGGCATGGGCGCGACGCGAACCTCGAGTTTTATTGCGGCGGTATTTAGTAACGTAGGAATATTAGGCGGCGTATTATATTTTGGTTTTGTTGCTCAAATATTGCTGCGTAAAAAAACGCTTTCTACCGATAAAAAATATAGCATTTTACTCCGAGGGGTCAGATATGCTTACATACCCAGCTTTATTGTGGCCATTCTCGTGGGGACCACGGCGGATTTTGGTAGTTATAACGCCATTCTTTATGGATTAGCGCTCGCGTTAGTCTCCATCCCCGATAAAAAAGAAAATGCGGTTAGGGAAAATATATATCACCAGATATAAATTTTATTTGAATAAATAATTGGAATAACATGGCAGCCTCAGCTTCAATTGATAAAAAATCACGTGGCGATTTAGTCTTCGTCTATGCAGCCTATACCTTACGGTATTTATATTTATTACTCTTAATCCCTTTTTATGGGCGAGTGTTAGGTGTAGAAGGCTATGCCGTAGTACTGGCTGCTATGTCGTTAATGGCGATTGTATGGCGGTTTGTTGACTGGGGCTTTTCTACGGTGGGCATGCGCTCTATAGCGGTGCTTAAAAATTCGCAATACGCGGATTTATTTGGTGAGCATTTCGTCGCTAGGGTGATGCTGAGTATTTTAGCCATCATTGGCGGGGTAATCGCCGTATTTTCCTCGCCATTATTACTCGCTAATCCTATCGCATCCGGTGCAGCCGTGATGTTAGGCGCCTTATCTGCCTTTAACCTAGGTTGGTATTACACAGGCAGTGGCCGAGCGCGTAATGCGGTTAAATTAGAAGTGATTGGCTTTATCGTTAGCCTAGTGTTGATCTTAAGTTTAGTAAGAGACTCTGATGATTCAGATATTGTCTTACTTTCTTTGCTGATGTCCTCCATCATTTCTCTTGCCTTCGCCCATTTTTGGATTAGAGCAGAAATACGAGGTGCAAAGTACAGCGCTAAACATGGCGTTAAATTAATAAAAACCTCCAGTGTGGTGTTTTTATATACGGGGAGCTCTGCCTTACTCGTTTCATCTTCTACTTACATATTAAGTATTCTGGCAAGCTCTTCTGATGTGGGTAATTTTGGTGCCGCTGAACGCCTAGTGTCGGTGGGCTTAAGTTTAATGGGGCCTGCCGGACAAATATTTTTACCTCGCATTACCGCCTTATTTTTAGAAGATAAGGCCTTGGCCTATGAGCTTATTAGAAAAGTCATGGTTTATATGCTTGGTATTGGCTTTATGGGCTTAATTTGTAGTTTAGTGATTGGTGACTTTGCGGTTACTTTAATATTTGGTGAAGGCTTTGAGGAAAGTATTTATATTTTAAAATGGCTAGCCTTACTTTTTCCTTTAAAAGCGCTCAGTCTTATTTTAAGTAGCTATGTTTTATTCCCTCAGCATCAAGAAAAAATACTCGCTAAAGTGGTCCTAGTGTGTGCCTTAATCAGTTTAGTCGTGTCTATCCCCCTAAGTTATCAATTTGGGGCTATGGGCATGGTTTCTTCACGATTAATTGGCGAAGCCTTAATATGCACATGTCTTCTTTATTCATGTTGGAAGCTCGGATTTTTAGCACAAGTTTTTAAATTTACTAATGGGTTACATAAATGAAAGCATTTGTAGTAGTGGCGACAAAAGGAAGAGCAAAAGAAACATTTGTGTTGTTAGATTACTTACAACAACAAAGCTTACTTCCTAGTTATGTTGTTGTTATTGGTAGTGAAGAAAGCGATATTGCCGGGCTAAATGAGCACCCTCTGATATTAAGTCAGCAAGGCGAGTTGGTGGTGACCACCGCCGGCTCATGCCACCAACGAAATGTGGGACTGGATGTCATCCAGCAACGTACCTTAGAGCTGGATGCTAGCCAGTGGTTTGTCACTTTCTTTGATGACGACTTTAGGCCCGCTACCGATTGGT
Organism: Oceanisphaera avium; assembly: GCF_002157875.1. Taxonomy (NCBI): domain Bacteria; kingdom Pseudomonadati; phylum Pseudomonadota; class Gammaproteobacteria; order Aeromonadales; family Aeromonadaceae; genus Oceanisphaera; species Oceanisphaera avium. Next base: position 2,784,472 of record NZ_CP021376.1, read on the forward strand.
TAGCTAAGGCTGGCGAATTTTTAAGGGCAGATAGTTCGGTAATGGGCGTTACCGGTCATGTATTGGCGGATGGCGTGGGCACTGAATTTGGTATCTCAGAGCTAGAAGCCCAGCTTTATCTCAATGGTAGCCGCGCTTGTGAGCCGCACTGGTCTCATGTTGATAAGCCACAAGAGCTTAATGGCTTATATGGCTGCAATATGGTGATCCGTGGTACGTCTGCTAGCCATGTACGCTTTGATGAAAACTTGCCTTTATATGGCTGGCAAGAAGATTACGACTTTGCTAATCGCTCTAAAGAAGCGGGCCATTTATATGTTATTCCTGGATGTAAAGGGGTGCACTTAGGGACCAGCTCTGGCAGAACGAGCGGTGTTAAGTTTGGTTACTCACAAATAGCTAATCCTATTTATTTGGCCAAAAAGGGCACTATGCCTTGGCATTTTGCCAGACGAATGATGTTTAAAAATATCGCGGCTAACATATATAAGTCTCTTACCTTGAATAAAATAAAGGACTACCCAGGACGATTACGCGGTAATCTTAAGGCCTTTGGTCATCTTATTCTCAATAAGTTGTCGCCCACTAATGTGCTTAATATTTAATAATTTAATGGAAGTAAATTGTGCCAGGTTTAAATAAAATAGGAATAGATGGGGATGCGCTACGTAAACCCTTATCTGGAGTAGGGCAATATATATATAATTTGTGTTGTGAGTTAGATACCCTCTTGCCCAATACGGAATTTTTTATTTATACCCGTCTGAGTGCTGAAGAGGTAGCGATTCCTGCAAGTCGTTGGCATTTACGCAATGAAAGTAACGGCTTAGCGCGCAAGTTACCGTCTTTTTTATGGATGAAAACCTTTGGCTTGGCCTTAGCCAAAAAAGATAACTTGGATGTATTTTGGGCGGGGCGCACCATACATCCGGGTCTGAGTGCGGCTAAAGAAGTAGTGATTACGGTGCATGACCTTAATCATAAACTGGTGCCAGAAACGATGCAGTTAGCTACTCGCTTATCTCATAAATTATGGTTTGATAAAGACGTAAAGAATGCCACTAAAGTCTTCACTAACTCTCAAGGCACCTCTAACCGTTTACAAGAATGGGTAGGGCGCGGCGCTGATCTTGTTATTCATCCTGGTGTCAGTGCGAATTTTCACCCCTTGGATGAAGCAAGCCAAGCCAGCGCTACGGCTGCGTTAGCGCCGCTGGGGATTAGCGCTCCGTATCTGCTGGCAGTCTCTACGTTAGAGCCGCGTAAAAATATGAGTGTGCTCATTGATGCGTTTGTGCAATTAAAGCACCAAGGTGCTATTGCCCAGCATCAGTTGGTATTAGTGGGTGCCCGAGGTTGGCAAAATAACGAACTGGCCGAAAAAATCGAAGCCAATAAACAATTTGGCATTGTGTTGCCAGGCTATGTCGCAGATGAGTTGATACCAAGTATTTATGCCATGGCAGATATTTTGATCATGCCCTCTAAGTATGAAGGTTTTGGTATGCCGGTAGTGGAAGCCAGAGCGGTGAAGACGCCCGTTATTATCTCTGATGTTGCTGAGCTTATTGAAGCAAGTGCAGGTGAGGCGACCATTATTAAGGCCGAGGTCGACGCTCTTCAGCAGGCAATATTGGCGGTATTAGATACGCCTGAGGCAAATTTGCCTATTCAAACTCGACCTGCAAATTGGCATGATTCAGCGCAAATATTAACGACCGGTCTGGTGACCACAACCTTTGACAGAGAGTAGGGGCGTTAAGTGATATATGTAAATGCAAGATTCTTAACTCAGCCTATTACAGGTGTACAGCGCTACTCAATAGAAATAAGTAAAGCGTTAAATAAGCTGGTGCCAAACGTGGTTTTTTTAGCACCCAATAATATTATTCACCCTGAGTTAGCTAAAGAACTGAATGTCAAAGTAATAGGTAAGCGCAGCGGCCACTTATGGGAGCAGCTCGATCTTCCTCGCTATTTAAAATCAGTTAACTCCCCGTTGCTGGTTAACTTGGCTAATACGGCGCCTTTATTTTATAAAAATAAAGTGTCGACTCTGCACGATATTGCCTTTGTACGTTATCCAGAAAGTTTTTCACGCTCATTTAGATACTCCTATCAGCTGGCTATTCCTTTTATATTAAGAAGTTCGAAAAAGGTCATCACGGTCAGTGAGTTCTCTAAGCAAGAGATATGCGACGTCTATCAAGTTGCTAAAGATAAAGTGAGTGTGATTTATAATGCGGTATCTGATGTATTTAATGAAAATACCCTCTCACCAGTAAGCTCCGATACTGAAGAGAAATATATTATGGCAGTTTCTTCTATTAATAAGCAGAAGAACTTCCATGGCCTGATTGAGGCGTTTAACTTACTTAATCAAACGAGTCATCAGCTTTATATTATCGGCAGTATTAATAAAAACTTTGCAGATCCTGAGCTGATTAATGCCATTGATAAAGACCCAAGAATTAAACTGCTAGGTCGCGTCAGTGATGAAGAGCTCACTAACTTATATGCGGGCGCGAGTGCCTTTGTTTATCCTTCTTTTTATGAGGGCTTTGGCATACCACCCTTAGAGGCCCAAGCCTGTGGTTGTCCAGTGGTGGTCTCCAATGTGGCCAGTTTACCCGAAGTCTGTGGTGATTCTGCACTGTATTGTGCACCGGATAATATTGAAGATATTGCGAATAAAATACAAATGATGATCTCCGATAAAGATTTACGTAGCGACTTTATCGAAAAAGGTTATCAAAATATTAATAAATACAGTTGGGAGGCTTCAGCCGCTAAGCTGAATGCACTCATTCAGGAGATATAATGAAAGTTGCAATTGTACATTACTGGTGGTTAAGCAATAGAGGGGGTGAAGCAGTTTGCACCGCCCTATTTGAGTTATATCCTGATGCCGACTTATTTATTCATGTCTGTGATGAAGAGGTGGTAAGAAAGGCGCTGCCAAGTAACTTTACCGGTAAGATCCATAAAAGTTTTATTTCACGCCTGCCGGGTGCTAAAAAGCATTATCAAAAATACTTACCCTTTATGCCGCTGGCTTCTGAGCAATTAAATCTCACTGAATATGATCTCATTCTAAGCAGTGAGTCAGGTCCGGCAAAAGGGGTGGTTACTCGCCCTGATGCAATACATATTTGTTATTGTCATTCTCCTATGCGCTATGTATGGGATATGTATCATGAGTACTTATCAGGCGCGGGGCGCATGATCCGCACCTTATTCCCCTTTATTGCTCATTGGTTAAGAGTGTGGGATCGGTTATCGGCCGACCGAGTGGATTATTTTATCGCCAACTCTAAATTTGTGGCAAATAGGATCCGCAAATTTTACCGCCGTGAAGCTGAGGTTATTTATCCTCCGGTTTCCACCGATGAATTTAGTCCTAATGTCGAACGAGGTGATTTTTATCTCTGTTTAGGCCAGCTCGTGAGTTATAAGCGCGCCGATTTAGCGGTGGAGGCATTTAATAAATTAAACTTACCGCTGGTTGTGATTGGTGAGGGTGAATTAACTAAAAAACTCACCACCATGGCCGGTCCCAACATTACGTTAATGGGGCGCCAACCCTTTCCGGTTATTAAAGACCACTTACAGCGCTGTCGTGGTTTAATTTTTCCAGGTCAAGAAGACTTTGGCATTGTGCCTGTAGAAGCGATGGCTGCCGGTGCACCTGTGGTCGCTTTTGCTAAAGGCGGTGCCTTGGAAACTGTCATTGATGGTAAGACAGGGGTGTTATTTGAAGAACAAACCCTGGAGTCTTTAATTGGCGCTATTGAGAAAATAGAGAAGCAAACCCTGATTTTTGACCCGCTGGTATTACAAGCACATGCCGCAACTTTTGATAAAAAGGTCTTTAAACGACAGATACAGGCGTTTGTTGAAAGTAAAATAAATTTATAAGCAAAATAAATGCGATAGTGTGCCTATCGCATTTTTGAAATTTTTCCCTTTTAATTAATTTCTAAATATTTACGTCAGAGGAACTTATGTTAACTCCTATTATTATGGCCGGCGGTACTGGCTCACGTTTATGGCCCTTGTCTCGTCAGCTGCATCCTAAACAATTTCTATCTCTGGCTGATGATAAGTTATCTATGTTGCAGGCGACCATCGCCCGTTTGGCTGATTTAGATGCCCAACCCTTGCAACTAATTTGTAATGAAGAGCATCGTTTCTTAGCCGCCGAGCAACTTCGACAGCTAGGAATGGACGACTCAACGATTTTATTGGAGCCAGTGGGTCGTAACACGGCACCCGCTATTGCTCTTGCTGCCCTACAGGCGGTGAATAAGGGTGAAGACCCCACCTTATTAATTTTGGCAGCGGATCACCTTATTCAAGATACCGAAGCTTTTCATGACAGCATCGCTAAAGCCTTGCCCTTAGCTGAGGCCGGCAAATTAGTCACTTTTGGTATAGTACCGACCCAACCAGAAACCGGTTACGGTTATGTAGAACGTGGCGATGCCCTTGATGGTGGCGGCTTTACCGTTCGCCAGTTCGTGGAAAAACCTGATCTGGACACGGCGAAAAGCTATCTTGAGCAAGGTAATTACTTCTGGAACAGCGGCATGTTTATGTTTAAAGCCAGCTGCTATTTAGAAGAGTTAGCTCGCCACCGCCCCGATATTTTTGAAGCCTGTAAGCAAGCCTTTGCTAATGGCAGCCAAGATATGAACTTCGTACGTATTGATGGCGAGGCATTTGCCAACTGTCCTGACGACTCCATCGACTATGCGGTAATGGAAAAAACTGACCACGCCGTGATGGTGCCCTTAGATGCGGGCTGGAGTGACATTGGCTCTTGGTCGGCGCTTTGGGATGTGAGTGAGAAAGACGATAGCGGCAATATGCTTAAAGGTGACGTGCTTAATCACGATAGCCGTAATAACTATGCGGTTGCCGAAAGTCGCTTAGTGGCATTGGTGGGCGTAGAAGACTTAATCGTTGTGGAAACTAAAGATGCGGTATTAGTGGCTCATCGCGATCAAGTACAAGAAGTGAAGAAAATTGTTGAGCAGTTAAAAGACGCTGACCGTAGTGAACATATCAATCATAGAGAAGTATATCGTCCTTGGGGTAAATACGATGGCGTTGATAATGGCTACCGTTACCAAGTAAAGCGTATCACAGTTAAACCTGGTGCTAAGTTATCAGTACAAATGCACCACCACCGTTCTGAGCACTGGATTGTGGTAAGTGGTACCGCCAAGGTCACCATTGGCGATACGGCTCAGTTAGTGGGTGAAAACCAATCTGTCTATATTCCGCTCGGTGAAGTTCACGCCTTAGAAAACCCGGGTGTGTTGCCCCTAGAGCTGATTGAAGTGCAGTCCGGTTCTTACTTGGGCGAAGACGATATCGTTAGATTTGAAGACAAATACGGTCGCGCTTAAGTTTTAAGTGCTCAACTAATACTGAGAATGAATGATGAATTGCGCTGTAATATTTGGCGGCTCAGGCTTTATCGGCGTTACGCTCGCACAAAGCCTGCTTGCTCAAAATGAAGTAGATAAAGTCTATTTGTATGATATCGAACAGGTATCTGCTAAAGGCTTTAATTACCGCACCCGTTTGGTGTTAGATGATCCTCGTATTATTGAAGTGCCCGGTGATGTACGACAAGTCATTACTTGGCAGCCTGAAGAGACCGTGACGTTGGTGGCGAATTTCGCCGCCATTCACCGTGAGCCAGGGCACGAAGATTATGAATATTATGAAACTAACTTACTTGGCGCCGAGCACGTGTGTGCTTGGACTGAACAAGTAGGCTGTAATGATTTGCTCTTTACGAGTTCAATCTCGCCTTACGGCCCAAGTGAAAAGCAAAAAGATGAACGCACTATTCCGGTGCCGGCGACGGCCTACGGTGGCTCTAAGCTTGCCGCTGAAAAAATTCACCAAGTATGGTTAGCGGCTAACCCACAACAGCGTCATTTGGTGATTGTACGCCCAGGGGTGGTATTTGGCCCCGGCGAGGGCGGTAACGTTTCTCGCTTAATTAAGGCGGTGATTAAGCGTTATTTCTTCTATATGGGTAATCAGGGCACGCGTAAAGCCGGCACCTATGTAAAAGAGTTATGCTCCGCCTTGCTGTGGGTGTTAGCTCGACAAAAAGCAGAAAATAAAAACTTCACGCTATTTAATATGTCGATGAACCCAGGCCCTTCTATTAAAGAGTATGTGGATACCATTTGTGAAGTGGCACAAATAGAGCGCAAGGTACTCGCGGTGCCTTATCCTCTTATGTTGGCGGCTTCTTATGGCATTGAAGTGATCGCTAAGCCCTTAGGCATTAAACACCCTTTTAGTCCGGTAAGAATTAAAAAGTTAGTGCGTTCTAATAATATTTTGCCGACTTATTTAGTTGAAAACGGATATCCCTATCAATATACCTTAGCCACGGCTTTGCAAGACTGGAAAACAGTGTGTCCTGAGGAGTGGGTAAAATGACCACTAAATTTGATGTCGACTTTTCACTGGCGCTGCATAATAGAACCGGCAAATATTTTATTGGCCGTGACTTAATGGACGGCGCACCGGAATTTTTTAATAAAGTGTATTACTGGTGGTTTAGCTTGCCTAAGCCGGCCACCGGCTTAAGCGCTAAAGTAATTGGTCGTTTACAACATTTACACACCCGGGATCATGCATTAGGAGGGCCGTTTCGCTTATTACCGAAACGCCAATCTCAAGCGCCGGTATTGCACCTGGATCCTTTTACGATCCTGAGCACCGAGTTAGATCGTAATGATGTGGTGTTATGTCATGATGTGGGGCCGTTAACGCATCCTAACTTATTTGATCCCACGATATGCGAAATTTACGAGCATATTTATGACATCTTGGCAGAAGTTAATTGCCACATGGTTTTTGTCAGCCGCGCTTCGAGAGACGCTTATCTAAAAGCGCGTCCTCAAGCAGCAGCCAGTAATCAACATGTGGTTTACCCCGCTATTCGCCAAGACGTAGATCCTAGCGGCTCGACAAAAGCGGTGGCAGGTGTGTCGGGTCCTTACTTGTTAACCGTAGGCAGCGTGGGGACGCGTAAAAACCAATTAGCCTGTATTCATGCCTTTGCGCAAAGTAAACTCGCCGAGCAAGGCGTGAGCTATGTTATTTGTGGCGGCCCAGAACCTGGCTTTGAAGCGGTAGCAGAAGTAGCGGCTGTGACTCCTGGTGTCGTGTTACTCGATTATGTGGATGATGATGAGCTGAACTGGTTATATGATAATGCGTCCGGTTTTGTATTAGCCAGCTTATTAGAAGGCTTTGGTATTCCAGTCGCAGAGGCGATTAGCAAAAAGCTCATTCCTATCGTTACCCAAGACAGCGTTCTTTATGAAGTTGCAGGCGATGGCGCATTATTAGTTGATGCTGAAAGTCATCACAGCATAGCGCAAGCGATGACTCAGCTTATTAATATGAGTGAAGAAGAGCGTGCATCTCGGCTGCTTAAATTACAGCAAGCTATTGAGCGCTTTACACCCGAAAAATTTATTCGCGACTGGAAAATTACCTTAAAAAATATACAAAACCATAATAGTAAATATGAAACAGGGTAGTATATGATTCCTAAAATTTATGTCGTGTCCGAGTCAGCAGATAACCCAAGACTTGATCAGCTTTATCAGCAATTTCCGCTAAATAAAAATAATTTTACCGTCACTCCCGCCGTTATGGGGGGGACCTTATTAGCAGCAGAATATTATAATTATGTATGTAAAAATTATAATCAAACGCAGCGTATATTAAGTCCTGCCGAAGTGGGTTGTGCTTTAAGTCATTTTAATATATATCAATCTATTATTGCTGACCAAGCGGCTGCGATTGTTTTTGAAGATGATATCATGGGCAATGATATTGCCCTTGAACAAGCTAAAGAAATAGCCCAAAATATAGCGCCTCACCAAGTGGTTATTTTGGGTGGGATGAATGGCTTGCCTGAAGAAAAATTACTTAAATTTATTAATAAAGATCCCAATCCTACTTTTGGTAGCGTCACTGGCGTTAAAAAAATAGAGCCGCTTGCTTATCCTTATTTAGGGCGCACCTGTTGCTACGTACTGGGTCATGAAGCCGCTGCTATTATCGCCAGAAAACAAGAGTCTTGCTTATTTGTGGCGGACGCTTGGGGACAGTTCTCTAAAGGCACAGCCCTAGATTTTTATTACATAAATTTATTTGACCATCCCATTCTTGATGAGCATGCCAATAGCTATATTGAACAAGAAAGAAAAGGGTTAATTTATATTCCTAGTTACAAGTTGGCCATGCGCAACATGGTGCGACTGGTAAATAAAAAGGTTAATCAATTCCAGTTATCAAGACGGTAACATTAAACTTATTTTAATTATTTAAGAGTCATCAGTATTATGAGTAAATTAAGCTGTTTTAAAGCGTACGATATTCGTGGTCGTTTGGGCGATGAATTAAACGAAGATATTGCTTATCGCATTGGTCGCGCCTATGGCGAAATCATTAAACCTAAAAATGTAGTGGTAGGTGGCGATGTACGCTTAACGTCAGAGTCTTTAAAATCTGCCGTTGCCAAAGGCTTGATGGATGCAGGCGCTGATGTATTAGATTTAGGACTAGCAGGAACCGAAGAAGTCTACTTTGCCACCTCGCACTTAAAGCTAGACGGGGGTATAGAAGTGACGGCTTCGCATAATCCTATTGATTATAACGGCATGAAATTAGTCCGCGAAGACAGTAAGCCAATTTCTGGTGATACTGGCTTAGGTGAAATAGAGCAATTAGCCATTAGCCAAGACTGGCCAGAGTCTAGCGTACAAGGCAGCCTGAAGCAGATCGATCTTAAGCAAGAGTATGCTAAGCATATCGTTTCTTATGTGGATACCAATAATCTAAAGCCACTTAAGTTAGTCGTGAACTCAGGCAATGGCACCGCAGGTCCGGCTCTAGATGCTATTGCCAAGGAGCTTGATGCACTAGGTGTTAAGTTTGAGTTTATTCGGGTTCATCACCAAGCGGATGGCACTTTCCCCAATGGTATCCCTAATCCTTTGCTGCCAGAAAACCGTGCCGCTACTCGCGATGCCGTATTAGAGCATAACGCCGATATGGGTATTGCTTGGGACGGTGACTTTGATCGCTGCTTCTTATTTGATGAGCAGGGCGAATTTATCGAAGGCTATTACATTGTTGGTTTATTAGCTGAAGCGTTTTTGCGCAAAGAGCCCGGCGCTAAGATCATTCACGATCCTCGCTTAGTGTGGAATACCACGGATATCGTAGAGAGCAATGGAGGCTTACCCATTCAATCAAAAACCGGCCATGCCTTTATTAAAGAGCGCATGCGCGGTGAAGACGCCATTTATGGCGGAGAAATGAGTGCTCACCACTACTTCCGTGATTTCTTTTATTGTGACAGTGGCATGATCCCTTGGTTATTGGTCGCTGAGCTGATTAGCACCACGGGTAAGTCGTTGTCGCAGCTAATGGCTGAGCGCATGGCTGCGTTCCCCTCTTCAGGTGAAATTAATAGCACCATCGCCGAGCCCGCGAAGGCCATCGAGCGAGTATTAGCGCGCTATCAAGCCCAAGCGCTCAATGTGGATAACACAGACGGTATTAGCTTGGATATGGGAGAGTGGCGCTTTAACCTTCGCAGCTCAAACACTGAGCCTGTGGTGAGATTAAACGTAGAAAGTCGCGGTGACGTAGCGTTAGTGGACGACAAAACCGCTGAGATATTAGCGTGTTTACGAGCATAAAGTGGAGTAGTAAATAATGGCTCGTCCGATTAAAGGCGTTATCGACCGCCACCCCACCCAAATACTGGTGCCTATCTTTGATATGGTCACGCTGGTGCTGGGGAGCTTAATGGCTCACTTGTTGGTCTTTGGGAATGGAACCCTTGCCGAGCACCAAGTATTATCTGTGGGCATTATGGCTTTGCTGCTGGTGGTGCTAAATGCCGCCGGCGCTGGCTATCAGCGCTGGCGGATACAGCGTATAAACCGACTGTTATTGCGCTTAACGGGCATTTGGTTGGGCAGCGCTGTGATTTGTTTAGTGGTGATTTTTGCGCTAGAAGTCACTGAGCGCTATTCACCACTTTGGGTCTTCCTGAGTATTTTGCTATCGCTTTTTATCGCGGGAGCAGGGCGCATCGTGGTGCAGCTAGCGATTCGACATGCCTGGCTAAGTGGCTTATCCACTAAGAAAGTGTTCTTAGTGGGCCCCGGTGACAAGGTAGTAGCAATGGGGCGCAGAATGCGCAATATGCCCGAAGCCGGTTATATTCTAGGTGGCGTGGAGCGGATCCCGGGTGCCCCTAGTGAAAAAGACTTAGCGACTCTCGCCAGACGCGTTGAAGAAGCCAATATCGATGAAGTGTGGCTGTGTATGTCACTGGATATGGGTAAGTCTATTCGTACCATCTTGTATGCACTGCGCCATTCCACAGTAGAAGTTCGCTTTATCCCCAGCTTTTCTGATATGCAATTATTGCATTACAGCATGGGTGAAGTGGTGGGGCGAACCAGTATTGACTTAAGTGTGTCACCCATAAAAGGCATGGCTTGGCTGGCTAAGCGTACCGAAGACTTAGTGGTAGGCACGCTGATTAGTATTTTAATTGCGCCTGTGTGCTTGGTGATTGCGGCGGCGGTGAAATTAACCTCTCCTGGTCCTGCGCTCTTTAAACAGCCCCGTACCGGAGACAATGGTGAGAATTTCAATGTGTATAAATTCAGATCCATGAAAGTACACCAAGAAAAGTCTAACCAAATCACTCAAGCGACTAAAGGTGATAGTCGTTTAACGCCTATTGGTGGTTTCTTGCGTCGCACTTCGTTGGATGAATTGCCGCAATTCTTAAACGTATTGCAAGGTAATATGTCTATTGTAGGGCCTCGTCCTCATGCCTTAGCGCACAACGAACATTATAAAGAGCTGGTTGAGCTTTATATGAAGCGCCATAAGGTGAAACCCGGCATTACCGGTTGGGCGCAAGTGAATGGGCTGCGGGGTGAAACGGATACGCTAGATAAAATGGAAGCCCGAGTCCGTTACGATCTCTGGTATATTAATAATTGGAGTGTCTTTTTAGACCTTAAAATTATTATTGCCACCGTGTTTAAAGGCTTTATTAATAAAAACGCCTATTAAACACCGTGACTAAGTCAACTGAGTCAGTGACTGGCGGGGAGTAAGCTTCTCGTTGGTCACTGACTTTTTTCATTCAGGTACCTGTTGTGCAAATATTTACCGTGATCTATAAACTAAGGTGGTTGCTGTTTGTGACCTGCCTAAGTGTCCTATGCTATGGCTTATTTCGGCCACAAGCACCGCCCAATCCTTTTTCACATTCGGATAAGGTGCTGCATTGCTTAGCTTTTTTTGGCTTTAGCTTAGTGGCTCGCTTTGCATTTTTAAAGCGCGCGAATAGTCTTATTTGGCTGGTAGTTTTGGCACTGGCGCCGGCTTCTGAGTATTTACAGCACTATTTACAACCCCATAGAAGCTTTAGTTGGCTCGATATTTTAGCTAACTCTACAGGCGTGATATTAGGCTTATTAGTGTGGTTAGCTCTGCAAGAGCATATTAAAAATCGCTTATAAATAGTCAATACGAGAAATAAAAAACGCCCAATCCTATGATTGGGCGTTGTTATTGATTTACTTAAGAGGAGTATCTTGGCTTAGGCGTTGTCTTCAATGCCCACAATCAACCAAGGTGCATTGTCTTGGGTTAAGTTGCGCTCTAAATGCCACACTTCTTGAATATCTTGCTCTATGGCTTCATGGCTGTCGCGATAACGACCGCTAAACTTCAAGCTCACTTGGGCATGATAAGAAGTGTGATCGGCGCGTACCAGCTCCGCATCTACAAACATCACTTCCGTATGCTGGTCTCCAGTTAAGGTCGCGCGCTCTTGGCTTAAGTCCGCAAACATTTCAGGTGAAACATACTCACGAATTTTTTCTAAATCGTTAGTATTCCACGCCTCTTGTAAGGTGCGGTAATGTTCGCGAGAGCCTTGTAAGAAGGCTTGCATATCAAAGCCTGGCGGCAAGTTAAAAGGGACGTCGCTGGGTGCAAATCCACCACTGCCACCTTGACCAATAGGCGTAGGTGAAAAGGGCTTAGCGGCTTCAAATTGCTGCGGGCCGCCAAAGGCCGGCCGTTGAGTTTGCGCTTTACCTTTGCGAAGCGTGCTAAAGATTTTAAAGGCGACAAAAGCGAGGCCCGCGATGAGCAAAAAGTCCATCATCTTAACGCCTTCAAAAGCGCCTGAGCTAAATAAGGCTGCCAATAAGCCGCCCGCTAACAGCCCGCCCAATAAGCCGCCCATCATGCCGCCAGATTTTTTAGGCGTGGAATTTTGTCCTGCTTGATTAGGGGCACTTTTCTTCGCAGGTTGTGCAGGGGCGGTTTTAAATGATTTTCCAAATGAGCGCCCGCTGCCCATTTTACGAGCTTCGGCATCAAATGCGGTAGCGGTAAGGCCTATCGCAAAAATAAGAGTAAATAATGTAAGCAACTTACGCATTGTTAACTTCCTTGAATGACAGACAGGCACATCCTAAAGCAGAGGTGGGTTATGTCAACCGATGGCTAAGTAGCCAACCAGTAACCCAACATAATAACATCGAATGCGTTGGCAGGGGCAGATATCCTTGAATGGCAAAACAATGTTATTGCGCGGCTATCACAGTACAATACCCCCACATGACTAACATTCAGGCTTTGGTCATAGCTTATTAGCAGAGAGAAGTTAATGAACGAGAAAACCGTCACTAAAATCGATCATGCGGTCGCCCAGTTAAAGATGCCACCTCATTCTTTTGAAGCCGAGCAGTCGGTGCTGGGTGGCTTATTACTGGATAATAATGCGTGGGATAGAGTGGCGGAAAAAGTGGCCGAGCCGGATTTTTATAGCCGGCCCCACCGCTTAATTTTTCAAGCTATGCAGCGCTTAAGTCAATTAAATAACCCCATCGACTTAATTACGGTGCAAGAAGAGCTAGAGCGTCATGAGTCTTTAGACACAGTAGGCGGCTTTTCTTACTTAGTTGAGATTGCTAAAAATACGCCCAGTGCCGCAAACATTGGTGCCTACGCCGACATTGTGCGCGAGCGCGCTTTAGTCAGAGAAATGATTGCAGTCGCCAATGATATTGCAGAGTCAGGCTTTGATCCCCAAGGACGTGATGCGGGCGCATTAATTGACTTAGCCGAAAGCAAAGTCTTTAAAATTGCTGAAAGCCGTACTAATGCCAACGAGGGGCCGCAGCCGCTGCGCAGCTTATTAGAAAAAACCGTGGGTAAGATTGAAGAGCTTTATAATAATCCTCACCAAGGTATCACGGGAATTTCTTCTGGCTATAAAGACTTAGATAAAATGACCGCCGGTTTTCAATCCTCCGACTTGATCATAGTCGCGGCGCGTCCTTCGATGGGTAAAACGACTTTTGCGATGAATATCTGTGAGCATGCCGCCCTTACCAGTGATAAACCGGTGCTTATCTTCTCGTTAGAAATGCCCTCCGAGCAAATTATTATGCGTATGCTGGCATCGCTTGGGCGCATCGACCAAACTAAAATTCGTACCGGCCAACTAGATGATGAAGATTGGGCGAGATTATCTTCCACTATGGGCATGCTATTAGAAAAAGGGCAGCTCTATATAGATGATGCCTCCGGCCTAACCCCCACCGAAGTGCGCGCTCGTGCGCGACGTGTGGCCCGCGAGCATGGCGGCTTAAGTATGATTATGATCGACTATTTGCAACTCATGTCGGTACCGGGCTTGGCAGAAAATCGAACTTTAGAAATTGCTGAAATATCTCGTTCACTTAAGTCCTTGGCTAAAGAGTTAGAAGTGCCGGTAGTGGCACTTTCACAGCTAAACCGTAGCCTAGAGCAGCGCGCCGATAAACGCCCTATTAACTCTGACTTGCGTGAGTCGGGCTCTATAGAGCAAGATGCCGACTTAATTATGTTTATCTATCGAGATGAGGTTTATCACGATGACAGCACAGAAAAAGGCATCGCCGAGATTATAATAGGTAAGCAACGAAATGGTCCTATTGGACGGGTGCGCCTGACCTTTCAAGGGCAATATTCGCGCTTTGATAATTATGCCGGCCCGGCGTTTGATGATGACTACTAAGGAGCAAAGATGGATGCACACGGCGCAATTGCTCGCATCAGTCTGGCTGCAATAAAACATAATTTAGCGCAAGCTAAACGGCTTGCCCCGTACGCTAAAGTGATAGCGATAGTGAAAGCCAATGCCTATGGCCATGGCGACTTAAAGGTGGCGGCTGCCTTAGAAGATGAAGCGGATATGTTTGGCGTCGCTCGCTTTGAAGAAGCGCAAAAGTTGCGTGCCGCTGGTATACGCCAGCCTATTTTATTATTGTCGGGCTTTTTAAATGCTAAGCAGCTGCAAGCGTGCGCCCATCAACAATTTCACGTTTGTATTCATCAATTTGAGCAGCTCGCGCTATTAGAAACCACGCCGTTAAGCGCGCCTATTACGGTGTGGTTAAAAATTGACACCGGCATGCATCGAATAGGCATTAGTCCAGAACAAGTCGACTTAGCGCTGAGTCGATTAAGTAAGATTAAACAAGTCATACAGCCGGTTAATGCCATGAGCCATTTTGCCCGCGCCGATGAGCCAAAGCAGCGTGCCATTACCGAGGCGGCCATTACTTGTTTTAATCAAGCCACTCATGGCAAAGTGAACGACCGCGCGTTATGTAATTCAGCTGGAGTACTGGCCTTTCCTAAGGCCCATAGCGACTTTATTCGCCCTGGCATCATGCTCTATGGCATTACGCCTTTTAGTGAGCAACAAGGCAGTGACGTAGGTTTGCGCCCGGCCATGGATTTAGTCAGTAGTCTCATTGCGATACGCCAGCATAGTCGTGGGGAGCCGGTGGGCTACGCAGGCACTTGGGTGAGTCCTAGAGATACGCGAATTGGAGTGATTGCGATTGGCTATGGCGATGGTTACCCACGTATGGCGCCCAGTGGTACGCCGGTGCTGATCAATGGGCGGCGCTATCCGCTGGTAGGGCGAGTGGCGATGGACATGGCCACCGTAGACTTAGGACCAGAGGGGGATGAGCAAGTTGGCGATGAAGTTTTATTGTGGGGCCAAGGTTTGCCTGCAGAAGAGATAGCTCGCCATGTTAATACCATTGCTTATGAGCTAGTTACCCGTTTAACGTCGCGCCCGCGTTGGGAATATATAGAGTAGTTTGCTAGGCAAAGCGCTGAGAAAAAGTCCTCGTTTTAGCGCAAGTAGCGGATGTATTTTACCCTTACTCAGCACAGCTATGGCATTGGCCATGGGCTTCAATAGACTGATTAGTGATAGTAAAGCCATTAGCCTCGGCTTGTTGCTCAAAGGCACGATTAATAGCTTCATCATGTAACTCGATAACTAAGCCGCAGCTATTACAAATTAAGAGTTGCATGGGATGGTGCTCATCAAAATGCTCACAGAATAAAAACGCATTCAGTGACTCTACTTTGTGTACGAAACCCTGCTTTAATAAAAAATCCAACGCCCGATACACAGTCGGTGGCGTGGCGTTAGGCTCGCGCTCTTTTAGCCTATCCAGCAAGTCATAGGCGCTAACCGCGCCCTGATACTCAGCTATTAGCATAAACACATTACGCCGAGTGGGAGTAAAGCGCACGCCGCGCTGTTTACATAATAAATCGGCACGCTCCAGCTGGTGGGGAATAGACATAGTTGATGACATCCTCAGTAATAGCAGCGCACATCTTAGCACAGTCCCCTTTAGGGTCACCTAAACAAGCATTGGCTAGTGGGTGGCCTTAGGTATAATAGCGCCCTTAGTTTACAAACAGATGCTATTTTATGACTCCTTATCCCAGTGCTCGCTTTTCAGTTGCTCCGATGCTCGATTGGACGGATCGCCATTGCCGTTACTTTCATCGCTTAATGAGTCGCCATACTCAGCTCTATACGGAAATGGTGACCACGGGGGCTATCTTGCACGGTAAAGGAGATTATCTGGGCTTTAATCAACAAGAGCAGCCGCTCGTGTTACAGCTCGGTGGCAGTGATCCCGTAGCCTTGGCTGAGTGTGCGCTACGCGCCGAGCGCCAAGGCTATAATGAAATTAACTTAAACGTCGGTTGCCCCTCGGATCGGGTACAAAATGGCATGTTTGGTGCCTGCCTGATGGCAGAGCCACAGCGAGTCGCTGCTAGTGTAGCGGCCATGAAGGCGGCCGTGGCCATTCCGGTGACGGTAAAAACTCGTATCGGTATAGATGAGCAGGATAGCTATCAGTTTTTATGCACCCTAGTAGATAGTTTGGTTGAGGTGGGTGTGGATGCTTTAATCGTTCATGCCCGTAAGGCGTGGCTGAAAGGCTTAAGCCCTAAGCAAAATCGTGATGTACCACCGCTTGATTATGAACGTGTTTACCAGCTTAAACGCGACTATCCAGACTTGGTCATTGCCATTAATGGCGGCATTAAAAGCCTAGCAGACGCCAAGCTGCATTTAAGCCATTTAGATGGCGTTATGCTTGGGCGAGAGATTTATCAAAACCCTTATCTATTAGCACAAGTTGACGCTGAGCTATTTGGTGATAACTATGAAGTGCCAAGCCGCCATGAAGTGATCCGCCGCTTGCTGCCTTATATAGAGAGTCAGCTTAGCCAAGGGACTTATCTGGGCAATATTACCCGCCATACTCTGGGTATCTTTCAAGGTTTACCGGGGGCAAGGGGCTGGCGCCGTCATTTAAGTGAAAATGCTCATAAAGTGGGTGCAGGCCCCGAAGTCGTTGCGGCGGCGATGGCAAAAGTACCGGAGTTTTGTTACATAGACTAATACCATCAGCGGTCTTTATTCTAAAGTTTGACTGATAGTTAAAATCTATCAATTAAATAGGAAATAACGTTTTCTCTTAAAGGACTAAGCTAGGCATACTGAGTCTATTGCAGTGGCGAGCAGTGATAAACGCCACTTATCCAGCAGATACCCTCGTTAAGGAGTGAGTTATGTTAGAAGATAAAACAGGTCAGGCCGTACCCCAAGTTACTTTTAGAACCCGTAATGGGGACGAGTGGTGTGATGTTAGCAGCGATGAGATTTTTAAAGGCAAAACAGTCGCCGTATTTTCGCTGCCGGGTGCTTTTACACCTACTTGTTCTTCCACCCATTTACCTCGTTATAACGAGCTAGCCGGTGTGTTAGCAGAAAATGGCGTCGATGAGATAGTGTGTATCAGTGTCAATGATACTTTTGTAATGAATGCCTGGTTGGCAGATCAAGAAGCGGAGCATATTCGTGTATTGCCTGATGGTAATGGTGAGTTTACCGATGGCATGGGCATGTTAGTCGATAAGCAAGACTTAGGATTTGGTAAGCGCTCTTGGCGTTATTCTATGCTGGTGAAAGACGGCATTATCGACAAGATGTTTATTGAACCTAATAAACCAGGTGACCCGTTTGAAGTGTCTGATGCCGACACTATGTTAGCTTATATTAACCCTGAGGCGGCTAAGCCCTCGGCCATTAGTATTTTTACCAAGCCAGGCTGTCCGTTTTGTGTGCGCGCTAAGCAATTATTGGCCGACAAAAATCTCCGTTACCAAGAAGTGGTGTTAGGCAAAGACATTAATAGTGCCACTTTAAAAGCAGTATCGGGTCGTAGCACAGTGCCGCAAGTGTTTATTGATGGCCAGCATATTGGTGGCAGTGAAGAGTTAGCCGCCTATTTCGCTTAAATTGCTGATGTTTTAAGCTGTTAACTTTGCTAATAGCGGTGCCGAACTAGTTCGGCGCCGCTTTTTTATGGCTGTGTTAGTTAAAACATCTGGGTTAACACGCCTTTTACTAATAACGCACTTGTTAAAAATAGGCCGAGCAAGATTTGAGCAGAGGCAGGCGGTTTATCGACTCGATTTAAGCTAACGTTAAGGCGAGTTTCATTATTAAGGAGTCTCAATGCCTGAACATATTCAAGTTGATGTCGCCATTATCGGCAGCGGTAGCGCGGGTTTAGCGGCGTGGCGCACTGCGAGTCAAGCGGGTAAAAAAGTCGTTATTATTGAGTCTGGCCCTATTGGCACTACCTGTGCTCGAGTGGGCTGTATGCCCTCTAAATTATTAATTGCCGCCGCCGATAGTGCTCATGCGGTACGCCAAGCGCCTTTATTTGGTATTCAGTCTGGCAAGATGAAGATAGATGGCAAAAAAGTCATGAAACGGCTGCAAGATGAGCGCGATCGCTTTGTAAAGCTTGTTATTGACTCTATCGACTCTATTCCTGCCACCAATAAAATAAGCGGTCGGGCGCGCTTTATTGACGCTCATACTTTGATGGTGGATGAGCACACTAAAGTGAGCGCTAACAGTGTCGTCATCGCTACCGGCTCTCGGGCAAGCTATCCCTTTGACTGGCAAGCACTCGGCGATCGATTAGTGATCAATGATGATGTCTTTAATTGGGATAAGCTGCCGCAGTCGGTGGCGTTATTTGGCCCCGGCGTGATTGGCTTAGAGCTTGGCCAAGCCCTGCAGCGCTTAGGTGTTAAGGTATGGATGTTTGGCCGAGGCGGTCAGTTAGGGCCCTTTAGCGATGAAAAAGTGCGCCACTACGCGAACCAACTCTTTGCTAATGAATTTTATTTGGACCTAGATGCCAAGGTACAGGATATGCACCGCGTAGATGAGCAGGTTGCTATCACCTTTACTCATCTTGAAGAGGGTAATAAAAACATTGCCGTCGATTATGTGATTGCCGCGACTGGGCGCCGGCCTAATGTGGATCAGCTGGGTTTAGAAGTGTTGGATTTAGCGCTAGATGACAAAGGCGTGCCGATTACCGATCCCCACACCATGCAAACCAGTATTAAGCATATTTTTCTGGCAGGTGATGCCAGTAATCAACTGCCTCTTTTACATGAAGCTAATGACCAAGGGCGCATTGCTGGACATAATGCGGCACACTTTCCTAAGGTAAGCCCAGGGTTAAGACACAGTGCCTTAGCGATTGTTTTTACCGCACCTCAAATCGCTTTGGTAGGCAGCACCTATGCCCAGCTGCAAGCCAAAACAACAGCAGAACGCCACTTTAACTTTGCAGTAGGAGAAGTGAGCTTTGAAAACCAAGGTCGCAGCCGATTAATGGCAAAAAACCAAGGGCTGCTACGAGTTTATGGCGAGCATGGCACGGGGCGTTTTTTAGGAGCAGAAATGCTGGCCCCCGATGCTGAGCATATAGCGCATTTATTAGCTTGGGCGCATCAAAGTAAGATGACAGTCGCCCATATGCTGACCTTACCTTTTTATCATCCGGTAATCGAAGAGGGCTTAAGAACGGCGCTGCGTGACTTAAATGCTAACTTAGCACTGGGCGCGCCGATTGAAGATCACTGTATGGAATGTGGGGTAGGGGACTAACGCCAGCTCCGTTTTGGTTTGCGCTATCTGCTTGGCTCTCATACTAAACAAGGGTAGCAAAGGGCTTTAAAGCCCCCTCTACTTTATGCAGTACTGCTACAGATAGCGCCTTGTTTAACTTGGCGCTCAGCGCTGTTTTAAGGATCTATATGAATTTACGGGATCTTGAATACTTAGTAGCGCTCTCACAAGAGCTGCACTTTCGCAAAGCGGCAGAAAAGTGTTTTGTGAGTCAGCCCACCTTAAGCGGGCAGTTACGAAAATTAGAAGAAGAGCTAGGTGTGATCCTCATTGAGCGCACTTCTCGCTCCGTATTGTTGACTCCTGCAGGGCTGGCGGTCACCGCACAAGCGAAGCGAATTTTGGCGGAAACTAAAGAGTTAACAGATATTGCGCGTACTTATCGTGATCCTATGTCGGGTGAGCTGCATCTTGGGCTTATTCCTACTGTAGGACCCTATTTACTGCCCCATATTATTCCTAGCTTAAAATTACACTTTCCAGAGTTGCAGCTTTATTTACATGAAGCACAAACTCATACCTTACTTAAGCAATTAGCAGACGGTGAGCTAGATTGCCTGATGTTGGCAGAGCTTGATCATATGGAAAGCTTTGCTAGCGTGCCTTTATATCATGAGCCTATGCTATTGGCGCTGCCCAGCGATCATGCGTGGGCAAAGCGCCAGTCTGTCTCGTTAAGCGAGCTAAAAGGCGAAAAATTACTGATGTTAGAAGATGGCCATTGTTTGCGTGATCAAGCGATGGGCTATTGCTTTGCCGCTGGTATAGGTGAAGACACCCACTTTAAGGCTACTAGCCTTGAAACCTTACGTAACATGGTGGCCGCAGGCTCGGGTTTAACCTTAATGCCTGAGCTGGCTATTACTGCTCAGCATCTTGATGGCAATATATGTTATATCCGCGTTATAGATCCTGAGCCAAGCCGAGCGATTAGTTTGCTCTATCGTCATCACTCAGTACGCCGCCCCTGCTTTAATGAAATTGCCAAGCGAGTGCAAGACAGTTTGTCTTTCTTAGTTAGGCCTAGCGCTTAAGCCAGATAAAAAAATCCACGCCGTAGCGTGGATAATAAAGGCATGATAGAGAATTAAAATAAGTCATCTGTGACGCTAGTGCCGCCAAACGACTGGCGTGTTTCTGGCAGGCTGTAATATTTAGGCTCACTACCTGGCACAAAATATTCAGTAATGCCCTCGCCATTGGTCTTTAAGCCGGTATTGGGATCGATAGTGGTGGTGTATAAGCCCTCGGGCATGTCTTTAATATGCTCGGGAAAATCCGCCAGTGCCGCTTTCATATACGCAATCCAAATGGGCAGCGCTGTACTTGCGCCAAACTCGCCTCCCGCGACTTGACTGCCATCTAAGTTAGCATTGTAAGCGGTGCGCCCTAAGGGCCGTGCAAAGTCATCAAATCCTACCCAAGCACTGGCTACCCGATCTGGGGTAAAGCCAGAGAACCAAGCATCACGCGAGTCGTTGGTGGTGCCAGTTTTGCCGGCGATATCTTTTCTCTCTAGTGCTTTACCAGCACGCCAGCCGGTGCCATTCCAGTGGCGGCCATTACTGGTGCCCCCCCAAATAGCTGAGCTTAACGCTTGGCTGATTAAAAACGCTGTTTCTTCACTGAGTACCTGAGTGGTTTGCGGCTGAGCTTCATATAAGGTAACGCCTTGGCTATCTTCGATGCGTTCTACGATATAAGGCGTGACTTTTTTACCGCCATTAGCAAAGGCGGCATAACCGGTAACCATCTGTAAAGGCGTGGCTGAGGGCGAGCCTAGTGCTAAACTGTCGGTGGCCGGAATACGCTCAGTATCAAAGCCTAAGTCATTAAGGCGTTGTAATGCCGCAGGAATGCCGGCGCCTTGTAGTAGGCGAATAGATACCACGTTTTTAGAACGTGCCAATGCTTCTCTAACTCTAATAGGGCCATCATACACATTAGGCGAGTTACGAGGGCGCCAGCTTTTACCACTGCCCGGATCCCAGTGGTTAATAGGCGCATCGTTGACCATGCTCGCTAGGCTATAGCCATTATCCAGTGCTGCAGAATAAATAAAGGGTTTAATATTAGAGCCCATCTGGCGCTCAGCTTGCTGAGCACGATTGAATTTATTTAAAGTAAAGTTAAAGCCGCCTACTATGGCAGTAATGGCGCCGTTATTAGGATCAAGGGCGGCCAATGCCCCATTAATTTCTGGCAATTGCGCCAGCATCCACTGCTCACCTTGGGGGCGGATCCAAATTAGATCTCCTGCCTTAAGGGCCGCACTGGCTTGGCGCAGTGCATGGCCTTGGCGAGCGTCAGAAATATAAGGGCGTGCCCATTTTAAGCCGTCCCAAGCGAGTGTTTGCTCACCTTGATTTTTTGCGATAACAGTGGCGCTCTGTGCGCTAACCTCTGTCACTATGGCAGGCTCTAACGGCCAATAACTGGGTTGCCCGGCTAAATATTCTTCAATTTTATCCAAAGACCATGGCGAGTCTTGCCATAAATGATCGGTCGCACCACGATAGCCGTGGCGTAAATCATAGGCTAATAAGCCATCCACTAAGGCTTGAGTGCCGGCTTGCTGCTCCTTGGAGTCAATGGTGGTATAAACTTTTAAGCCCTTGGTATAGGCCTCTTCACCAAACATACTCAGCGCAAATTGATGCGCCATTTCTGCGACATAAGGTGCATTTAAGGTGATTTCAGCGCCGTGGTAGCGCGTGGCTACGGGGGCTTCCATGGCTTCATTGTATTGCACGCGATTAATTTTACCGGTTTCTAACATGCGCCCTAACACCACGGCTCTGCGCTCAGCGGCGCGCGCTGGGTTACTAATTGGATTTAATACTGAAGGGCCTTGGGGCAGGCCGGCGATCATGGCTGACTCAGCTAACGTTAACTCCGAGACTTCTTTGCCGTAATACACCTGTGCCGCAGCGCCCACACCATGAGAGCGATGACCTAGGGGGATTTTATTTAAGTACAAGGCCAAAATTTCATCTTTGCTTAACAAGGACTCAATATGCAGGGCCAGAAAAATTTCTTTAATTTTGCGGGTAACGGTTTTTTCTCGGCTTAAAAAGAAGTTGCGTGCCACTTGTTGGGTGATGGTACTGGCGCCTTGGCGCTTTTCACCCGTAGTAAACCACACGGTAGCGGCCCGGCTGATACCAATGATATCAATGCCAGGGTGTTCATAAAAACGAGCGTCTTCTGTGGCTAAAACCGCGTCAATAAGTTGTGAGGGCATATCGGCAATGGCGATAGGGGTGCGTCTTTGTTCGCCATATTGTGAGATGAGCTCATTATCTTGACTGAAAATACGCATGGGTATTTCAAGGCGGATATCTTTCAGTTCAGAAACATCGGGCAGCTCAGGCTTAACCTGCTGATAAAGCACAAACACACCGGCGACGGCGCAGAGTGCCAAGAATAAGCCCAATAAAAAGAGGCGGGTTAGCCATTTAAGCATGAAGTAATAACCTAGAATTTTTTAATAATCATTAAGGCTACAAGTATATCCTGTGTCGGGCTATTTATTCGAGCGCTTTGTTTTTAAGCACACCCATTCTCACTCACTAAATGCCGACTATTATTAAGCCATGACCCTCAACTGCATGGATGCGTATGTTGAAATCAGCGAATACTAAGTCGTTAGCTAATGACTTATCTTATTCTTTAGTTACTAGATTTTACTCAACTCTGAGCGTCATCTGGCAACTACCTATTTTTGCTAGACAAAGCAGCGCGCATGCCCACTTAATTGGGGTCGATTTTAATGCGCACTCTATTTATGGCGTGGCCTTAAGTTATCAAGAACAAGCCACGGGTTGCGACTATCAGCTACAGGCACTGGCTAAAGTATCGCTGCCAAGCGGCGCCATTATCGATCATCAATTGCATAATCACCTACAAGTGTTCAGCGCACTTAAACAATTGCGTCGTCGTTTAAAAATAAGCACGCTTGAGGTCGCCACCGCCGTGAGAGGGCATGGCGTATTAACAAAAGTATTTGATGTACCTAATGATTTGGCGCCGGACTTAATGGCCCATCATGTTAAGCAGTTAGTGGCTGAGCATCTGACTGAGTCAGCTGACGATATTTATATTGATTATGAAGTGCTAGAAGCCAGCGACGCTGCCGCCAGCCAGCAGCGCCTGTTACTAAGTGCAGCACACCGTGCTCAAGTTAAAGCCAGAGTGGCATTACTGCGCCAAGTGGGTTGGCGCCCTCAAATTGTGGATATTAACTATCATGCGCTGGCACGCGCGGTAGATTTTTTATTAGCGCCTCGGCAAGGGCAAAGTGTACTGGTCTTAGAGCTCAGCCATGAGAGCTTATTGTTTATGGTGCTTCTCGATGGCCAGATTATCTACCAGCGATTACAGTTCTTAGCACTTGAGCGCGAACTGTCGATAAATACTGATGCTGTGGTGCATCATGCTAAGCGCCAATTGCAACTTTTTATGAGCCAGTCTGCTCAGGCTCTGCCAAGCTTAGGCGTGCTGTGTGGCACTGTGGCTGGGCTTTCTCAGCTAATTTCACCTTTAAGCACCCAGCTTGACTTTAAACTGCAAGTCTTAAGTTTTGCTCACGCTTTTGGACAGGATGCGCCCAGTGATCCCGCTTCCCCAGAATTTGCTACCGCGCTGGGATTAGCGTTAAGAGTAGCCAGTTACCGGGTGGCGCCATGTCGAATATAAATCTATTACCTTGGCGAGAGTGGCAACACCTGCGCCACACACGCCATTTTATGGCTCTTGCGTTTGGTGTCGCCATATTAAGCCTAATGGCCGCTTGGATTAATAGTGGCTTGGTTAAACGAAAAGTTATCCTTGTACAGCAACGTAATCAGCAGCTACAACAAATGAGTGATGAGCAAGGCGCGCAGTTAGTTACGCTAGAGCAACAGCACAAACAAATTAACCAGCTTGCTTGGCAAGATAATTTTATTCAGCACATTCGCTTTAATAATCGCCCTGTAGTGCAACTGATTAATGACTTACCGCTGTGGCTGCCCACGGGCGTAAAGCTTAGCTCTTTGCATTTTTCACCTCCTCATCTGGAGTTAAAGGGTGAGGCACACACTTATCAGCAGCTCTCCTTAACTTTACAAGCCATAGAAGCTTCGGCTTGGGTACACACTCCTTTATTGACCACTCAAGCCTTATCCGAGGAGCGCAATACTCAGTTTGTACTGCGCGTAAGCATGTTATCCGCTACTCCAGAGACCACGGCTTTAATATCGCCACAGCAAGCGTTTGCAAGGCTGACAAAGAGAGGGTCACCACATATATTTGCAAGCAAAGAGGTAAGTGATACTCGAATGTCTAGCGACTTACAGGTGCAGCCATGATCAGAGGCTTGCAAGAGCTTGAACTGAGTCATGTGGCCAGTTGGCCATGGCCGGCCAAGTTAATGCTGTTAAGCATGGTGGGAATGTTGGTGTATGGAGTAGCGCATTATGGCTTGGTAAAAGAGCCTAGGCAGCAGTGGCAACAAGTAAAGTCACACCAACAAGTTCTTAATCATAAACTAAAGATGCAGCAAGCTCAGGCTAAGCAGTTAACCTCTGAGTCTTTGTCTAGCGCGTCATTCGCGGCTCAATTAATATTCGTTGAGCAAAGTCTCCCTAAGCAAAAACAGACCGCTGTATTACTGGAGAAGCTCAGTCATGTAGCGGCTCAAGAAGGAGTGATTTTACAAGGCATACAATGGCAGGGCGAGCAGGTATTAACACAAGTAACAGCACTGCCATTACAGTTAACTGCGCTCGGAAATTATGCACAATTAGGTCATTTTATCGCCGCGCTAGTGGCCTTTCCTCGGCTCTTAGAGATTGAGCAGCTCGCCATACAAGGTGAACCTCAGAGTACTAACCATCAGCAAAGGTTGAGCCTAAAAGTATCTGCTCGCGCCTACGTAGACTCACAAGGAGTCATGCCATGAGCGCAATAAAGTACAAACAAGGGCGTCAATTACTCGTGCTAATGGCTATCTTGAGCAGTGTGTTAAGCGGTGCTAATGCTATAACAGCGCCTAGCTATGCTAATGCAAAGTCCATCTCAGCCACGGGTCTTATTCGCGAGTCTGATCCTTCCCTTGAGTTTTTACCGCGCTCAACGCGTGACCCTTTTAATTGGCCAGTAGCGCCAGAACAAGCAGCCCCACCACTTAAAGAGCCTACTTCTCTTTCTTTAACTATGTCCGACTCTCCTTTAGTCTCCTGTGTACTGCCAACCCTGCCGCCATTAACGCTAAAAGCCACCTTTATTAAACAAGATGTGGCTGGGCCTAGGGCGCTTGCCTTAATTCAAATAACCAATGAGCCGCCGCTATCGGTAAGCATAGGGCAGGTGTTGAATATGGATAAAGACAATCAGACGCTAACTATTAGCTCAAATGCACAAGGGGGAACCAATGTAATAGGGCGCGTAGTAAAGATAGAGGCGCAAAGTTTAACCTTGCAGCGCCAAGCAATAAGCGAGTTTCAAGCAAATAACGCGCCCTGCTTAGCCACCACTGAAGTTAAGGTATTAACGCTATATGATTAATAGTGTCTTAGAGTGCACAACAGTGAGAAGTAGGGCCAAATGAGCGGTTAATTGCTTGATGTAGGTCAGTAAATTAATTAGCTTTCGTTTTTAAGTCGAGTTGATTATCTGCGCTTTGATCCGTATTGTGCGAGCTAGTATTTGATTTTTAGTATGTCTATGCCCTGAATAACAGCGGCTATATTTACCGCCAACAGACCTAAAACGAGAAACGGAATGCCAGACATGAGACCAGCCTCAAGGCCTCTTTGATCCTCAATGATCGTTGTCGCTTGCCAGCGACCGGTTCAGTTGCGATAATCCGGCGTCCAATTTCAGAAAGTTAAGGTTAGGTCCATCGTCGACCCTGCGGTGTTCGTGGGGCGCATTTGTTTGTGAGAATTTCGTGTAACATGGCTGAGAAACGCAATATCTTCCTTGTAGGGCCTATGGGTGCGGGCAAGAGCACCATCGGTAAATACCTAGCGCAACAACTGCACATGGAGTTTTACGACTCCGATCATGAGATTGAGCGCCGCACCGGTGCCGATATCAGCTGGGTATTTGATGTAGAGGGCGAAGAAGGCTTTCGCGACCGTGAAGAAAAAGTCATCAATGACCTAAGTGAGTTACAAGGCATTGTGTTGGCAACAGGCGGTGGCTCAATAAAAAGCAAAGAAAGCCGCAATCGTTTATCAGCGCGCGGCATAGTTGTTTATTTAGAGACCCCAGTAGAAAAACAGCTGGCGCGCGTACAAAAAGATAAACGTCGTCCGTTATTGCAAACAGAAGAAGCCCCCGAAGATGTGCTCAAGCGATTAGCTGCAGAGCGTAATGAGCTGTATTTAGAAATTGCCGATTACGTGGTGCGCACCGACGAACAAGGTGCCAAGCTGGTCGCCAATCACATTGCCGAATTGATCGGCCTGTAAGGCCAGGAGATCCATGGAAAGGTTAACTGTAAGTTTGGGTGAGCGCAGCTACCCCATCCTCATCGCTGAACACTTGCTTATTCAAGGCGAGCAACTGCGCAGCGCCATCTCGGGTAGCAAAGTCATGGTGGTCACTAACGATGTCGTGGCTCCTTTGTATCTTGATACGCTGTTAACGTCCTTAGCGCCGTTACAGGTTGAAACGCTTATTTTGCCCGATGGCGAGCAGTTTAAAAGTGTGGAGACCTTTAACCAAGTCATGAGCACTTTGCTGGCGGGTAATCATGGTCGCGATACCACACTGATTGCCTTGGGCGGAGGCGTGATTGGCGACCTGACCGGTTTTTCTGCTGCTTGTTATCAGCGGGGCGTGCCTTTTATTCAGGTGCCCACCACCTTGTTGGCGCAGGTAGACTCTTCCGTGGGGGGGAAAACGGCAGTTAACCACCCGCTTGGGAAAAACATGATAGGTGCTTTCTATCAGCCCCAATTAGTATTGATAGACACGCTTTGCTTACAAACTCTGCCTGAGCGCGAGTTTGCTGCCGGTATGGCTGAGGTCATTAAATACGGCATTATTTGGGATGCCGATTTTTTTGCTTGGTTAGAGCAAAACATTGAGCGGTTACAACAGCTTGACCCTGAGGCGCTGAGCTATGCCATTCGCCGCTGCTGCGAGATTAAAGCAGATATGGTGGCCTGTGATGAGCGCGAGCATGGAGTGCGTGCCTTATTGAACCTAGGTCATACCTTTGGTCATGCCATAGAAGCTGAAATGGGGTATGGCAATTGGTTACATGGTGAAGCCGTGGCTGTGGGCACCCTGCAAGCCTGTTATACGGCGCGCCTGCGCGGTGACATGACGGAACAAGAAGTGGCGCGTGTGAGAGCACTCTTACTGGCCGCTAAGTTGCCCGTGGTGGGCCCAAGTTCGATGAGCCTTAGTCAGTATTTGCCGCATATGATGCGTGATAAAAAAGTATTAGCTGGCCAATTACGCTTAGTTTTGCCCCAAGGCATTGGTAAGGCACAGGTAGTGAGCGATGTCAGCGAGCAACAATTAGGCGTGGTGGTGTCGGAATCATTGGGGTGAGCCAAACCGTTAGTTTACCTTTCTCTTCTCAACAGCAGCTGCTGGCGCGGCTGCGCCATCTCTCTCGGCTTGAAACTGACTTTATCTTGCTAACGGGCCCAAAAGGGGCCGGTAAAAGCCATCTAGCACACCAATTACTCGAGCAAACTAGCTTGAGTTACCCAGTATTGTTAGATGCGAAAGCACTTGATAGTCATGAAAAATTTCGTGAAGCTTTATTAAGCCAGTGGTTTGCTGGCGCCATTTTTGATGCTCAAGATTCGCTTACCATTTCTATGACGCGCTTGTTAGCGAAAAGTTTACATAAACGTTTGCTGATAGTAGACAATGGCGCTTGGTTAACTGATATTCAATTACAAGAGCTAGTGGAGCTCTATGCAACGTTGCCAGCGGCGATCCGCCCCTTTATGGTATTGCTGGGCACACCCGAGTGGGCACAACAAGTCCGGGCGCAAATAGATGAATTATCACCCAGCCAAGTGCTTGAAGTTGAGGTGCCACCGTTAACGGCTAGCGATCTTGAGCAACTTTGGCACGCGTTAAAATTTCAGCCCCCCTAGATGCGGCTCGTGATATCCAGTATCCGGGTCAAGTCATCGATATGATGGAGCCACCAATGAAGATTAATGATTACCGCTACTTATTAGAACAAAAATCCGTTAAAGCATTGCTGACTATATTAATTGTGGTGGTGTTATTAATTGTGATTGTAAGTTTAACGCCAGGCACAGATAAGCCTGAGCAGCTGCCCGCCACGCCAGAGCAAGTAAATACTTTGCCTAACGCCGTGCCCAATCAGCCTGCGATAACGGCTGAGCCCAACTCTGAAACGCCAGCTAATACTGAAGACGTTGTGCAAGACTGGCCAGCGGTCGCCCTTCCAGAGTCGCCCACCATAGCTGCCACAGATACCCAAACCTTAGATGACAGTGATAAAGAGCGGGTGGTTATTGAAGATGATGTAGTGTCGCAACTTATGGAGCGAGAGTCAGACGCTTCTGCTGCTGTGCCCGCGCCACCCGCTCCCAAAGCACCTGCCCCCAGTAAAGAACACGCTCAGCCAGTCGCCCCTAAAGCGAGTCCAAAGGCTGCGACTGCTGCTCACTTAGGTAGTGTGGAAAACTTAAAGCAACGATCAGCCCAGCGTTATACTTTACAATTATTAGCGGGGCGTAATAAGGCCGTGTTAGAGGCGTTAGTTAGCCAGCATAAACTGGATCCGGCTTGGATTTACCCTCGTACCATAGATGGTCAGCCGTGGTTTATTTTGGTGCAAGGGGATTACGTTTCTGCCAAGCATGCAAGAGACGCCATTAAAGATTTCGCGCCAGAAATACAAGCCGCTAAGCCTTGGCCCAAGCCCTTTGGCCAAGTGCAAAAAGAAATCCAGCCCTAGTCATGAGAGGGGCTAATGGTTACAATGCGCGCCCTTTATTGGTTCGGTTTTAGTGGTAAAAATGACAAAGACGCGGGCGTTTTTAAAATGGGCTGGTGGCAAATACGGCCTAGTAGAGAATATTAATGCCCGCCTGCCTGAGGCTCGCCAATTAGTAGAGCCCTTTATGGGCGCAGGCTCCGTCTTTCTTAACTCAAATTTTGAGTCTTACTTACTGGCTGATATTAACGCCGATCTTATCCATCTGTATAACCTATTAAAAAGCCAACCTGATATTTTTATTCGAGAAGCGGCGCAGTTATTTGTACCGATGAATAATGATAAAAGCGCTTATTACGACTTTCGGATTGCTTTTAATCAAGAGCGCGATCAATTTCGCCGCGCATTATTATTTTTATATTTAAATCGCCACGGTTATAACGGTTTATGCCGCTATAACAAAAGTGGTGGTTTTAATGTGCCTTTTGGCGCCTATAAAAAACCGTATTTTCCCGAGCGAGAGTTGTGGTTTTTTGCCGAAAAAGCACAATTAGCCACTTTTGTGTGTAAAAGCTACGCAGAGATGTTTGCTAGTGCCAGCGCTGAGCAAGTTTTTTACTGCGATCCGCCTTATGCCCCTTTATCCAGCAGTGCCAGCTTTACTACCTATGCCGCAAATGGTTTTACGTTAGATGATCAAGCGATATTGGCGCGCTTGGCGCGGGAAACCGCGGCCCAAGGGGTGCCAGTATTAGTCAGCAATCACGACATCCCCTTAACTCGAGAGCTGTATCGCGGTGCTGATCTACAGGTGGTGTCGGTTAAGCGCACCATTAGTCGCCATGCTCATACCCGTAAACGAGTGGATGAACTGCTCGCCTTATTTACGCCCACAAATTCTGTGCAAACCTAAAAAGAACGCGCTTCTCAAACGCCATCTTCCCCGCCTGCGGGGTACGACAGAGCTTGGTGCTAACGCGTAATTTAAGATAGAATTAGGGCGTTTTTGTGTCTAAAGGGAACGCCCATGAGCGAATATCTGATTGCCCCCTCAATATTATCGGCTAACTTTGCCCGCCTAGGCGAAGAGGTCGATAATGTGCTGCAAGCGGGTGCCGATGTGGTGCACTTTGATGTGATGGACAATCACTATGTGCCTAATCTCACTATCGGGCCTATGGTCTGCCAAGCGCTGCGCGATCACGGCATTACGGCTCCCATAGATGTGCACTTAATGGTAAAACCCGTGGATGCCCTAGTCCCACAGTTTGCTAAGGCGGGCGCGTCTATTATCACCTTTCATCCTGAAGCCTCTGAGCACATAGATAGAACCTTAGGGCTTATTAAAGAGCACGGCTGCCAAGCAGGCTTAGTCTTTAACCCCGCCACT
Source organism: Oceanisphaera avium (assembly GCF_002157875.1). Classification (NCBI taxonomy): domain Bacteria; kingdom Pseudomonadati; phylum Pseudomonadota; class Gammaproteobacteria; order Aeromonadales; family Aeromonadaceae; genus Oceanisphaera; species Oceanisphaera avium. Next base: position 2,815,267 of record NZ_CP021376.1, read on the forward strand.
CCCTTAAGTTATTTAGATTATGTGCTAGATAAAGTGGACGTTATTTTACTGATGTCGGTCAATCCTGGTTTTGGCGGTCAGTCTTTTATTAGCGGGACGTTAGATAAGTTGCGCCAAGTTCGTCGTCTTATTGATGACAGTGGGCGCAATATTCGCTTAGAAATTGATGGTGGCGTAAAGGTTGATAATATTCGCGCCATTGCCGAAGCGGGCGCCGATATGTTTGTGGCAGGCTCGGCGATTTTTGGCCAAAGCGATTATAAAGCGGTGATTGCACAAATGCGCCGTGAGCTGGCACGCGTTAATGAATAAAGCTCGTTTACCTATTCACTTGGTGCAATTTGATCTAGATGGCACCTTGATCGACAGCCTGCCTCAGCTGTGGCAAGCGATTAATATCATGCGCTCGCAGCTAGGCTTTAGTGAGGTGTCGGCCCAGACAGTCCAATTATGGATTGGTAATGGCGCCGATATCTTAGTACAGCGCGCGCTCGCTGATGCTCAGCAAACGCCACCTAAAGCCAGCCTAATTAAAGAAGGGCGAGTATTATTTGCTGACGCTTACCAAAGTGTGGCACACCAAGAAATCCGTTTATTTCCCGGAGTAATAGAGACCTTAAACGCGCTAAAAGCCGCAGGGCTAACGCTTGCCTTAGTCACTAATAAGCCCTTTCGATTTGTACCCGATATTTTAGCGGCTACCCAGTTAGTACCGTTTTTTTCTCATGCTTTAGGCGGTGATAGTTTAGCGCAAAAAAAACCCGATCCCGCGCCTTTATTACATACCTGTCAGGCGCTTAATATTTTGCCCAGCCACAGCATTATGGTCGGCGACTCAGAAAACGATGTGTTGGCGGCTAAGGCGGCCGGCATGCAAGTTGCGGGTTTGACCTATGGCTATAACTACGGAAAATCTATCGCTACCAGCCAACCTGACTGGGTGCTAGATGATATTCGAGGCTTAATCGAGTTAGTGAAAAATCCGCACCCCTTAAATAAAAATTAGCGCAAGAGCCCATGTCGCTGCTGATTAGCTAGGTGGTTAAAGCGGCGCTAATGATTAACTCTTAATATTAAAAATGCTTACAAGGAATAGCTCAATGGTTGAACAGCAAGCACAGGCTTTTGCTAAACCCGTCGTTTTTAGTGGTGCCCAGCCTTCTGGCCAACTGACGATAGGTAATTATATGGGGGCACTTCGCCACTGGGTAAAGATGCAACAAGACTACGACTGCTTATATTGCATCGTGGATATGCATGCTATTACTGTGCGCCAAGACCCTAAAGCATTGCGCGCCGCTTGCTTAGATGCCGCCGCTCTCTATTTAGCAATTGGCCTTGATCCTGAGCAAAGTACTATTTTTATTCAATCTCATGTGCCAGAGCATGCTGAATTAGCTTGGGTATTAAATTGTTATACTCAATTTGGCGAGCTCTCGCGCATGACGCAATTTAAAGACAAGTCTAGCCGCCATGCGCAAAATATTAATGCCGGCTTATTTACTTATCCCGCGCTAATGGCTGCTGACATTTTACTTTATCAAACAAGCCAAGTGCCGGTGGGCGACGATCAAAAGCAGCATTTAGAGCTAGCACGCGATGTGGCCTTTCGTTTTAACCAACTCTACGGCGATATATTTAGGGTACCTGAGCCATTTATTGCCACCGATGGCGCCCGTATTATGAGCTTGCAAGAGCCGACCAAGAAAATGTCTAAGTCGGATGAAAATTTAAATAACTTTATCGGTTTGCTCGAAGCCCCGAAAGTGATTACTAAAAAGCTTAAACGCGCGGTAACCGACTCTGAAGAGCCGGCGGTGGTGCGATTTGATACCGCGACTAAGCCTGGGGTATCTAATTTGCTTACTTTAATGTCGGGTGCGACAGGACAAAGCATTAAAGAGTTAGAGCACCACTTTACGGGCAAGATGTATGGCCACTTAAAGACAGAAACAGCGGATGCGGTGTTAGGGATGCTCACGCCTATACAAGCGCGCTTTCATGAACTACGGTCAGATGAAGTCGCATTAGGTGAAATATTAGCGCGAGGCAGTGATAAAGCGCGTGCTAAAGCTGCGCGTACTTTGGAAAATGTATATGATGTATTAGGTTTCGTTCCCAGAAATCGCTAATGGTGAGGGGAGTAATTAGGCTCCCTTAACACTACCTATTTGGATCTATACCCTTTGATGACTGAAAACCCGCCTCTTGAGAGCGACTTAATCGATAAATTTTATTGGTTACGTAAGTTTCGCATGGCTAAAAATGAAAAGACCTTGGAGCTTATGGTCTCCAAGGCCATAGATGACTATTTCACTCAAGTGCCAGTCGTGGCTGCTATTTACTTAGCCGAGTGCCAGCGTGAGCGTGAACTAAGCCAAGGTCGCTTTTTGAGCCATTAAGCTCGCTCGCGCTAATAAGACCAAATGCCTTTGGCGTCTTATTGTGTCGTGCCTTGCTGTTAGCGATTTAAAAAGCAAAGCCAGATAAACAGCACTAGACTAAACTCGTTTTGGCTTAAATAAGCCCCCTGCTAACCAGTGATGCGCTAAATGCTAGCCTGGGCTTAGCCAAATATGAGACTGCACAAAACTTGAGTTCTGATTAATTCCTGTCAAAATTCTCACTTTATTATTGTTCCTTAATTCAAGGTTTTTACTATGCGCTTTTATAAAACAGGCCTCACTTTATTGGCCGCTATGGCGTTAACCGCTTGCTCTTCTAAGTCCAATGACATCGCCAGTAAAATTGATGTTAGCCATGGTCCCACTCATATAGTGGATGGGAATGCAAAAGGCGCAGATGACATTACTGTAACTACCCCTTATTTTGCTTTTGCGCTCTCGCAAGGCGCGCTAGTGGATCTCGCTATGGTAAAAGAAGGGGCGTACACCAAAGACTTAGTAAAGTCGGTGGACTTTGTCCCTGGCAGCGGTGATTTTAAATATCAAAACACCAAGATAGTTAAACAAACTGCGGATGAACTAGTTATAGAAGTGACCCGCAGTTGGAATAATCAAGAAGTAGTGAGTCGCTATGAGGTGAGCAAAGACTACCCAGGCGTAAAATTAACCACTACCTTACCCGATGCAGTTGACGACCCATTATTTGCTGGTTATCAGTTAGAGCGTAACCAAGCGATAGATAATAGTGATGTGGCCAATTATAACGACATGACGCGTATGGTGCGTAATCACTGGAGCTCTGCTCAGTTACAGAATAATTTAAATACCTTATATGAAACCGATGATCTGCGCCGCTCTTATAGTGGTAAAAATCGCGAGTTCAGCGCTTGGTTAAGTGCGGGCTCCTTAGGCAGCTTAGAAAGCGAGCAGCAGTTTTATACCAGCAGTAGCCCTCAAGCGGAACTGGGTCTGTTTGATTTAAAGCCCATCGATGGCAATTTTGAAAACTACCTCTCAGTGATGCGCCAACGTTGGGACAGAGGAGAGCGTGTTTATCTGAATGCCGGTCCTTTACTTAAAAATGCCAAGCAACACAGCGGAAAAGTATATGCCTATACGCCTAAAGGTCGTATTACAGCCGACTTCGCCCGCGCTGCTGCCCGAGGCCATAGCTTTGTCAGCTTTGGTCCCGAGGTGTATCCATTAACCACTAACTTTGGCGGTGAAGCTGAGCCGTTTAGTAAAACAGAAGTTGAGTTTCGCTCGGATCTTGGCCTAGCTAAAGCGGAAATTTGGTTAGATGGCGTACAAGTGGCCGGTTGGAAAATTAACGGCGCTAAGCTGTTTAGAACCGGCGTGCCGGTACCGCCTAACCGCACTTGGATGCAGTGGATTGTAGAAGACGTACAAGGCAATAAAGCTTATTCCAATCCTATTTGGGTGAAATAACTCAGTTTAGCCTTAAGCTGTGTGCTATAAGCACTAAGTTAACTCTTATAAAAAGCCGCGATTTTTCGCGGTTTTTTTATGCCAGCGTTTAAGCAAAAGACGTGTGACGTTAAGCGTTAAAAGAGTAAGCTAAAAGAGGTTTGCTAATTACATTCATTCTCATTGCGACTACGTTATCCAAGTAAAATCAAACACTTATCTAGGTGCTGGTTTGTAAACTACGCCATTAACGACTATGCTTAGCCAACAATTTAAGAGGAGGATATTATGAAAGGCGATAAAAAAGTCATTGAGTACCTAAATCAGGTATTGAGCATAGAGCTCACCTCCATTAATCAGTATTTTTTGCATGCCCGCATGTTTAAAAACTGGGGGTTGCACCAGCTTGATGAGCGCGAATATAAAAAGTCCATTAAAGACATGAAGCAGGCCGATAAGCTGATTGAGCGGATATTATTTCTAGAAGGCCTGCCTAATCTGCAGCACTTGAACCGGTTGCGTATTGGGGAAAATGCCCAAGAAATGCTGCACTGCGATCAACTGCAAGTGCAAGAGCAACTGGGAGTATTAAAAGAGGCTATCGCTTATTGCGAGTCCATCCAAGAATACGTATCGCGCGCGTTATTATGCGAAATTGAAGAATATGAAGAACAGCATTTAGACTGGATAGAGACCCAACTAGACTTAATTACTGCGGTTGGCCTTGAGAACTACCTGCAATCGCAAATGTAAGGGGAGATGAATATGAAAGGCAATGTCAAAATTATAGACGCGCTAAATGATTTATTAGCGGGTGAGCTAAGCTCAATGGATCAGTACTTTATTCACTCTCGTATGTATGAAGACTGGGGTTTTCAAAAGCTGTATGAGCGAATTGATCATGAGTTTGATGATGAAAAAGGTCATGCATCTTTGATTATCGAGCGTATTTTATTTTTAGGCGGCACGCCCAATATGGTGGCGCGCGCACCGCTGAATATCGGTAAAGATGTGCCCAGCATGCTGCAAAGTGATCTGGACTTAGAGCTCAAAGTTATTGTGGACTTGCGCAACGTCATGGCGCTATGTGAGCAAGAGCGAGACTATCAAACCCGAGATATGTTACAAGTGCTGTTAGATGACACCGAAAATGATCACACGCACTGGTTAGAGCAACAAGTGGGTCTGATTAATAAAGTGGGCTTACAGAACTACCTGCAATCGCAGATGTAAAAGCAGCAAACAACTAAAAATAAAAAACCGCAAAATGTGCGGTTTTTTTTACGACTAAATGACTTTGTTATAAACGCAGACGATTTTATTGTTACCATTCAGTAAAAATCATTTCCTTATTAGGCCATTGTTCCTTGAAAATGCTGTAATACAATGACAGCCACCAGCGTTACTGTGCTTAAGGAGCTAGGCTTCTTTAAGCTGCGATTAGTAGCCTACTACCTTCTTTGCTTATCCTTTTATTGTTATCGACTCATAACTGGAGTGAACTATGGACATGATTAAAACACGTGCCGCCGTTGCTTGGGCTGCAGGCCAACCACTGTCAATTGAAGAAGTGGATCTGATGCCCCCAAAAAAGGGGAAGTGTTAGTGCGTATCGTAGCGACGGGCGTTTGTCACACCGATGCTTTTACGTTATCCGGTGATGATCCAGAAGGTATTTTCCCAGCGATTTTAGGCCATGAAGGCGGTGGTATCGTAGAAGCCATTGGCGAGGGAGTCACTAGCCTAGCAGTCGGTGATCATGTGATCCCCTTATACACCGCCGAGTGCGGTGAATGTAAATTTTGTACTTCTGGTAAAACCAACCTTTGCCAAGCAGTACGCACTACCCAAGGCCAAGGTTTAATGCCAGATGGCACCACGCGCTTTTATAAAGACGGCCAGCCTATTTTTCATTATATGGGGTGTTCTACTTTTGCGGAGCGCACCGTCGTCCCTGAAATATCTTTAGCCAAAATTAATAAAGAAGCGCCACTTGAAAAAGTCTGTTTGCTTGGCTGTGGCGTGACCACAGGGCTAGGTGCAGTAAAACACACAGCTAAGGTACAAGCGGGCGATACTGTTGCGGTATTTGGCTTAGGCGGCATTGGCTTGGCAGTGATTATTGGTGCTGTGATGGCCAAAGCGAGCCGCATTATTGCTATCGACATTAATGAAGATAAATTTGAAGTGGCCAAACAACTGGGTGCTACAGACTGCATTAATCCCAATAACTTTGATAAACCGATACAAGAAGTCATCGTCGATATGACAGATGGTGGTGTCGATTTTTCTTTTGAGTGTATTGGTAACGTAAAAGTGATGCGCTCCGCCCTAGAAGCCTGTCATAAAGGCTGGGGTGAGTCGGTCATTATTGGGGTAGCAGGCGCGGGTCAAGAAATTTCTACCCGTCCTTTTCAGCTAGTGACGGGTCGCGTATGGCGCGGCTCTGCCTTTGGTGGCGTGAAAGGGCGTTCCCAGTTACCCGGTATTGTTGAGCAGTATTTAAATGGCGATTTTGAGCTGGATACTTTTATTACTCATACCATGGGCTTAGCAGATATTAACCATGCCTTTGAGCTTATGGAGCAGGGTAAGTCTATTCGCTCGGTTATCCACTACGATAAGTAACTGCCGAACTCAGCGCTTAGTGCTTTTCGTTATCTTTTAAGGAGCTCTTATGCAAATTGTGCAAGAACAAATTTGTTTTGGTGGTCGTCAAATTCGCTATCAGCACGACTCTAAAGTGCTTAATTGTAGCATGCAGTTTTCGGTGTTTTTGCCGCCCCAAGCTAAAGAGGGACCGGTGCCTGCGCTTTATTGGTTATCTGGTTTAACTTGTACCGATGAAAACTTCTCTAGCAAAGCCGGTGCCCAGCGCGTGGCTGCTGAGTTAGGGTTAGCGCTGATTATTCCTGATACTAGCCCCAGAGGCGAGGGCGTAGCTGATGATGAACAAGGCGCCTACGATCTAGGCTTGGGGGCAGGCTTTTACGTCAATGCCACTCAAGCGCCTTGGCATCAACACTACCAAATGTATGATTATGTCTTGCATGAGCTACCCAACTTGGTCGAAGCGCAGCTGCCGCTCACTGATAAGCGCGCCATTAGTGGTCATTCTATGGGCGGCCACGGCGCACTGGTGTTGGCGCTAAGAAATCCCGAGCGCTTTGTGTCGATATCGGCCTTTGCGCCCATTAGCAATCCCAGTGATTGCCCTTGGGGACATAAAGCGTTAGGCGCTTATTTAGGCTCAGATCGCCAAATGTGGGCGCATTATGACGCCAGCTTACTGTTAATGAGTAAAGGCTGCTCGCTCCCCATCTTAGTGGATCAAGGCGCTGCTGATAACTTCTTAACAGAACAGCTTAAACCTCATGCGCTTGAACAAGCGGCTCAGCAAGCCCAGGCGCAATTGACCTTACGTATGCAGCCTGGCTACGATCATAGCTATTACTTTATCGCTAGTTTTATTGAAGATCATCTACGCTTTCATGCGGCGCATTTACGCTAAGCCTACGTTTTATAATTTTAAAGCCGCACTTGCGGCTTTTTTTATGCCTATTAAGTAATAACATGCACTACTACTTAAAAATCTCTCAACTTAAAAGACGATAGGTCTGCAGGTAGGTTTTTTATTTATTAAGCACACGCTTACCTGTTAATAACAGCAAACGCATAACCCCTTAATTCTGATATATTAGCGCATAAATAATGCTTAGCTTGGTTCGTAAATAATCTGGATGCAGCGGGTGTTACTTAAATTAATATGCCTATCAAAGGCAGTGTTGAGGCTTTTATGCAGATGTTTCGGGCGCACTGGTTGGCCCCTTGGTTTAATCATCCTTTCTTAGGTTGTGAGATAACACCAGATGGACTGTTGCTGCATCTTAAAAAAGAACGCCACTCCTTAGCCTGGGCTAAGCTGACTGCGCCTGCTCGTTTAGCTCAAGGGCGCAGATTATATCGAGTGCGCTTATATTGTGCTCAAGGGGAGATAGAGCTAGGTTGGTTGCCAGAGGCCACGGCGCATGCCTTGCATAGCGCACTCAACTTAGCTTGGTTTCGTTTTCAAGCCACCCGCGTGCTACCTTTAGCCGAGTCCTGTTTAGCTATTTTAGAGCGAGGATATTTACGCCACTCTCGTTGGCAGCACTTACAAGCCGAGACTAAAAAATTAGCTCATCTTAATTGGTCCAATTTAACGCTGCCTAAAGGGCTCAGTGATCGAGAAGCGGCCGCGTTTGAGCTTATGGCCAGTTTAAGCCGTGCCGATGAAGATTGGCGTGAGCAATGCTGTAGCGATTATTGTCAGCAAATGCTGAATGATTATGCCGACTTATTTAATAGCCTTGAAGCCCACCCATTAACGCAGGCCCAGCGCCTCGCCTGTGTCATAGATGAAGACCATAACCTAGTCCTCGCCGGTGCGGGCTGTGGTAAAACCAGTGTGATGATGGCGCGCGCTGCTTTTTTAGTAGCGTCAAACCAAGCGGATCCCCAAGAGCTGTTGTTACTGGCATTTGGTAACGAGGCCGCCAATGAAATGACTCAGCGCTTAGCCCACTGTGTCTACACCCAAGAGGTGCAAGCCAGTACTTTTCACGCTCTAGGCTTAATGATACTACGTCAAGTCCAGGATCAGGCGCCCATACTTAGCCCTCTTGCGCAACAAGAGCGCAGCCGCTTACAAGCGATGGCTGGGTGGCTGGCCCAACTGTGTGCAGAAGATGCAGATTATAAACAAGGCTTAGATACTTGGTTGCGCCAACACCGCTTTCAAGTTCTGCCCCAACCTGATTACCTACGTGTGGCCAGAGAGTGGGCGCCAATAGTGGCCGCACTTAAGCTCAATGGTGAGCCAGATGCTGATGACTTAACGCCTGAGCTTAACGCGCAGCTGCAATTAGTGCTGCCACTGTTACATCGTTATCAACAAACCTTGGCTGAACAAGAGCACATAGATTTTGACGACATGATAGAGCAGGCCACAGAACTAGTGCGCCAAGGGCGATTTTCGCCGCCATGGCGTTATATCTTAGTGGATGAATTTCAAGATATATCGCCTCCGCGCGCCGCACTGTTACAAGCGCTGCGTGATGCTGCCCACGAGCTCTCCTTATTTTGTGTCGGCGATGATTGGCAAGCTATCTATCGTTTTAGCGGCGCCGATGTAGGCTTAACGCTTAATTTTGCCGAGCACTTTGGTGCCACACGCGTGACCAAATTGGATAAAACGTTTCGCTTTAATAATCAAATTGAGCAAGTAGCCAGTCGCTTTGTCCAGCAAAATCCCGAACAACTCCCAAAAACACTGAATACTCATCATAAAAGCGCCTCGCCAAACGTGCATGTGCTACCCGTTGCGCCAAACAGCCAAATAGATGCTATTAGCCGTCTGCTCGCACAAATAGCAGGTGAAGGAGAGGCAGCGTCTTGTTATCTGTTAGCGCGGTTTCGGTTTACTCTGCCCGACGAGGCACAACTGAGTGCATGGCGAAAGCGCTTTCCCAACCTGGCGCTGCACACGCAAACACTACATGGTGCAAAAGGCAAAGAAGCCGATCATGTCATTTTACTCGGCTTAAGCCGGGGAAAATATGGGTTTCCACCTGAGCAAAATACCACGGCTCTGTTAGATAGCTTACTGGCCAGCGCAGAAACTTTTCCTTATGCAGAAGAGCGGCGCTTGTTATATGTAGGCTTAACCCGGGCGCGCCAACAAGTGTTTTTATTGGCAGATCAGCAAATTCCTTCCTCGTTTATAAAAGAGCTCACCGGAGGCGGCTACCCAGGGGTAAGTAAATGGGCGCGCTAAGCGGCTTAAATTTTCCTATCGGCGCCGTTAATGGCAAAATAGCCGTTCATGCTGTCAGCTGGCTTTTTTGCCGAGCAATCGCTGACTTTTTTAATTCGTGGCCTTTAAACTGCGAACTTTTCGAGCGTATTTACGCTTAGCTCAGTAACAGGAGTGGCTACGTCCGTGCCTAACCATCAGCAATTAGCGTCAACGTCATCTGCGGGTATGCCTACCACTTTATGGTCAAGCCGTTTTGTATTTATTATGGCGGCCGTGGGCTCGGCGGTGGGCTTGGGCAATATTTGGAAGTTTCCTTATATTACCGGTGAAAATGGCGGCGGTGCTTTTGTCTTAGTGTATTTAGCCTGTATTGCCATTATTGGCTTACCCTTGATGATGTCAGAAGTTATGTTGGGGCGGCGTGGCCGAAAAAGCCCAATTGGCACCATGGCCGCGGTAGCAAATGATGAAGGGCGTAGTAAACAGTGGGTGGGGGTGGGTATTATGGCGACGCTGGCCGCCTTTATCATTTTGTCATTTTATAGTGTGATTGCCGGCTGGACCATGCCCTATATTCTCTCGGCGCTAAAGGGAGAATTTAGTGACATTAGTGCCGATAACTCAGGCGCTCTGTTTGGTCAGCTGCTAGCCTCACCTGGCCAGTTATTAGTTTGGCACTCTGCTTTTATGGTGATGACGGTATTAGTATCGGCAGGTGGCGTACGCCATGGCCTAGAGCGCGCCGTTACTAAGTTAATGCCGGCTTTATTTGTGCTGTTATTGATCTTGGTGGGCTATGCCAGCACGACCGGACATTTTGCACAGACCTTAACTTTTTTATTTAAGCCTGACTTTACGGCGCTCACCGCTGAGGGGGTATTAACCGCCTTAGGCCATGCCTTTTTCACTTTGAGCTTAGCCAGTGGCGCCATGATGGCCTATGGCGCTTACTTACCGCAACACGTCTCTATTGCGCGCACAGCAGTGGTGGTCGCCATCATGGACACAGGCGTGGCGTTATTAGCCGGCTTGGCTATTTTCCCGATTGTGTTTGCTAATGGCTTAGCCGCCGGCGAAGGGCCGGGTCTTATCTTTGTGACACTGCCGGTTGCCTTTGGCCAAATGCCTGGCGGTGGCTTTTTTGCGACTTTATTTTTTGTGTTACTGCTGTTTGCCGCTTGGACCTCCTCCATCTCTATGTTGGAGTCTTTGGTTAGCTACTTAAATGAAAAAGGTATTAGCCGAGTTAAGGCCGCCATCGGTGGCGGTATTGCGGCGTGGTTGCTCGGTATCACCACCGTTCTATCTCTTAATGTGTGGAGTGAGGTTACGCCGCTGGCCATGTTTTCGCGTTTTGAAAGTAAAACGCTATTCGACCTTTATGATTATTTAACTGCCAATATTATGATGCCGCTCGGCGCCTTGTTCATCGCTTTATTTGTCGGTTGGAAAATGCAAGCAACCCATTCTCGTACCGAGCTAGGCGCTTGGCATAAGGTGTGGTTCCCGATTGTGCGCTATCTTACTCCTCTCGCTTTATTAACCGTGTTTGCCTTTAATATTTGGGGTTTAGCGGGGCTAGAAGCCGCTTGGCACTGGTTAACAGCCAGCGGGCAGGGGTGATTTAGGGGCGTTTAGTTAGCACGCAATCGAGCAAACACTCAGAGAACTATTGTTAACACCCTTTATTTAGGTGTAATTTAAAAGGCCGTTTATTGTTCTACTCTTAACTAACTATGACGAGATTAACTCGCTATCCTGAGTCAGTCACCCCCGCAGGTGAGTGCTGTCCCACCCCCAAGGAGACATTATGGACTTAGATGCCGCTATGTTGTCGCGGATCCAATTCGCTTTTACCATCAGTTTCCACATTATATTTCCAGCCATTACCATAGGGTTAGCCACGGCCATCGCTATTTGGGAAGGTTTGTGGCTTAAAACACGAAATCCGGTTTACTTTCAACTCGCCAAATTTTGGATCAAACCCTTTGCCATCACCTTTGGTATGGGGGTGGTCAGTGGCATTGTCTTATCTTACGAATTTGGCACTAACTTTTCTAAATTCTCTGAGCTAGTAGGGCCAGTTCTAGGGCCGTTATTGGCTTATGAAGTGCTGACCGCCTTTTTCTTAGAAGCCGGCTTTCTGGGTATTATGCTGTTTGGCTGGCAGCGAGTAGGAGAAAAACTGCATTACTTCGCCACTTGTGTGGTGGCCATCGGCACTTGGATATCGTCATTTTGGATTATTGCCGCTAACTCTTGGATGCAAACGCCTGCTGGGCACAAAATCGTTGATGGTCGCTTTGAAGTGGATAGCTGGTTTGAGGTGATTTTTAACCCCTCTATGCCTTATCGTCTTAGCCATATGCTGCTGGCGGCCATGCTGACTGCGACCTTTTTAATTGGTGGCGTAAGTGCTTGGTATCTTCGCAAAGGGCGCGATACTGAATTTGCTAAAAAAGGTCTGTCTATGGCTTTATGGGCCGCACTGATATTGGCGCCTTTGCAGTTAGTCGTGGGTGATTTTCATGGTATTAACGTTAAAGAGCACCAGCCGGTGAAAGTGGCGGCCATGGAAGGTATTTGGCCAGAAACAGAAGCCAGTGTGCCGTTATTACTGTTTGCGCTGCCCGATATGGAGCAAGAAAAAAACCACTTTGAAATTAAAGTACCCAAGGTGGCTTCTTTAATCTTAACCCACTCCCTAGACGGCGAAGTGCAAGGCTTAAAGTCAGTTGCAGCTGAAGACAGGCCTTATGCGCCATTAGTATTCTTTTCGTTTCGGGTGATGGTGGGCTTAGGTGTATTAATGATAGTGGCCGCGCTGTGGGGATTATGGCTGCGTCGGCGCCAGCCCCAATTTAATAATAAAGTCTTTTTATTGTTAATGAATATGATGATCCCCGCTGGGGTGATTTGTACCTTAGCCGGATGGTGGGTGGCCGAAGTGGGGCGCCAACCTTGGTTAGTTCATGGGCTAGTGCGTACCATGGAAGTGGTCACTCCTTTGCCTGCCGAGCGGGTGATGTTTTCACTGACGTTGTTTGTGCTCACTTACAGTGCCTTATTAGTGGTTTATTTATATTTTATGGCCAAGTTAGTACGAAAAGGCCCCCCCAATTTAGCGCGTTTAGAACAACACATGATGGATGTAAATGCGCCTAGCTTCGCACTGGAGTGGGTGAAAAAACTACAGCATGAAGTGGTGGAGGATTAATATGGACTTGGCGCTGTTTTATTATTTATTACTGGGCTTTGCCGTTCTCATTTATGTGGTACTGGATGGCTTTGATTTAGGCTTAGGTATCTTATATCCCTGGTTTAAAAGCCAAAATGAACGTGACCACATGATGCGCTCTATCTCTCATGTGTGGGATGGTAATGAGACATGGTTAGTATTTGGCGGGGTAGTGTTATTTGCAGCTTTTCCCGCCGCCTACGCGGGCATACTGTCGACTATGTATATCCCCATTTTTTTAATGCTGATAGGGCTTATCTTTCGCGGCGTGGCCTTTGAGTATCGCTTTAAATCTAAGCGCTCTAAACCGCTATGGGACAAAGCGTTTTTCTTAGGCTCAGCGGTAGCCACTTTTTGCCAAGGCACCATTTTGGGCGCTGTGGTACAGGGTGTTGAGGCCGGCGAACAAGGTGCATTGGACTGGCTCTCTCCCTTTAGTATTTTTACCGGTATCTCGCTGATGGTGGCGTATGCACTCTTAGCTTGTTGTTATTTAGTGATGAAAAGCCGCGGTAAAATCGTGGCGCGCTCCGCTCATTTAGGGCGCAAGCTAGTGGTGGCCTTGATGGTGATTTTGGTGATTGTCAGCCTATGGACCTTAATCGCCAATGAAGAAGTGCGCGCTCGCTGGTTAGATGGCATGAACTTTTTCTATCTGCTGCCACTGCCACTATTAAGTGCGTTATTTGGTTGGCTACTATATCGAGACTTAGACGGCGAACCCCATGAAACGCGTCCTTTTTGGTTTGCAGTGGGCCTGTTTATTATGGGCTTTGCGGGATTAGTGGTGGGTTTATTCCCCTTTCTTATTCCCCATCAGCTCACCTTATGGCAAGCCAGTGCGCCGGACTCCAGTTTAGTGTTTTTATTACCGGGCATCTTTATCTTCTTGCCCTTAATTGGCGGTTATACTTTATGGGGCTATCGGATCTTCTCCGGTAAGGTAGAAGATTTTGAAGAAGGATATTAAGTCTCCTCGCGCTAAAAAAAATGCTAAAAGCTGGTTATGGTTTGCTCTGCTTTATATAGCAGGAGTGGTGGCGCTCACTGTGATTGGCGCACTCCTTAAAGGGCTGTTATTAGCGCTATAAATGCTTAACTAAAAAAGACCTCTCTGAGGTCTTTTTTATTGGCTTATCCATAATCGAAAGGCGCTGGCAGTTAATGTCGCATCAATAGCCTTTGCTCAGTGTTGTTAGCGAGTTTTTACTTTATATCGCGTACATTATAAAAAATGGAGCAGATAACCAAGACTTTGTGGTTGAACTCTTATGGCTGAGGATTTAGCGCTAACCTAATTGAGGTAATAATGAAATCATTCACATCTTTCGCATGGCTGTCTGCAGCGGCGGTTACCGTTATTAGTGGTTGTGCAGACCCTAATGCTGCTAGCGAGCAACATCAGCTTACGGGTAGTTTGTCTTATTTATCTCGTATTGCACTGGCACCTGAAAGTGTGGCCCAGGTGCGTATTAAAGACACCAGTGTGGCTAACGGTAAGGTAATTGCCGAGCAAAAAATAGACCTAGATAAGCAACAGTTACCCATTCCTTTTACGCTTGAATTAAAAAATCATAAGTTAGATGCGGGCACTTATAGCTTAAGCGCGCTGATTAAAGAACAAGGCCAAGTGACGTGGCGCAGCTCGCCCATCGGGGTTACGGGAAAGCCCAGTGATATCGCCCTCGGTAACCTAGAGTTGCATCAAGTGCATGAAGGCGAATTTAATGGCTTAATGCAATGTGGCGAGCAACGTATTCATTTAGCCTTTAGTGAGGAGCACCTAGATTTGCGGGTAGGCGAGCAGCGCTTCAACTTAGAGCAAGTGAGAGCCGCGTCTGGCGCTCGTTACCAAGCCAGCGATGATGCTAATACTGAGCTTTGGAATAAAGGCGCTAATGCGCAACTGAAGATAAAAGGTAACGCCTATCCAGAGTGCGTCTCCACAACGCAAGCGCTGTTACAAGGCGGTGAGTGGCAAGTCGTAGACCTTAATGGCGAAGACATGCGGGTGCCCAGTGAGGCCGAGCAAGTAGGCGAGGGCACACTTAATTTTAGTGATGATGGCCGAGTATTTGGCCAAGCCTTTTGTAATAACCTCACTGGTAGCTATCAGCTAACAGGAGATAAGCTAAGTACTTCCCAGTTGGCGGGGACTATGATGCTGTGCGCCGATGCTCAAATGCAAAGTGAACGCACTATGTTAGAGATACTGGGGCAAGCACAGCGCATTGAGTTTAGCGACAGTGGTGAGCTGATTATCTTTGCTAAGGATGGTCGCACTATCACGGCTAAATAAGTACGACTAAAAATAGGCCATTAAACACGGCCAGCCGCTGGTCGTGTGGTTAGTATGGTAACCGATATTATTAAAATAATTTATCGGTGCGCGCTGCCATAATAAAGTCATTATAATGTAAGCCCTTAATGGCATGAGTCCACCAAGTCACGGTCACTTTACCCCATTCCAGCGTAAGAGCAGGATGATGAAACTCACGCTCGGCAAGCTCAGCCACTTTATTACTAAAAGCCCACGCTTGCTTAAAGTTTTTAAAATGAAAAACGCGCTCTAATTGGCGCTCGCCATCTCGAGTTAAACAATGCCACTGCGGTAAAGACTGCATTAAGGTCAGCTGTTGCTCGTCACTCACCTGTGGCGCGCCAGCTTTACAGGCGGTGCAGTCTTGTTGAGCAAGCTCTGTCATATTGACTCCGTTAAGAAAAATAGCCCAAACACCCAGCTAAAAAACCGGTGTTTATGTTAAGGTCGTCAAACTCAGGCACTCGAAAAGATAGCGATATGCTTTGCGCCGAGCGCGGTACGAAGAAGCTAAACCCGTGCCGGCTTTACCTTTAGCTTGGCGCTTTTTTATAAAATATCCACCTCAAATACCTGTGCCAAATAGGCCATATACCCTTCATCGTCGCTCATGGCTTTGCCTGGGCTGTCTGATAATTTAGCCACTGCTTGGCCATTACAGCTGGTCATTTTAAGCACGATATTAATAGGAGTCTCGCTCATAATATCGTTAGTTAAGTGGGTGCCAATGCCAAAGGCGGGCTTACAACGCTTTCGAAAACGCGTATGCAAGTCCAGCGCACTGTGCATGGTGAGGCCATCACTGTAGACCAAGGTTTTACTACGTGGATCAATGTTGAGCTTTTGATAATGAGCCAAGGCCTTTTCTGTCCACTCGACTGGATCTCCCGAGTCTTGGCGCAAGCCATCAAATAACTTAGCAAAGTAAAGATCAAAGTCGCGTAAGAACGCATCCATGCCCACCACATCGGTGAGCGCAATTCCAAGCTGGCCGCGATACTCATGGACCCACGCTTCTAGTGCCATTTTTTGACTATCAATTAGCCGGGGGCCCAGAGCTTGAAAAGCTTGCATAAATTCATGAGCCAAGGTGCCCACGGGTTTTAAATTAAGGCGTCGCGCTAAGTCTAAATTACTGGTGCCAGAAAACTGCTCTGGCAGCTCTTGAGCGAGTGTTTGTACGACTTCTTGTTGCCAATTACGAGAATAACGCCGGCGAGTACCAAAGTCAGAAAAGCGAAAGTCGGCATACTCAGGTTGGCTGCGCACCAAATCAATTTTTTCATGCAAGCGCGCGCGTGCCCCTTTTAAATCTGGCTGCGGATTATGCTTTCGACAATACACTTCGCTAATAATCGACAATAATGGCACTTCAAATAAAATGGTATGTAACCAAGGGCCTTGGATCTTTAAGATTAACTCTCCCTCGTTACCACTTAGGTAAATAAAGCGCTGGTCGAGGCGAAACAAGCGTAAAAAATGAATAAAGTCGGGTTTGATATAATCCAGCTTTCCTAAATAGTTGAGCTCGTCTTCGGTGAGCCGCAACTGACATAGATGCGCAATTTCTTGTTCTATTTCGACTAAACACTCACTAAAGTCAAGTTGTTTATTGCGACTACGAAAGTGGTATTCCACTTCGGCGGCGGGATGCTGATGCAAGACGGTTTGCATCATAGTGAATTTATATAAGTCGGTATCGAGCAACGACTGGATGACATACTCGTGTCCAGAGCTTGATAATTGGTTTGCGCCTTTTTCATCAGTCATGTTTGGCTCCTGCTATTGGGTGAGCGCGGCGGCATTAGCTATTAATTGTGCCCCCGCTTGTGTCATTTCCTCTAATGCCTGAGCCGTTGAGTCTGGCGCTACGCCACGGGTGGCAGCAAGATTAACGATAACTTTAAAACCGGCTTTCAGTAGCTGCAAAGTGGTATGGCGCACACAGTAATCGGTCGCTAAGCCGCCTATTAATACGGTGGTCACTTGCTTCGCTTGTAAAAACTCAATAACGCCGGTGCTCATGCGTTCAGCCAAGTCGTGATAGCAAGCGCCATAGGGATGCATATCTGGCTCCACGCCTTTCCACACAAAAAAATCGTAGTCTGCTGGATGAGGTAGCTCGCTTAATAACTCAAAGCCTTTAGTGCCGGGCACCGCATGGCTGGGCCAGCGAATATCCATGTTTTTTCCGGCAATGGCAGAGAAGGGTGGCGCTTGTTCATGACTAATCCATAACGCATGGGGCGAGTGCGCATCTTTAGAGCCAATCCGATAAGCCCCAAACTGCGCTTGAGCATTAAGCTCTGGGCCTAAGGTATCACCTTCACTCACCGGCAGTTCGTCAGGGCAAGCAGGGGTAAAGGTGTATTGCGCATCCACATCGAAACTGGCGACATAGTGTTTAGCGGGCAGTTGCATTCCTTCTCTCCTGTAACATAAGCTTGGCAGTCGTTGTTAACTTTTATACTTAGCTAACACTGCGGCGCGCGCTCTAAATAAAGCACTATATAGTTTAGCGCGAGTTAGTAAGTGAACAATCACTGATAATGTCTACCGTATCATTAAATAAGCTACTCTGGTTTAGCGAATGACACTTTTGACATTTGGCCAAGCCCTATTACTATTGTTTTGATTGAGTCTAGGGGAGATTTGCTTCAGTATCGCCCCATCTGGGGTATCTTCCCCGTTATCAGCCCTAAGGTGAACAACATGAGCGATAGCCACCAGCAAGATTATCAGCGTTTTCTCGACGAAGTTACCGCCAACCATGTGATGTGGGGCGTGCGTTTTGGCGAGGAGTGGGTCGTTTGTGACTCATCAGAGTTTGAAGATACCGAAGTGATGCCGGTGTGGTCTACTGAGGCCGAAGCTAAGGCGCAGTGTATCGACGAATGGGCTGAGTATATTCCGTTTGAAATTAGCCTAGCGGAGTTTTTAGAAGTTTGGGTTGAAGATATGTCTGAAGATGGCGTGCGCATCGGTCCTAACTGGGATGAAGACTTAGACGGGGTGGAGCTCGATGTTCTTGAGTTAGTGAAAGCGCTCGCTTAACGCCTAATCGCACTAAATTAAGGCCTGTTCGGGTGATCGAGCAGGCTTTTTTATTTAATAGTGATGACAGAGTGCACCATTTTCGCCCGCTTCTCCTTTGCTCTGTAAGATGAAAGCCAATGTATTACGATAATGGAGCAGCCATGCCACTGGTATCACCTCGTCAATTTTATCAACACGCGCTCGCCCAAGGTTTTAGCGATGACGGCGCACAACACCTCGCCGTGGAAGGCTTAGAGCTATGTTACCAGCAGTTATTAGCAGGCAAGTCGCCGGTGCAGGGGTCTATTTATGGGGACGGTAGGGCGGGGAAAGACATGGTTAATGGATGGCTTCTATCACAGTGTGCAAGCGCTAGGCATACCTTGTAAACGGCTGCATTTTCATCATTTTATGCGCTGGGTACATCGGCGACTCTTTGAGCTGACTGGCCATGCGGCGCCATTAACGCAGTTAGCCGCCGATCTTGCCGATGATATTCGCGTCTTATGTTTAGATGAGCTTTTTATTAGTGATATTGGTGACGCCATGTTGGTTGGGCCACTATTACAGCTGTTGTTCGCCCAGCAAATGGTGGTCGTGATTACTTCTAATCAAGCGCCAGAGCAGCTATACGAAAATGGCTTTAACCGCGCGCGTTTATTAGCCGCCATTGCCGATATTAAAAGCCATTTGGTGGTATGCAATATCAACGGTCACCAAGATCATCGTTTGCAGCCAGGAGCCATGCAGTCTCGCTATTGGGTACAACAGCCTCAACAATTAGCTAAGGTGTTTAACACGCTTACCCTTGAGGATGGCGCGCACCTGCCATTAACGCTTGGGCATCGCTCCATCAACACCTTAGGCTTTCGCCAACAGGTGCTCTGGTGTCGTTATCAAGATTTATGTGAAGTGCCACTAAGTAGTAGTGATTTTATTGCATTGTGCGATCACAGCCGCGCCATTTTACTCAGTGACGTACCCAAGCTTAGCGACACCGTGCGCCAACGGGCCATAGCGCGCGGCACCGAAGATGGCGCAACCCAAGTGCACACGGGTGATAGAGTGTTGCCGACCTTATCGCGCCAAGACGATGGTGTGCGCCGCTTTATTGCTTTAGTCGATGAGTGTTACGACCGTCAAATACCACTTTACTTGAGTGCGGCCGTACCGTTAGAGGAGTTATATGCAAGTGGCGCACTGAGCTTTGCATTTCGGCGCACGCTCAGTCGCTTGCAAGAAATGCAGTTTGTGCGCTTTGGGCCAGCTTAGCTTTTAACTTAGAGCGCTTTTGGTGGGCTAGCCTCACGACTGGCGGCTAAATAGGCGTCCCCTAAAGCGGCAAGGTATTGCAGGCTCGCTTCGGTAGAGGTTGATAATTCGCTGGTCGCGTTATTGGTAACGCTAAGCATGCCTTGTTCATCACGTACTACCAAACCTAGCGTCATTAGCTTTTGGATTTTACGACGCACGGTTTCTCGCGCTATGCCACTACACTCAGCAACCGATTGAATATTAATCGCTTGAGCTTGAGTCACCTCTTTGCCGCTATCCATAAACTCCTGATAGGTCATGGCCGTGCTGTGGCGAGCGGGCAGAGTACGTGAGCCAATAATTGCCATAATCAGCATGAGGTCCAGATCACCGTAAAATTGTTTGCGTAACACAATTAATAGCTCACACAGCTCTTCCACGTGAGCCGGAAAAACATGACCAAAGTGAGTGGTAACTTGTTGATAATGAGTAGACATGGTTAAACCCAGCGTAATAAAGAGAAGCAGCGCCCATTTTGGGCATAAGGATCATTGTTCGCAAGCCATCTTTCACCGAGACTGTTAAGTTAAGCATATAAATAACCAATTTAGCCTAGTTTAAGCGCAATTAGCTGCACAGTTAGTCGCGTAGCTAGTCGCATAGTTAGCTTCGTTATGAGTTTGTTTATCGCACTGCATGGTGGATAAAGGGAGAGTAAGTTTGAAAAAATATCTGAGGTTATGGCTGGCGGTAGGACTAGTTAGCGCACTAAGTGGTTGCGGTGAGCCAGAGCCTGAGGCGCAAGCTGAAGCCGTGATCCGCCCAGTGCCAATGATGAAAGTGACAGCCAGTCATGGCCTGTCAGGTTTGCGCTTTCCTGGGCGAGTACGGGCAGTACAACGCGCAGAGTTGGCCTTTAATTTGCCTGGCCGGATGATTGAACTACCGGTTAAAGAGGGCCAGCGCATCGAGAAAGGGGCGCTGGTGGCTCGCCTCGATGATGAAACCGTTAAGCTGCAATTAGCCTCCGCTCAAGCCCAATATAACAAGGCTAGCACCGATTATAACCGGGTTAATAAAATCTGGCAGCAGAGTAAAGCGGTAGCCAAAGCTGAGGTCGATCAAAAGCGCACCGCTATGGAAGTAGCGCGCGCTAGCTTTTTAGCCGCTAAAAAAGACGTGGCAGATACCCGTTTATTGGCGCCTTTTGCCGGTGTTGTGACTAAACGCCAAGTTGAGAATTTCAGTAATGTGCAAGCCAAACAAACCATCGTTAGCCTGCAAGATCCTAATGAGTTGGAGATAGTAATTAATGTCTCGGAACGCATCGTGCGCGCTGAGCCTAAATCCGTAGCGGGAGTGGCGGTGTTTGCCGATTTTCCCAATACCCCGCTGCCGGTGAGCTTAAAGTCTTTTTCCTCACAAGCTGATGCCCAAACCCAAAGTTATGAAGTGGTGCTAGCGCTTGCGCCAGGCTTTAGCCTAAAAGTGCTGCCGGGGATGTCGGTAGAAGTACAGCCCCAAGCCGATGCCAGCGACGTACAATTAGCAAAAATATGGGTGCCATTAACGGCCATCTTGTCCAACGCTAAAGATGAGACTCAAGTTTGGCTATTTGATGAGCAAAGTCAGCGAGTGAGTGCCCACAACATAACCTTAGGCCAAGTACAAGATACCGAGGTGCAAGTGTTAAGTGGCTTAAGTGGTGGCGAGCATATTGTGACCGCCGGTGTTAGTCAGCTGCGTGAGGGCATGCAGGTGCGCCCGCTTGCGCGTTAAGGACACTGCCCGGCGCCTAACACCAAGCTGAACAATGAGCGGTGTTTATGTGTATGCCGTCATCCTGGGTCAGGTCCGGTAAGCCGGCAAAGGGCATAATGCCAACCTGTGCTGGGTTTATATTTAGCTCGGCGCTTAGCGCTATTAATACTCGACGTGTTAGCGACACCAATAGTGAATAAATAAAAGGGCGAATACGTGAATATTGCCAACTATACCCTCACTAAGCGCACCATTGCTTGGCTGGTTTGTGTGCTGCTGTTAGTGGGCGGTTACATGAGCTACCAAAAGTTGGGTCGCTTTGAAGATCCCGAGTTTGTGATCCGCCAAGCGGTGATCTCCACCCCCTATCCCGGTGCATTGCCGAGTCAGGTGGCTGAGGAAGTAACGGACGTTATCGAGGATGCGGTACAACAACTGCAAGAGCTGAAAGAAGTCACCTCTATTTCGCGCATGGGCGACTCGTTAGTCAAAGTTGAAATTAATATGGAGTTTGCTCGCAGTCGCGCTGAGCTAGAGCAGGTGTGGGATAAGTTGCGGCGCAAGATAAACGACGCCCAGCGTCAGTTGCCGCCCGGCGCCGGGCCTTCCGTGGTAAACGATGACTTTGGCGATGTGTATGCGTTATTTTTTGCGGTTACCGGTGACGGTTATAGCCTGCAACAAATCAAAGATTATATTGACGATCTGGAGCGCGAGCTGTTGCTGGTGCCCGGCGTGGCGCGCATTGCCACCTTAGGTGCGCCGCAAGAGGCGATATTTTTGGAGATTTCTGCCAGTAAAGCCAGTCAGCTTGGCATACCGCTGGACAATATCTATCACGTGCTTAAGCAGCAAAATGTTATCACCGATGCGGGTAATTTGCGCATTGGCCCGCAACGAATTTATTTTAGTCCTGAAGGTCAGGCCGACTCTGTTGATGCCCTAGGCAATATTGCGTTGGCCTCAGCAGACGGGGAGCAGGTGATCTTCTTAAAAGACGTGGCCACTATTAGCCGTTCTGAAGTTGAGCCGCCTCGTGCCTTAATGGCTATCGATGGTCGACCGGCCATTGGGTTGGGCATTTCGCAAGTGGCTGGCGGCAACGTGGTGGACATGGGGGATGCAGTTAAAGCGCGCTTAGCCGAGCTAGACTCCCAGCGTCCACTCGGCATAGAGCTGGAGGTAGTGTCGTATCAATCGGACTCGGTACGCGAGTCTGTCGATGGCTTTGTGACGAACTTAGTCGCAGCGGTGGCCATAGTGGTGCTGGTATTAATCCTGTTTATGGGTTGGCGCAGTGGCATTGTGGTAGGAGGCGTATTAGTGCTGACCGTGGCCGGAACCTTAATTGCTATGTTGCTCGATAATATCGCAATGCAACGAGTGTCGTTAGGGGCGCTGATTATTGCGCTTGGCATGTTGGTGGATAACGCCATCGTGGTGACAGATGGCATCTTAGTGCGCATGCAAAAAGGCGAACGGGCTGAGTCGGCAGCGGTGGCGGTGGTAAAAAGCACGCAATGGCCGCTGTTGGGCGGTACTTTAGTGGGTATTTTGGCTTTTAGTGCCATTGGTTTATCACCCACCGATATGGGCGAATATGCAGGCTCACTATTTTGGGTGATCCTATACTCTATGATGCTGAGCTGGTTGTTTGCCGTCACCTTAACGCCCTTGTTATGCGTGTCATTGTTAAAGGTTAACGTCACCGATGCCAGTACCGCAAAAGAATCAGGTATCTTACGCCGTTATCGCAGCGTATTGCAGGCGGCATTAGGTAAGCGCTTGCTTAGCGGTGGTATTTTGTTGGCTTTACTCGCCAGTGCCATAGTGGGCTTTAACTGGGTACAGGTGGGCTTTATGCCTGAGTCGGCGCGCCCGCAGTTTGTGATCGATATGAACTTAGCCCAAGGCAGTGATATTACCGAGACGGAAAAAGAGTTGGCAGAGATGGCTGACTATGTAAAAGACAAAGCCAGTGTAACGCAAGTCACCAGCTTTGTGGGGCAGGGGGGCTTGCGTTTTATGCTGACTTATAGCCCGGAAGATCCTAACACTAGTTATGGTCAGTTATTGGTGGATGTAGACGATGCTAAGGGCATTAGTGCACTGGTGAATGAGCTGCAAGAAGAACTGACCGAACTGCATCCCCAAGCCGAGATCAAGGTATGGAAATTTATGCTAGGTCGCGGCGGCGGTAAAAAAATAGAAGCCGCCTTTATGGGGCCAGAGCCCAGTGTTCTACGCCAATTAGCCGAAGAAGCCAAAGCCATTATGGCTTCGGATCCAGAGGCGATCGCGGTACAAGATGATTGGCGCCAAAAAGTGCCGGTATTACATCCCGTGATCGATGAGGTGGCGGCTCGTCGCGCCGGCTTAGACATTACCGATATTAGCCAAGCCATTAATCGGGCCTTCACCGGCCAGCGTATTGGTGTCTATCGTGAGGCAGATAAACTGATCCCGATCATCGCTCGTTCGCCGCAAACAGAACGGGCGGCGGCACAAGATGTAGGCAACGTGCAAGTTTATAGCCCGACCGCGCAAGACTACTTGCCGGTGAGCCAGCTGGTGAAAGAGCTGAAGGTAGAGTGGAGTGATGCCATTATTCGCCGCGTCGATGGTTTTGCGACGATTAAAGCGCAGGTGGATCCGCTGCCGGGTGAGCAATCTACGCCGCTGTTTGAACGACTACGCCCAGCAGTAGAAGCGATCAAATTACCTCCAGGTTATAAACTGGAATGGCATGGCGAATATAAAGCATCTAATGAAGCCAATGAAGGCTTAGCTATCTCGGCGCCCTATGGCTTTAGCGCCATGATCTTAGCGGTGGTGGTGATGTTTAATGCGCTGCGCCAGCCGTTAGTGATTTGGTTAACCGCACCCTTAGCCATTATTGGTGTGACCGTCGGCTTAGTGTTGTTTCAGGTGCCCTTTGAATTTATGGCGATCCTTGGTTGTTTAAGTTTAATTGGCATGTTGGTGAAAAACTCCATCGTGCTGGTAGACCAAGCTGATGCCGAAATTCAAGAGGGCAAGGCGCGCTATCAAGCGGTGATTGATGCGGCAGTAAGTCGTGCTAGGCCGGTTTTCTTAGGCGCTTTTACTACTATCCTAGGGGTGGCTCCGCTGCTGATGGATCCCTTCTTTAAGAGTATGGCAGTGGTAATCATGTTTGGTCTTACTTTTGCCACGGCCTTAACGCTGGTAGTAGTGCCACTATTGTATGCGGTGTTCTTTAATATTCAGCCACAAGAGCAGTAAAGATCACCACATTTAAATAGTGAAACAACAAGCGCCCTATGGGCGCTTTTTTTTATAGATATATTATGTTATTACCTCTTGCTAGCAAGTGAACTTAATGCTGTTTTATTAATTTTTCTGATTATAAAAATTAATAGTGCTGATTAAAATAAATTCCCCTATGAGAAATAATTAACTGTTGTCGTGTTATTAGATAAACGGTTTGCCATTATTTAATTATTGATAAAAATATTATCAATAATGTTTTATTTAATATTTTTAGCATCATGCCTGTGGTGGAGCTGCTTGCTGCGGCTATCTTAGTAGCACAAAGGGCGAACAAAATCCGGATACAGAGGATTTCACCCTAGATAATGATATGATGCACCCGCTATGTTATTAATTGTAACGATAAATAGGGAGTAAAGGTTAAAAATGAAAATTGTTATCTTAGAATCGTTAGGCATCAGTGATAAAGAATTTAATATCATATCTGCTCCCTTAGTTGAAGGTGGCCATGAATTAGTCGCCTATAACGACGGAAAATTAGATAATGAGACCATTAAAGAAAGAATAAAAGACGCAGAAGTCATAGTGCTGGCTAATACGCCATTAAGCGGTGAGGTGATTGAGGCGGCAGAAAAATTAAAATATATCTCCATTGCCTTCACCGGATATAATCATATCGATCTAGAAAAGTGCCAAGAGAAGGGCATAAAAGTCTCTAATGCTGCAGGCTATAGCACCCACTCGGTTGCTGAGCTCACCTTTGGGCTAATCATTGCTTTATTGCGCAATATTGTCCCGCTTGATGAAGTACTTAGAACCGGTGGCACCAAAAGTGGCTATCGACAAATTGACCTTCATGGCAAAACCTTAGGTGTAGTAGGAACGGGCGACATAGGCAGTGCCGTCGCTAACCTGGGTTTGGCCTATGGTTGCCAAGTTATCGCTTACAATCGCAGCGTTAATACCGAGTTAATCGAGAAGGGCGTAGTCTATAAGTCGCTAGATGAAGTGTTAAAAGAAAGTGATATTGTCACGCTACATGTTCCCCTCACCGATGCCACCCAGCAATTAATTGATAAAGATAAACTGGCGTTAATGAAAGACAGTGCCTTATTAATTAATACGGCGGTGGGCCCCATTGTGGATAATAATGCGCTAGCCCAAGCGTTGCACAATAACGTAATCGCTGGCGCCGGCCTAGACAGAGTAGAGATGGAGCCGCCGGTTCCCGCAGACCATCCTATTCTGGGAGCGCCCAATACGGTGTTAGTGCCCCATATCGGCTTTGCTACAGAGGAAGCCATGGTCAGAAGAGCCAAGATTACCTTTAACAATATTGTTAACTGGGAAAAAGGTGCTCAAGAGAACACCGTTGTTTAAAGCTCTCGATAAACCTACCTTAATGGTAGGTTTATTTTAGGTAGGTAAAACGCTTATTGATTGACTTACTCCGCTCTTAAGTGACCTCTACTAAATCGGTTTTAAGGCGCGTCCCTGTAAAAACCGTCCGTTATTAGTATTTTTGGGTCAGCCTAATCACTTTTTGTGTGCTTATCTCATCTGCTGTTATTTTTCGTCAAACCCTTGGCAAGTCATGGGCAGTCGTGAGTGGCTGGTGTAAAGTGGCGCACTACTCATTGTGCCCTTGTGATACAAACTTTGGTTTGATTTTTAAATTAGATAGATAGGCTGACTATGCTGCTGATGCTCGATAACTATGACTCTTTTACTTATAACCTAGTGCAGTATTTTGCTGAGTTAGGTCAAGAGGTAATGGTACGGCGCAACGATGAAATAAGTGTGGCAGAGATTGCTCAGTTACAACCTGCGGGCTTAGTGATCTCTCCTGGCCCCTGCACACCGAATGAGGCCGGCATTTCACTGGCGGCCATTAAAGAATTTGCTCCTCAATTACCTATCTTAGGGGTGTGCTTAGGCCACCAAGCGATAGCGCAAGCCTTTGGTGGCAAGGTGGTGCGAGCACGCCAAGTGATGCACGGTAAAACCTCAGCCATTGCGCATTGTCATCAAGGGTTATTTAAGGGGCTGCCTTGTCCACTTACCGTGACCCGCTATCATTCCCTTATTGTAGAAGCTGAAAGTCTGCCTGAGTGCTTTAGCGTCACTGCTTGGAGTCAAACGGACAAAGGTGAGCGCGATGAGATCATGGCCATGCAACATAAGACTTTGCCTATTCATAGCGTGCAATTTCATCCAGAAAGCATTATGTCCGAGTGCGGCCATCAGTTATTAGCTAATTTTCTGTCTCTGCTAGCGGCTCCTGCTTCTGCTCTCGCATCGCTCTAAGAGCGGGCGTTTTGCGGCGCAATTTATCTAAAAATTAAGACAATTTATTGCTGCACTTTTTAGAAATTTTATGCAGTATAGGTAAGATGCTTAAGTGAGTTAAAGTAATTTAATTGATTTATTATGCAAAGTTTATGATTAAGTAGTTTTTCGGATTGGTGTTGCTTTGGTGAGATTTCGCTCCAACTCGTAACTTGCTAGTCATAAAGTTCTTATATTCACCTATATTTAACATTTGTCGCCAGTGAGGGCGCAATGTGAGGAGTAAAGATGTCTGAAATGTCCGTCACCCGCGAATTATTCGACCAAGTTATGGTGCCTAATTATGCTCCCGCTTCTATGATTCCGGTGCGAGGATTAGGCGCGCGGGTGTGGGATCAGGAACATCGCGAATATATCGATTTTGCCGGTGGCATTGCGGTTAGCTGTTTAGGCCACTGTCATCCTGTATTAGTAGGAGCCTTGCGCGAGCAAAGTGAAAAGTTATGGCATGTTAGTAATGTGCTTACTAATGAACCTGCGCTGCGCTTAGCGAGTAAAATGGTGGCTGCCACCTTCGCCGATAAAGCCTATTTTTGTAACTCCGGCGCCGAGGCCAATGAAGCGGCCTTTAAATTGGCCCGTCGCTATGCACTTGAGCATTTTGGCGAGCATAAGTCGCAAATTATCGCCTTTAATCAAGGTTTTCATGGCCGTACTTTTTTTACCGTCACCGTCGGTGGCCAAGCCGTTTACTCCGATGGCTTTGGTCCTAAGCCGTCGGCCATTGATCATGTGGATTATAATGACTTAAGCGCATTAGAAGCCATTATGTCAGATAACACCTGTGCCGTGGTGATGGAGCCATTACAAGGCGAGGGCGGCATTATTAGCCCAGATGTAGAATACATTAAAGCGGTGCGCGCACTGTGTGATAAATATAATGCCTTGTTGATTTTTGATGAAGTACAAACCGGAGTAGGGCGCACCGGCGCTTTATATGCATATATGGAATTAGGCGTGGCTCCCGATATTTTAACTAGCGCTAAATCATTAGGGGGCGGCTTTCCTATTGGTGCCATGTTAACGACCAGTGCCATTGCCGCCTCTCTTAAGCCCGGTACCCACGGCTCTACCTATGGCGGTAACCCGCTGGCCTGTGCGGTAGCCGAAGCGGCGTTTGACACAGTCAATACCAGTGCCGTACTGAATGGCGTGAAAGAGCGTGAGGCTTGGTATCGTGAGGGGCTGGCAGCGATCAATGATAAGTATCAGTGCTTTAGTGAAGTGCGTGGTAAGGGATTATTGTTAGGTGCGGTATTAAATAAGCAGTATCAAGGCCAAGCTAAAGCCTTTTTAGATGCCGCCCTTGAAGAGCAACTGATGGTATTAGTCGCGGGCGCTAACGTGGTACGTTTTGCCCCTTCTTTAGTGATTAGCCAAGAAGATGTGACCGAGGGCTTAGCTCGCTTTGAGCGTGCCGTGGCCAAGGTTGTGCAAGGCTAAGTTCTGTGACTAGTGACTAGGGATAGTCTTTCAGCTTAATACCAAAGCGAGACACCCGTCTCGCTTTATCAACCCTCGCTTATTAAGGAGTCTGGTATGTTAGTGATACGACCTATCGCGCAACAAGACTTTCCTACCCTTAAGCAATTCGCTATTGAGTCGGGCCATGGTTTTACTTCCCTGCCTGTTAATGATGCCCTCTTACAACGAAAAATAGATAGCTCATTAGCAGCCTTTAGTGAAGTGAGCATGACAAAACGTGAGGGCTTATATTTTTTTGTAGCCGAGGACAGTGAGACCAGCAAGGTGGTAGGCACTTGTGCCATCGATGCGGCTGTCGGTTTATCGGCCCCTTTTTATAATTATTTGCTCGGTAAGCAAGTTCATAGCTCGGCGCGCTTAGGCATTTATAATGTGGTTGAAACCCTGACTCTTACTAACGATTACACCGGTGTGAGTGAGCTATGTACGCTTTTTTTACAAGAGTCGGCGCGACACGGTCGCAATGGGCGCTTGTTATCTAAGAGCCGTTTTCTTTTTTTAGCTGAATTTTCCACATTATTTGACCACCGTATCTTAGCCGAAATGCGCGGCGTATCCGATGCTAACGGTAATAGTCCGTTTTGGAGCTGGTTACAAGAACACTTCTTTACCATGGACTTTCCTACGGTGGATTATCTCAGTGGCATTGGCCAGCAAGACTTTATTGCTGACTTAATGCCTAAATTTCCTATTTACGCCAATTTATTGTCTAAAGAAGCGCGCGCCGTGATTGGCCATACCCACAGCAATACCCAGCCTGCACTGCGCTTTTTAGAAGAAGAGGGCTTTAGCTGGCGTGGCTATGTCGATATTTTTGATGCTGGGCCCAGTGTGGAATGTGAGCTGTCGCAAATTCATTCTATTCGCAATAGTCGCCATGCTTGGGTAGCTATTAATGACGAGGGTCTATGTGATGTGCACAGTGCTGATTATTACTTGATCAGTAATACCCAGTTTGCCGATTTTAGAGCCACCTTAGCTCAATTAAGTTTATCTGACTCGCCCACCACTACTGGGCTTCCCACAGTGACGTTAAGTGAAAAAGTGGCGCGCTTATTAAAAGTACAAGCAGGCGATAAGGTGCGCATCGTTAAGATATAAGGCGCTAATAAGGAGATATTGAATGACACATCCCCTACAGATGTCAGAGGGCGTTCACTATATTAATGGTCAATGGTTAGCCGGTGAGGGTGAGCACTTTAGCTCAGTCGATGCCGCTAAAAATAGTGAAGTATGGCAAGGAGAAGCCGCCAGCTTTAGCCAAGTTAATGCCGCCGTGCTTGCGGCTCACCAGGCTAAAACCGCGTGGGCTGAGCAAAGCCTCGCTGAGCGCTTAACTATCATTTATCGCTTTGGCGAGTTACTGACTAAGGCCAAAGAAGAGCTGGCCTACACCATTGCCCAAGAAACAGGCAAACCCTTATGGGAAAGTGCTACTGAAGTGGCCGCCATGATGGGTAAAATTGCGCTTTCTGAACAAGCTTATAAAGAGCGTACCGGCTACCAAGAAACGGCGATTGGCCAAGATAAGGCGGTGCTACGCCATAAACCTCATGGTGTGGTGGCGGTATTTGGCCCTTATAATTTTCCAGGACATTTGCCTAATGGTCACATAGTCCCCGCCTTAATGGCCGGTAATACGGTGGTCTTTAAGCCCTCTGAGTTAACTCCTAAGGTGGCACAACTAACGGTGGCGCTATGGCAGCAGGCTGGCTTGCCGGCGGGTGTGTTAAATTTAGTACAAGGCGAGGTAGCCACCGCTAAAGCACTGGCGGCGCACCAAGATATTAATGGCTTGTTTTTTACTGGCTCATCCCACACCGGACAACTATTACATGAACAATTAGCCGGCCAACCCAGTAAAATATTGGCGCTGGAGATGGGCGGTAATAATCCACTCGTGGTGGCTGAAGTGGCTAATATCGATGCCGCCGTATATACCATTATCCAGTCGGCCTTTATTAGTGCTGGTCAGCGTTGTACCTGTGCGCGGCGTTTATTATTACCTAAAGGTGAAGCGGGCGATGCTATTTTAGCGCGCTTAATTGCTGTGACTAAGGCGTTAAAAGTCGGTGTGTACGACGCCGAGCCGCAGCCTTTTATGGGCGCTTTAGTGTCAGTGGCAGCCGCAAAAGCCATGATAGCGGCACAAGCGCATTTATTAGCGCTAGGCGCACAGTCATTATTGATGCTCAAATCGTTGCAAGCGAACACCGGCTTGGTATCGCCTGGCATTATCGAAGTGAGCAATATCAGTGATTTGCCTGATGAAGAATATTTTGGTCCGCTGTTACAGGTGAGTCGCTATGATGACTTGGCACAGGCGGTGATGATGGCTAACCATACTCGTTATGGCTTAGCGGCAGGTTTATTGTCGGATCAGCAAGCAGATTGGGAGTATTTTTTCCGTCATATTCGTGCTGGCATCGTTAACTGGAATAAACCGCTTACCGGTGCCTCTGGTGCGGCACCCTTTGGTGGCGTGGGCGATAGCGGTAATCACAGAGCCAGCGCCTATTACGCCGCCGATTACTGCGCTTATCCGGTGGCATCCATGGAAGAAGATACCGTCAGCATGCCAAGCACCTTAGCGCCAGGGCTGCATTTTTAAGGGTGAGCGCGCGGATAATATTCTTTAACGCTAAAAAAAGGAGCCTAAGTTGGCTCCTTTTGCTGAGTAAGCAAATGATTAAAACGTCAGTTGCACATCGGCCCACCATTGCCGGCCAGGTTCATTAATACGCGCGATTTGCGGATTAATGCCGGCGATATCGGCATCTTGTTTATTAATAAATTCGCTGTATTGCTTATCAAAAATATTATCCACACCGGCAGTGAGTTTTAGCGCGGGTGTGAGTTGCCATCCGCCATTCACCGAAAATACCGTAAAGCCGGAAGCGGCGCCTAAGTCTTGGCCGATAATATTGCCTTGCCCCTCTGCAAAGCGCGATTGCTTAGCTACGTTGCGTATTAACAGTGCCGCTTCTTGAATACCGTTGTCGTAGACTAAGCTAGTGTTCAGCTCCAGTGGTGGCGTTTGACCTAATCCCACGCCATCCGAGTGGTTTTGACCATAGGTATAGGCCAAGTTGCTGCTTAGGCTCCAATCGGGAACAAACTGCCACGCCACTTCCAGCTCTCCACCAGCGCGGCGTGCATTAATGTTACGGGCTCTAGCGGGGTCTAAGTTATCCACTAAAATAAAGTCATCTATGTAGCTGGCAAATAATGAGGCTGAGCCGCTGAGTTTGCCTGCTTTATATAAGACGCCAGTATCAATTTGATAGTTGGTTTCACTGTTTAATTGACTGTTACGGTTACGTTCCCAAAAATCTGGTGCGCGCTCGGCTTGGCCATAACCGCCATACCAGGTCCAAGCTTGTTGGCTGTGCTCAAAGCGCAGGAAACCCGCCTGCAGCTGATAGTCTTGTTCTTTAAGAGTATTACTGGCGGGCATTTTTTCAAAACGAGCTTGAGTATGATCGAGACGTAGCCCGCTAATGAGTCGTTGTTCGGGGTTAAGTTGCCAGTTATCTTCAATAAAAAAGCCCACATTCCTAAAAGACTGAGTGTCTTGATACGCCTTAGTTTGATAGCTATTGGCGGCGTTGGCACTCATGCCCATGGCCATGCGTGAGCTGTGATTATCCGCCAGCCAGTCTACGCCGACCTTAGTGATGTGCTCGCCTAAACTGAGCTCGGCCATAGCGCGGGCGGTGTCGGTACTACGCTTGGGGTTCATGGCGCTAAACATACCACTATTATGATCCCGCAAGTTGTAATTATCCATCACATGATCGATTAAGCTATGACCATATTGCAGCTGCAGTGTGCTTAACCAATGAGTAATGGCATAACGCTCGGCCTTTACACTCCAAGCATCACGGTCAAATTGACTGCCGTCCATGCTTCGGTCGGCATAAGCGGCTTCACCTCGGCTGCGATCCAGCGACACTTCTAACAGGCTCAGTTCATCGGGAGTTAAGCCTAACTGCAGACTTTGGCTGTTTTTATCGTAAGCCGAATGCACTTTGTACCCCGCACCGTCTTTATAGTCATGAGCTTGGTTTTGATTACCATTAAGACGCAGATAGCCAAATTGGTTACCGGCATCTAGCGCTACAAAGCCATCTAAGCGATCTTGACTGCCTGTGGTTAAGCCGGTTTCCAAATTAAATTCTGGCTCAGCGTAATAGCTGGGGTTTCGTAAAAACTGAATCGACCCCGCTACTAAACCTGGGCCTTGAGTCACGGTTTGTGGGCCTTTAGTAATCACCACTTCGTCATAGGAGCGGGGAAATAAATAGGCAGTGGGCGGATCCATGCGCCCACCACAGCCTCCCAATACATAATTGTTGTCGCTGGTAATGCTTAAGCGTGATCCACCTAAACCCCGAAACAGTGGGTCGCCGGCCATGCCGCCTTTGCGGGTGATACTCATATTAGGCACGGTTTTTAATAAACCGGCCCCATCGGCGGTAGGGATCGGCTGCACTGGCGATTTAGGATCTAGACTAATACGATTAGGTTGCGTCAGTGGTGAGCCGGTAACGATAATAGTGGCCATTTGCGAGCTGGATAGAGCGATTTGTTGCTGAACTGACTCATCAGTTTGAGCCTGCAGCTGAGTCGAATGGCTGCCAAGCAGCGGCAGAGTAAGAGAGAATAGCGCAAGCCTAGGATGTTTGGTTATCATAGCCATCGCCTCAATGAAGGTGATTAAACCAAATACGAGGTGGACTTATACGCTTAGGCTCAGCCAATACGGCTGAGCAAAGCCTCACTTGGATAAGACAGCGAGGGTAGCAGCTCCTCGTTTGGTCACAATGTGACAAATTGTCGCAGCTTATGCTCCTTAGCCTGATAAGCTGGCAGAGATAATTTAATCAAGGAACCCCTATGCCAAGGCTGCCCCTCCCTCTCTTTCTTAGTGCACTCCAACAAGTTGAATTAGGCAGTTGGCCCATGGTTGGGCCCTTAACTTTTGTGCTGAGCGTGCGCTGGTTATTTTTTATTGCCTTAAGCTGCGCCTTATTATTTACCGATTGGGTGTTACTACCGATTTTAAGCTGGGAGTTGCTGGGGCTGTTACTGTTGCTGTTACTTAGTAATGGCGTGATCACGGCTCTAGGATACTACCGTCGCCACCTTGCTTATTTGAAAGAAGTGGCATTGGTGAGTGATATTATATTGCTTACCGCCATTATCTATTTTAGTGGTGGCGCCATGAATCCTGCCGTGGCTTTGTATTTATTTCCGCTATTAATCGCTGCCATTACTTGCCGAGCGGCTTTTGCTTGGGGCTGTGTAGCCAGCACCATGCTCAGTTATTTAGGCTTGTTTTATTGGTTTAAACCCATGATCAGCGATCTTCATGTGGCTCATGGCGCGCCTACGGAGTCGGGCTTATTTAACTTACATTTGTTGGGGATGTGGTTAACTTTTAGTTTATCTGCCGTCTTGATCACAGGTACTGTTTCTTGGTTAATGCGCTTATTGGCGACTAAAGAGCAATTATTACAGCAGGCTTATCAAAAGCAGCAAGAGCAGGAGCAATTTTTACTACTGGGCTTGGAGTCGGCAAGTCTTGCTCATCAGTTCTCTACCCCGCTGAGTAATTTATTTTTGTTGAGCGAAGAATTAAGCTGTGAGCCGCACTTAAGTGCACAGGGGCAGCAGCATTTAACGCTGTTACATCAACAGCTGGAGTTGTGTCGCCAAGTGCTATGGCAGTTAAAGCACCAAGCTGAGTCGCGACTGAAGCCCGTTTATTTTTATCAACAGCTGCGGGTGTATTTGGCTCGCTGGACTAACTTGCGCCCCGATGCCGAATTAGCTTGGCAAGCAAACGATGCTGACTGTGATATTTGTGTTTGGTTAGATAATTTATTTTGGTCAGCATTATTGAATATCTTAGATAATGCCGCCGATGCAGGAAATAACAAGGTGGAGTTAGTGACTCGTATTGAGCACCATGAGCTGCAGCCGCAACTGTATTTAGATATTTATAATCGCCAAGGGCATTTAAGTGATGAACAACTTGCCCAAGCGGGCCTCAATCAGCAAGACTCAGAAAAAACCACAGGGCTTGGCATGGGGGTGTGGCTGGCACATGCTACTTTTTCGCGGCTTAAGGGCAGTTTAACGCTGCGTAATAATCCCGCGGGGGTGTACATGCCCATATTCAGTTGCCGCTGTGCATCGCTGAGCCTGCTGATAGGAACAAGGGAATGAGTCATGAGTGAACAACAGCCTAACAGCCAAAATGCAGCGTCTTTTTTATTAATCGATGATAATGCTACCTTTGGCCAGCTGTTAATGCGTGGCTTTGCGCGGCGTGATCTTAATTTACTGTGGGTGCCAGATAGCGCTAGCGCATTGGCCACCACGGCTCCTTTGCAAGGTATTATCTTAGACTTAAATTTAGATGGCGAAAGCGGTTTACAATTGTTGCCTGCGCTATTGGCGCGCTTTCCTAAGGTGCCTATTGTGGTATTAACGGGTTATGCCAGCATTAGTACGGCGGTGAGTGCAGTAAAATTGGGAGCGTCGCAATATTTACCCAAGCCTGCAGATGTGGATACGCTACTGGCGGCCTTTGGTCCTTGGGAGCTTGAGCCACAAGAGGCGCTTGCTTGGGTGGCATTTCAGCCCTCGGTGCGCAAGCAATCTTGGGAGTATGTACAGTTTGTGCTGCAACAGCATGAAGGCAACATTTCTGCTGCTGCACGTGCGCTCAATATGCACCGGCGTACGCTACAGCGGATTTTACAAAAAAAACCGGTATCTCAGTAAAAAGCAGATGTTATTAACCCGTTTTGCATGTCTCTTGCAACCCCCAAGCGTACCCGCCTAATAGACAGTGTTAGCGTTATTAGTTTCAGCTAGGTGCGATATTTTATTTCAATTTAGGAGTGAGAGTAATGAAGTTGGCATTTATTGGCTTAGGCGTAATGGGCTTTCCAATGGCGGCGCATTTACAACAAGCCGGCCATCAAGTGTGTGTTTATAACCGCAGCTTAGAAAAAGCGCAGGCTTGGGCACAAGCGCAAGGTGGCACCTTTGCCGATACGCCAGCGGCGGCGGCCAAAGAGGCAGACATAGTGATGGTGTGTGTGGGCAATGACGATGACGTACGCTCCGTAGTCTACGGCGAGGAGGGTGTGTTTGCCGGTATGAAAAAAGGTGCCCTATTAGTGGATCACACCACCACCTCGGCGAGCTTGGCAGAAGAGCTGTCGGCGGCGGCACAAAAGCTGGGCTTGCGCTTTATTGATGCGCCGGTATCAGGTGGGCAACTAGGGGCAGAAAATGGCGCCTTAACCATTATGATCGGCGGCGATGAAAATGAGGTTAATGAAGCGGCTCCCGTCCTTAGCGCTTATGGTAAGAAAGTTACCCGTTTAGGGCCGGTAGGGGCAGGACAGCGTTGTAAGATGGTGAATCAAATTTGTGTTATCGGCGCGGTGCAAGGCATTGCCGAGGGCTTGATGATTGCAAATAAAGCTGGGCTTGATATACCGACTCTGATTGACGTATTAGCCGGCGGCGCCGCGCAAAGCTGGCAGCTAGAAAATCGTGCGCAAACTATGAGTGATGATAAGTTTGATTTTGGTTTTGCCGCACAATGGATGCATAAAGACTTAGGTATTTGTTTAGATGAAGCCAAGCAGCAAGGCTTAAGCTTGCCGCTGACTGAGCAAGTGTACCAAGTCTATGAGCAGTTACTCGCTCAAGGTTTTGGCCGTTACGACTCTAGTGTGGTGATTAAAGACTTAGTCGCTAAGGCTAAATAAACTCGTCTGGGGGTATTAAGGGGCGCGTAAAGTCGAAAATTGACGGATTTGAATGACACAGCGCATAATTTTGAGCACAGGTTGGCCTGTTCCCTAGTAGCTTATTGTTCGCTCAGTTATGCTGACAGAGGTGCTTATGCAACGCTTAGCCACTGCTTTTTAATTAATTGGCGAGCCCTATCTAGCCCTTATGTCAGCAGCTAGGACGTGATAGCAGGGAATTATGTGACGTTTTTAGTAAGAACTGCACAAAACAACGGCACTTGATGTTAGCCCTTGATACAAAGGCTTTGCTTGAGGCCTAAATTTGAATAGAGTGGGCAACCACTTAATGCCAAGTGAGAAAGGATCCCTTATGAATAAGACTCAGCTTGTAGAAGCAATTGCCGCTAAGGCAGATTTAAATAAGGCACAGGCCAAGGCTGCGCTGGAAGAAGTACTTAGTGGAATTACCCAAAGCCTCAAAGAAGGTGACCCAGTGCAACTGGTGGGCTTTGGTACCTTTAAAGTGAACCATCGTGCTGCGCGCACCGGTCGTAACCCACAAACCGGCGCAGAAATTCAGATTGCGGCGGCGAATGTGCCTGCTTTTGTAGCAGGCAAAGCGTTAAAAGACGCGATTAAGTAAGTTTCTTAAACCCGACTTAGGTCGGGTTTTTTTATGGTTTTACTCCTCGTTACTTACGACTTGCCCCTCTTCATATAAGCTTGTTATAACTAATCCTTGCCTGTTTCCTTTGTAGGAGGCGCTATGGAAGCCAATACCGTTCGACAAATGACCACACCTTGGTCGGGTGCTTGTGGTTTAACCACAGGACTAATGGTGACAGAGGTTTACCAAGATGTGTGGACCGGTAAGCTGCGACTCTCTATGGGTATGCCCGTACAAGTTAATACGCCGCCACTGGTAGTTTATCAGCTGCAATTTGATCATATTTTTGGCTATCGCGTGCTAGAAGGCGCTGAAACGCTAGATTTTATGGCTGACGAAGATGATAGTGACTCCGATATTCAAATTTATTTAGTTACGCCTTCGCGATTTTTAATTTGGTTTCATCAGCAAAGCCAAGGGGTGTATTTAGACGAGGATATTCAACATTATCGTATTGCTAGCTGGGATTACTGCGTTGATGTGCTTGCTGGGCAAGTACCACAGATATTGCACCAGCAAGTTTAGTAAACAATGATATTTTTAGTCAGATTGTCTTTAAGAGGGTAAGAGTAGATGAAAGGCTTTATTTTAGTGGCACATGGCAGCCGTCGTGAGCTTGCTAATCAAGAAATAGCAGATTTTTCTGCGAGTGTGACTCATGCCTTAGGTGAGCGATTTGACATTATGGGGCATGCTTTTTGGGAGTTAGCCGAGCCGTCTTTAGCGCAGGCCATTGATAGCCAAGTGGCAGCAGGGGCCAGTGATATCAAGATTTTTCCCTACTTTTTAGCGCAAGGGCGCCATGTAGTGGAAGACTTACCCTCGGTGGTACATGAAAAGCGCGAGCAATATCCACAGCTTACCTTAACGTTATTACCCCACTTAGGCGCGTTGCCAAACTTTGCTAAGTGGCTAGCTGAACAACTATAAATAAAAGAGCCCTTAGGGGCTCTTTTTACCATTAAGCGCTGATTAGTCAGAACAATCCCGAGAATGACAGAGATACTTTAGGAGTAAAACAGTGCGCTAAGAAGGCGCCTTATTAACCCACAGGAGAAAATGATGAGTGCTAACGTTGCAGAAGTCATGGTAGAGGTCTTGTTAGAAGCCGGTGCTAAGCGCTGTTATGGCGTGGTTGGCGATACTATTAACCACCTCACCGACGCCATTCGGCGAAGCGACATGGAATGGGTGCACGTTCGCCATGAAGAGGTGGGAGGCTTTGCCGCCGGCGGCGAAGCCTGCATGACTCATCATTTAAGTGTGTGCGCCGGCACCTGTGGA
The DNA here is from genome assembly GCF_002157875.1 of Oceanisphaera avium. Classification (NCBI taxonomy): domain Bacteria; kingdom Pseudomonadati; phylum Pseudomonadota; class Gammaproteobacteria; order Aeromonadales; family Aeromonadaceae; genus Oceanisphaera; species Oceanisphaera avium. The sequence continues at coordinate 2,853,324 of NZ_CP021376.1, forward strand.
CCAGGCAGTTTGCACTTTGTAAATGGACTGTTTGAGTCGCACCGCAATGGTGCACCTGTGGTGTTTATTGCCTCCCAAGTGTCTACCGCTGATATGGGCGTAGGATTTCCACAAGATGTGGATCAGCAAAAAATCTTCGAACAATACAGTGTGTTTTGTGAAACCTTGGTCAACCCTGAGCAAGCACAACGTCTCACGGCGATTGCCGCTCAAAAAGCACTGGCTCTCGGGGGAGTGGCGGTAATTATTGTACCCGGAGATATTTTCACCCAAAAACCCGACACTGCTTTGCCGTGGCGCAGTCATGTTTTTAATCCTCGGGTGCTGCCCAGTGAGGCTGAATTAGAGGCGGTGGCCGAGCGTATTAACAAGGGTAAAAAAGTCGCTATTTATGCCGGCTTTGGTTGTCATAATGCCCGCGAGCAAGTGCTGGCAGTGGCAAAAAAGTTAAATGCTCCTGTGGCCTGGACCTCAAGGGCGAAGGACTTTATCGAATATGATAATCCCTATGGTGTGGGCATGACCGGTGTCTTTGGCCTTGAGGGCGGTTTTCATGCGCTCACTAAATGCGATACCTTATTGTTGCTAGGTTGCAGTTTTGCTTGGACCCAGTTTTATCCCGAGGAGGCCACTATTATTCAAGTGGATATAGATCCTGGAAAAATTGGCCTGCGCCATCCCATAGAGTTAGGGGTAGTGGGCAGTGTGCGTGACACCTGCGCGACACTCGTGGATAAACTGGAAGCTAAGCCAGATACAGCCTGGTTAGATAAATGTCGTCACTTATACCAAGACGCCCTTGATAAAGCCTGCCAGCACTCTGATAAAGATACTTTAATTCATCCTCAAGAGCTGACCTATGCGCTAGATCAGATGGCTGCTAAAGACGCCGTTTTTACTGCCGATGGCGGTAGTCCTATGGTCTGGATGCTGCGCCATATTTTTAGTCATGAACACCGCCGTACCTTAGGCAGTTTATTACATGGCACTATGGCCAATGCCTATCCTCAAGCGTTGGGCATTGCCAAGGCGTACCCTCAGCGCCAAGTTATTGCTATGTGTGGTGATGGCGGCCTTAGCATGTTGCTTGGGGATTTATTGACCCTAGTCCAAGAAAATATCCCGGTAAAAATCATTGTCTTTAATAACGCATCATTAGGTTTTGTAGAGCTTGAGCAAAAGGTCGAGGGCTTATTATCTGCTTTTACCGACTTGGTTAATCCTGACTTTGGCGCTATGGCCCAAACCTTGGGCATGTGGGGGCGAAAAATAGAATATAAGCATGAGCTTGAGCAGGGCTTAAGGGAATTATTAGCCCAAGACGGGCCCGCGTTATTAGATGTAAAAGTGAATCCAGTAGAGCTGGTTATGCCGCCAAAAATTGAGGCCGGTCAGGTGGCGGGCACGACCTTATATTCGGCTAAAGCCGTGTTAAGTGGGCGAATGGACGAAGTCGTTAAGCTGGTTAAAAATAATTTTTTAAGTCCTTAACGAAAACGCCGCCCTTAGTGTTGATAGCGGGCGGCGGTGCTTTAGAAGTGTAGTGGTTAAGGGGTGGCTAAATGCCACACATCAAACTTACCATCCCCTGAGATATCGCCGGGGGATTTATCCTCTTTCCATAAATATAAAGGCTGGTCTTGATAGCTCCACTGTAAGCTATCGTCGGCGCGTTTAATAATGTCGTAATCGCCGTCGGCTTTATCTTCTTTACTTGCGGCAAGTGGCGGCCAATTCTCGGCACACTTATCGTTACAGTTACTTACCCCTGCCTCGTCTTTATCAAACACATATAAGCTCATGCCGGCATCGTTGGTAAGGATCTCGCCCTCATCGCTATCACTGGTTTGGATAGGAGCGGCCATCAGCGGCGCACTCAGCACAACACTCAGGCCTAAGCTCAGTAAGGATTGTCGAAATACCTTGTGGCTAGTCGTCATAAAACCTCCTTGATGTAAGCATTTGAAATAACTCACGCTCTTTAGACAAAGCGCGATCGCACTTACAAGCGTAGATGACAGTTCTACATTCTGCTTAAAAGCGCGTATCAGTATCTCTGCTATAAAAAAAGCCGCCTAAGAGGCGGCTTACAAGGTGCGGTTATTGCTTAGCCTGTTCTCGCTCAATAGCGCGATAGGCAATATCGTGGCGATAAAACAGCCCTTGCCCTTTAATTTGACGAGCCACCTGATAGGCATTGGCTTGGGCTTGGGTTACGGTATTGCCAAGCGCGGTAGCACATAATACTCGTCCACCTGAGGTCACCAAGTTTCCCACTTGCATCGCAGTACCTGCGTGAAATGTTTTAGTGAGTGCAGTTTCGGCGGGAATATCGGTGATCACATCAAATTTACGATAGTTATCAGCCGGGTAGCCACCTGCAGCTAACACCACACCGACCGCAGGTCGCGGGTCAAACTCGGCGCTAACGGTGTTCAGCTTACCCTGACAGCCGGCTAAGCACAGCTCAACTAAGTCAGATTGTAAGCGCATTAGGATGGGCTGAGTTTCTGGGTCGCCAAAGCGACAGTTAAACTCAATGACTTTAGGCTGACCCGTGTTATCGATCATTAGCCCCGCATATAAGAAGCCTTTGTAGGTATTACCCTCAGCAGCCATGCCCCGCACGGTGGGCATAATAACTTGTTCCATGATGCGAGCATGAATTTCATCGGTCACCACCGGTGCTGGGCTATAAGCACCCATGCCGCCGGTATTAGGGCCGGTGTCGCCGTCGCCAACGCACTTATGGTCTTGGCTGGTGGCCATGGCCAATACGTGCTCACCATCGACCATGACGATAAAAGAGGCTTCTTCGCCTTCTAAAAATTCCTCAATCACCACGCGATTGCCCGCTTCACCAAAGGCGTTGCCCGATAACATATCGCGCACCGCGGTTTCGGCCTCGCTCAATGTCATGGCGACAATCACGCCTTTACCGGCCGCTAAACCATCGGCTTTTACCACGATAGGTGCGCCTTTTTCTCGCAGGTAAGCGATTGCGGGCTCCACTTCGGTAAAGTTTTGATACTGGGCACTGGGAATACGCTGGCGCGCTAAAAAATCTTTACTAAAGGCCTTTGAGCCTTCCAACTGTGCGGCGTCGGCACTGGGGCCAAAGATGGTTAAGTGTTCGGCTTCAAAAGCATCCACTACACCGGCGACTAACGGCGCTTCTGGGCCAACGATAGTGAGGCCAACTTGCTCTTGCTTAGCAAACGCCAATAAGCCTTGAATATCGGTAGCGCTAAGGTCGACGTTAGTTAAATTTGGCTCAGATGCGGTGCCTGCGTTACCAGGCGCCACAAACACCTGAGTCACCTGTTTTGATTGCGCCGCTTTCCAAGCTAATGCGTGCTCACGACCGCCACCACCTATGATTAATACTTTCATCAATGTTGCTCCTCAAAATTAGTAAAGCACTTGATAGTCGCTAGGGATCTTGTTTGCGGTTAAGCCCTAGCTTCTCATCAATGGCGAAAGTGGCGCATGCCGGTAAAGACCATGGTCATGCCATGCTCGTCGGCGGCTTGGATCACTTCTTCGTCACGCATAGAGCCACCAGGCTGAATAACACAGCTAATACCGGCGGCAGCAGCGGCATCTATGCCATCGCGAAACGGGAAAAAAGCGTCGGAGGCCATTACTGAACCAGCTACTTGTAAGCCTTCATCGGCCGCTTTTATACCTGCGACTTTAGCGGAGTAAACGCGGCTCATTTGGCCGGCACCTACGCCTATGGTTTGTGCGCCTTTGGCGTAAACGATAGCGTTAGATTTCACGTACTTGGCGACTTTCCAGCAGAATAATAAATCTTCTAATTCGGCGGCGGTGGGTTGGCGTTTGCTGACCACTTTTAAGTCATCTAAGCCAATATTACCTTGGTCGCGGTCTTGTACTAAAATGCCGCCATTGACGCGTTTAATATCTAAGGTATTGGTTTTGCTTGTCCACTGGCCACAGACTAATAAACGCACGTTTTTCTTCTCAGCCACTATGGCTTGTGCCGCATCGGATACGCTAGGCGCAATAATGACTTCCACAAACTGGCGATCCACTATGGCTTTTGCGGTGTCAGCATCCAGTTCGCGGTTAAAGGCGATAATGCCGCCAAAGGCTGAGGTGGGGTCGGTTTGAAAGGCGCGCTCATAGGCTTGCAGCAGGCTATCACCCAGTGCCACGCCACAGGGGTTGGCGTGCTTAACAATGACACAGGCAGGTGCCGAAAATTCTTTTACACACTCGAGTGCGGCATCGGTGTCGGCAATATTATTAAATGATAATTCTTTGCCTTGCAGCTGAGTCGCGCTGGCCACCGAGGCTTCATCAAGGATATTTTCTACATAAAAAGCGGCATTCTGGTGGCTATTTTCACCGTAGCGTAAATCCTGCTTTTTAGTGAATTGATAATTAATGGTGCGTGGAAACGCCGAGCCTTCACTGACGCCATGGTAAGCCGGAACCATGGTGCCAAAGTAGTTGGCAATCATGCCATCATATTGGGCGGTGTGCTCAAAGGCGGCGATGGCTAAATCAAAGCGGGTGGCTTGAGTTAGGCTGTTATTACCCGCATCCATTTCACTGAGTAAGCGTGCATAATCTTGGCTGTTAACCACTATCGCGACATCGTTGTGATTTTTAGCAGCGGCACGTACCATAGTCGGTCCGCCAATATCGATATTTTCAATGGCATCTTCTAAGGTGCAATCGGCATTAGCGACGGTATTAGCAAAGGGATAAAGATTAACAACCACCATGTCGATAGGTGCAATCTGGTGCTCGGCCATAATGGTGTCATCTGTACCACGACGCCCCAAGATGCCGCCGTGTACTTTAGGGTGCAAGGTTTTAACTCGGCCATCCATCATTTCAGGAAAGCCTGTATAATCAGACACCTCAGTAACGGGGAGGCCATTCTCAGCCAAAAGTCGGGCGGTGCCTCCGGTTGATAATAATTCAACACCGCGAGCATGTAAGCCTTGGGCAAAATCGATAATGCCGGCTTTGTCAGACACGCTCAGAAGAGCACGGCGAATGGGGCGAGCAGTTTCCATGATTTTTCAATCCTTTACGATCGTTTGGGGGGTTTGGTAAAAGCGACGCTTAGCATCGCCTTTACCAAACCGCCTGCGCCGTCAGGGCGATACTCTAGTGCGCTAGCACCAAGAAGGCGGCGTATTCTACTGTATTTTGCCTAAGCTTGCCCCCTATTTTATTTTGGGATCAAGAGATTGCTCCTTATTAAGGACAGATTATTTTGGGGGCAGCGAGGTGCTTGGTAAGGCATAAGCGAGTTATTTTTTACGTTCGCGAAAGCGAGCCATTATTTTTTTAGTGGGAGTTTAGTTATGCAATCTCGTTTTGGCTGGGGCTTGAGTGTCAGCCAGTGGTTTATTTTTTTATTAGCTAATGCCTTAGCCTTGCCCATTATTTTAGGGCAAGCCTTTGGCTTAGATAGCGCTGAGATTGCCGGTTTAATGCAACGTACTTTGTTATTAGTGGGCTTAAGCTCGTTAGTACAAATCACTCTTGGCCACCGGTATCCGGTGGCAGATGGCCCCGCTGGCTCGTGGGCTATCGTCTTTGTGGTCATGGCGTATATCGGCCGAGATCAAGGCCATGAAGGCGGCGAGATATTGCGCTTACTGGCCGGCGGCGTATTAGTCGCGGGCGTCATTATGTTAGTACTGGGCATTGCTCGCCAAACCCATCGCTTATTGTTTTTATTTACGCCCTTAGTCACGGGCTGCTTTATGCTGCTGTTAGTGATCCAGCTTTCTGGGGTCTTTGTGCGCGGTATGGTTACCGACCCTCAATCTGGCGTGATGACGATACCGGTGGCCCTAATAGGGTTAATGGTGTTTACGGGGGGCTTACTGTGTTCTTTTAGTCGCCATGCGTTAGTGCGTACCTATGCGGTATTAATGGGGATTGTGTTTGGTTGGGGCGCCTTTGCGCTGTTTGGCTTAAACGCCGCGAGTACCCCCAGTCACGACGCTATGATACAGCTACCTGACTTATTTGCTTTTGGTGCGCCTAAGCTAGATTTAGGCATGTTGGTGGTGGCGGTATTATTTTCTCTGCTGTTAATATCTAATCAAGTGGCAGCGGTGACCGCTATTTCTACGGTCGTGAAAGGCCCTCAACCCAGCATGAAGGAGGCACTTAATCGCAGCAGCTTTGCCTCGGGAATTAGTCATATTATGGCCGGCGGTTTGTCGACGATTGCGGTAGTGCCTCTACCGATTACGGCCGGCTTTATCCAATTAACGGGAGATCAAAGGCGGGCGCCGTTTATTTTGGCGTGTGTTTTACTGGCAGTAGTCAGCTTATTTCCAGCGGCGGTGGATTTTTTATCGCTCTTGCCCGCCCCGGTGGCAAACGCGGCCTTGCTCGCAGCCTTTATTAAACTGGTATTACTGGCCTTTCAATTACTCACTAAGTATCCCCTAGATCAACGCTCCGGCACTATTTTAGGAGTGACGGTATTATTAGGTGTAGGCTGTATGTTCTTGCCATCAGAGCTGTATGCTCACTGGCCGGGTTTAGCGCAATATTTGCTGGGTAATGGCTTGCTTACGGGCACCTTAATCGCACTGGTGATGGAGCAGCTATGGCCTAAAAATAGTCAGCTAGATACCTTAGACTAAATTAAGTAAATTCTAGCCATCAATAACCTAACTGATTAAAGGAAAGTGACATGATTGAATTTACCATTCCAGATATGACCTGCGGCCACTGTGTGAGTGCCATCAGTGAAGCGTTAACGGCCGTTGATGAAAACTGTGAGATTGAGTTTGACTTACTTAATCATCAAATCACGGTGAATAGTCATAACACGCCTCAGCAGTTAATTAATGCCCTGACTGAAGCAGGCTACCCACCTACCATTAGCGATAATTAACATGCAGTGAGGTGTGAGCGGCAATGAGTGAGGTAAAGCCCAGCCTGTCAGTGGCTTATATGTGCCTTACTCCTCACCCCTCATTATTATTTAGGGAGCAAGCCATGAACATAGGTGAGGCGGCGCGCTTAAGTGGTTTATCGGCCAAGATGATCCGCCATTATGAAGACATTCAGCTGTTAACGTCGGTAGCGCGTACTGAGGCGGGCTATCGGCAATACGATATGCAGCATATTGAGGTGCTCACCTTTATTCGCCAAGCGCGAGTATTAGGCTTTTCTATGGCCCAAATCCACGACTTACTCAGTCTTTGGCAAAACCCTAAGCGGGCCAGTCGTGCCGTTAAACAGGTAGCCCAGCAACATTTGGCAGAGGTGGAGCATAAGATGACCGAGCTTGCTGCCATGCAAACCACCTTAAAAAATATGATTTTTGCTTGCTCTGGCGATGAAAGCTCCCACTGCGCCATCCTAGAGCAGCTCTCGCAAAAAAATGATGCATAATCCCGCCAAGCCAAAGACTAATGATGGGGTTGCCACAAAACCCACAAAAAATTAAGCCGAGATAAGTTCGACGAGTGATAAACGCTTATTTATTACTAAACGTGTTTAGTATTGGTCTGTGCTTGGCATTAATGACTTAAGCTCCTTTCAAAATTGTTCCTTATTCTTTCCTGTATTTCTTGGCAAATAGTGTTACTTATTTAATGTCGCTCGGCGCTGCTCTGCACACCTTGACCTTACCCCCATGGTAAGCCTTAGGCTTGAGCTATGAATGCCACACCTGTCTTACTAAGGATCTTATCTATGGCGAGCCTTCACCTTTCTCAATCTGCTGAACAACAGCTGCAACTAGCTATTAGTGGCATGAGCTGTGCCTCTTGCGTACGTCGTGTCGAGCAAGCTTTGCTTAAGACCGCGGGCGTGTCGGCGGCCAGCGTTAATTTAGCCAGCGAAAAAGCTCAAGTGACGGCGAGCTTAGCTACTCCAGTGAGTAGCCTAATTGCAGCCATTAACAAGGCTGGCTATAAGGTGGCCACTCAAGAGTATGAGCTAACTATTATTAGCATGAGCTGTGCTTCTTGTGTAGGGCGAGTCGAAAAGGCGCTATTACGCCTGCCCGGCGTAATGACCGCTAGCGTTAATTTAGCCACAGAAAGTGCGCAGGTAAGCGTGTTGAGTGGCAATGTAGACGAAGCGCAGTTAGTGGCGGCCATTAAACAGGCGGGCTATGAAGCTACGCCCATCACTGCTGCTAGTGCTTCCCAGCGTGATGAAGATAATGAGCGCCGAGCAGTGGAGCAGCACCACCTTAAACGCGACTTTAGCTGGGCGCTGATGCTCACGCTGCCGGTATTTATTTTGGAAATGGGCAGTCATCTGATCCCCGGCATGGCGTCGTGGCTTGAGGCAACCTTAGGCCAAACACTGAACTGGAGTATTCAAGGGCTGCTCACTACCTTGGTGTTGCTAGGGCCTGGGCGACGTTTTTTAACCACGGGTATTCCTGCCTTATGGCGTCGAGCGCCAGATATGAACTCTTTGGTAGCCTTGGGTAGTTTATCGGCGTGGGGCTTTTCGATGTTGGTGTTATTTGCCAAAGATCTGTTGCCGCGGGCCAGTCAGCATGTCTATTTTGAGGCGGCGGCGGTGATCGTCACCTTGATCTTATTGGGCCGCTTCTTAGAAGCTAGAGCCAAAGGGCGCACCGGTGAGGCGATTCAAGGCTTAGTAAAGTTACAAGTAAAGAGCGCGCGCTTACAAAAAGACGGTCAAACCACAGAGGTGCCCTTAAATCAGGTGCAGGTGGGAGATTGCTTATTAGTACGCCCTGGGGAGCGAATTCCGCTAGATGGCACAGTGCAAACGGGACAGTCTTATGTGGATGAGTCTATGTTGACCGGCGAGCCGGTGCCGGTAGAAAAAACCGCTGGCGATGCGCTAGTGGGTGGCACTATTAATAAAAACGGCGCCTTAACGATGCTCACCACTAAGGTGGGGCAAGATACCTTATTAGCACAAATAATTCGTATGGTTGAACAAGCCCAAGGCGCTAAATTGCCCATTCAAGCCTTAGTCGATAAGGTGACCGCGGTGTTTGTGCCGATAGTGATGGCGGTGGCCGTGCTGACCTTTGTGGTCTGGTTATGGTTAGGGCCAAGTTTAAGTTATGCCTTAATTAATGGGGTGGCGGTGCTGATTATCGCCTGTCCTTGTGCCATGGGCTTAGCAACACCCACCTCCATTATGGTGGGCACTGGGCGCGCCGCCGAGTTAGGCGTGCTGTTTCGCAAAGGCCAAGCACTGCAAAGCTTACGTGATACCCAAGTGGTGGCGCTGGATAAAACGGGCACGCTCACTAAAGGTCAGCCTGAGCTTACCGACTTACAACTTAGCTCAGCGTTTGCAGACGCGGGTGATGACAGCGTGTTGGCGCTGGTTGCCGCAGTAGAGCAACACTCAGAGCATCCCATTGCCAAGGCCATAGTCGCAGCGGCCAAGGCGCGAGGACTCACTTTAGCAGAGCCCACAGATTTTCAGTCGCTATCGGGCTTGGGCGTAGTGGCTAACGTAGCCGGGCACAAGGTAGAAGTGGGCGCCGATCGCTACCTTAATCAATTAGGCTATGACTTAAGCGTATTTTTTGCTACTGGCGAACAGCTCGCCACTGAAGGTAAGAGCCCCTTGTATGCAGCGATAGATGGCAAGCTGGCAGCCATCATTGCGGTGGCAGATCCTATTAAAGAGGGCACACCCCAAGCCATTGATGCGTTGCATAAGTTGGGCTTAAGCGTGGCCATGATCACCGGTGATAATCGCCATACTGCCCAAGCTATTGCCAAGCAATTAGGCATAGATACCGTAAAAGCCGAGGTCTTGCCTGAGGGGAAGGTGGCGGCAGTGAAAGCCTTGCGTGAGCAATATGGTGCTGTGGCGTTTGTGGGAGATGGCATTAATGACGCGCCGGCGCTGGCCGAAGCCGAGGTAGGCTTAGCAATAGGCACGGGCACCGATATTGCCATTGAGGCCGCGGAAGTGGTGTTAATGAGTGGCGATTTACGTACTGTGCCTAACGCCTTAGCGATGAGTCATGCGACTTTGCGTAATATTCGCCAAAATTTGTTTTGGGCCTTTGCCTATAATGCCTGCTTAATTCCGGTGGCGGCCGGCATTTTGTATCCCGCCTTTGGCATTTTACTCTCGCCGATGCTGGCCGCCGGTGCTATGGCGTTATCCAGTGTGTTTGTAATAAGCAACGCTTTAAGATTAAAGCGCTTTAAGCCTCATTAAGGGTAAAGTGAGGAGTAGCCCAAACTTGCAAGCTTTGTGTTTATCTGCTCAGCGCTTTCTATTTTTTTCCTCATTCGCCTACAACCAAAATCCCAGCAGCATAAAGGCGGGAATTAATAGCAGTATGGGACAGCGTAAGGTACGCAGTGCTAATAAACCCAGTGCAGCGGCGGCTAATGCCGAGGCGCCACCGCTATTTATACTGCTGGTGAAAACGGGGTAATAAAGGGCTGAAAGTAATAGCCCCACTACAGCGGCATTAATGCCACGTATGGCGCCTGCCAAAGATGGGCGATCTGCTAGCGCCTGCCAACTATTTTGCAGCGCTAATACCAGTAAAAAGCCTGGTAAAAAAATGCCAAACGTGGCTACTACAGCGCCCACCACGGGGGCTGCAGAATAAAGCTCGGCGCCTAAAAAGCTTGCCATGCTAAACATAGGCCCAGGCATCGCTTGTGCCGCGCCATAACCAGTGAGAAAAGTCGAATTGGATAACGAGTCCGGCAAGCTATCTTGTAATAACGGTAATACCACATGGCCGCCACCAAATACTAAACTGCCTGCTTGGTAAAAATCGGCAAAAATAGCGGCGCTACCACTGAGGCTTAACAACGGCAATAGTAATAGTAGCGCACCAAAGGCCACCATAAATGGCCAGTTAATGGTAAGAGGAAGTGGCTGCTCTCTTGGCTCTGCTTTTAATAATACAGCGCCCAGTAAAGCGGCCATTATTAGTACCCCTACTTGGCTTATAAAACTGGGTACTAGCCATAATATAGCGGCACTGACCACGGCGATAATAAGCGTGCTTTGTTGGCGACAAAATTGCTTGCTCATGGATAAGACGGCATCGGCTACTACTACGAGCGCAAATAGTTTAAGGCCAGTGACGATGGCGAGCGCGGCGGGTTGATGAGTCCAAGCGCTACCAGCAAGCGCTAAACCCAGCATTAATAAAAAAGAGGGCAGCGTAAAACCCACAAAAGCGGCAATGGCGCCCCATAAGCCGCCACGCTGATATCCCAGTGCAAAACCTAATTGGCTAGAAGTAGGGCCGGGCAGTAATTGACACAGTGCGAGTGTAGAGGCAAACCTATCTTGAGGGATCCAACCCAATTTTTGGATAAAGTGGCGCTGAAAATAACCAATATGGGCCGCCGGACCACCAAAGCTAACGCACCCTAATTTAAGAAACTGCCAAAATATTGCTAGCATCATTTGCCTCTGACTCTACATTAATGGCCACTATCATAACCGCCTTAGGCTAGCTTCTCATGGCGTAATCGTACTTATTTTAATGTGCCCGCCATTTGCTTTTATTTAACTTGCGACAAAATGAGTCCTATTGTTTTCAATGGGACTCGTTATGCTCGGTAATTAGGTCTACACTGAAATTGTTGACTCACCCAAAGAAGGACTAAATTATGTTTTCACAAACCATGATGAAGAAATTAATGGCAGTCTTAATGGTCGCAGGCTTAGTAGGCGGCTTGGCAGGGTGCAACACAATTGCAGGCGCTGGCAAAGACGTAGAGCGTGGTGGAGAAGCCGTGCAAGATGCCGCGCACGATGTGCAGCATAGACACTAATTAATGAGCGATTTGGCTTTAGACTTTAATTAACTAAAAGCAAAACCAATAACCGCAACGAGGCGTAATTTTAAGATTACGCCTCGTTTTTATAAGCAAGCTAAGCATTACTGGTTATTTAATGTGGCCAAAGCGCTCGGTTAAGTAAGCAATAATGTCGTTTGACTCATACATCCAACGTACTTCCCCCTGCTCGGTAATACGCAAACAAGGTGACTTCACCCGACCGCCACCTGCCGCCAATTCCTCTCTATAAGGCGAGCCTGGCGTCACGTTACGTTTCTCGATAGGCAAATTCAGCTTGTGCATATTTCTGCGCACTTTAATACAAAACGGGCAGCGCGGCAGTTGATACAGTGCCAGCTCGCCACAGGCTGCATCTACTTCGGCTTGGCCGGATTCAGAGCGGCGCATTTTACTGGGGCGAGTAATAAAATCGCCCACCTGCCACACGCCACCAATTCCATTACGTAACAACTTAACCAGCATACAGGCTCCCTAACGTGAGCGGTTTTGCCGCTCGTTAAACAATAATTTATACCCTTAGGGAAAGAGTGTATCTGTAAATAGCCAGTGGAGGAAATGTGGCGTATAGCTTGGCAAGGCTATTTCCCCCACAGCGTTAGGGCAGCTGAGCCATAATACGTTTTGCTCGAGCCATAACAGGAATATCGACCATATTACCACTCACGGCGACCACCGCGCCTTTTTCTCGCTGCTCTGCGGCCAGTACCTGCTTGGCCCAAGAAATTTGCGCGCTAGTAGGCGTCAGTGCTTTATTGGCGGGGGCCACTTGAGCGGGGTGGATTAATAAAAAGCCACCAAAGCCTAAGCGCATCCCTTGGCGAGCATAATCGGTTAAGCCTTTTGCATCATATAAAGCGGTATAAACCGCATCAATGGGGGCGCCTAAGCCATGCACTCGTGAGCAGAGCACCAGTTGACTGCGAGCATATAAAAAAGCGGTTTCATCAAGCGGTTCACCTGCAGGTGGTGGGTAGTCCATGCCTAAATCAAAAGCGAGATCTAATTTGCCAAATAATAGGCGCGCCACGTTAGGCACTTGAGCCAATTCATTCAGGCGACTAAAAGCCAATGCAGATTCAATAAAAGGCAGTAGGGGTTTTTCGCTAAGGTGGGCCAGTTCGGTGAGGGCTTCAGGATTATCGACTTTAGGGACCACGATGCCAGCAACAGCAGGGGAGCGACACACGCTGGTATCTTGGCTAAACCAAGGGCTACCGGTGCCATTAATGCGAATGAGGACTGAATTGGCAGGCTGACTTTCTAGCCACTGACTTAAGGCGCTGCTGGCCGCGTCTTTTTCACTGGCCGGTACCGCGTCTTCTAAGTCGATAATAATGGCATCGGCCCCACTGGCTAATGCCTTATCAAAGCGCTCCGGCCGATTAGCAGGAACGAAGAGCAGTGTTTGTAGCGCATTAATGTCCATAAAAACCCCTGTGCCTTTGCGCCCCGCTCAAGGGCGGGGCGTAAAGTAATGATGGAGTCTTCTATTTAGACCAGTGCGCTAACTCTGTAAACCTTAACCACAATAGACTGGGATCTAGGTTGGATTATAGAGTTTCGTGAGGGCCAAACACTTCATAGTGCAAACGGTCATCACTCACACCCCAGCCCACTAAGGTTTCTTTAACCATGGCCATAAAGGGCAGCGGGCCACAGAAATAATAGTGGGTATTAGGGGTAGTAATACTGTCTTTTAGCTGATTGAGATTCATAAAACCTTCGCTATGATAATGCTCGGCGGCTTGGTCTTGCTCACCGGGGGTGCGATACCAAATATGCGTAGTTAAATTACTATTAGCTTGGCGCAAGGCCTGAATATCTTTTTGGAAAGCATGCTGGGTGCCATCTTCACAAGCATGTAACCAATGAATAGCTGCCGTGTGCTTATGCTTAATTAATTGATCTAACATTGCGCGCATGGGGGTTTGACCCACACCGCCTGAGATTAATACCACAGGGATTTCAGGACCCACTTCCATGAAAAAATCACCCGATGGCGGCAATACTTGTAAGCTATCGCCCACATGAACTTCATCGTGCATAAAGTTAGAAGCCACGCCATTGGGCTCACGTTTTACGGCAATACGGTAGGTTTTACCATTTGGTGCTTGGCAAAGTGAGTATTGGCGATATTCATTGTTTGCCAATTTGGGGCTCACTAAGTGTAAATTCAGATATTGGCCGGGCAAGAAGTCCATCACGGCACCGCCATCTTTTGGCTCTAATAAGAAGCTGGTGATCACGGCACTTTCTACTTGTTTATCTTTAACAATAAAGTCGCGATAACCGCGCCAGCCGCCGATCTTTTGCTCGCTTTGCTGATACAGCTGCTCTTCACGGCCAATAAATAAGCCCGCTAAAGCGCCGTAAGCTTGTGCCCAAGCATCAATAACTTCAGGCGTGGCGGCATCGGGCGCTAATTCTTTAATGGTTTCTAGTAAATGGTGACCCACAATATCGTACTGCGCTGGCGTAATAGCAAAGCCGGTGTGCTTTTGGGCAATTCGCTCTACGGCGCTGGCTAAGACGGCGGGGTTGTCGATATTTTTAGCATAAGCGAGCACGGCATTAAATAAAGCGGCGGGCTGGCGACCAGATACTTGATTACTAAGGTTGAATACGTCTTTCAGCTCGGGATTGTCACGAAACATACGCTGATAAAAATGCTGGGTGAGTGCAGTGTTAGCAGACTCCAGCAAAGGAACAGTACTTTTAACGATTTCTCGGGTGCGACTATCGAGCATGATTAACGCCTCTTAATGTGTATTTATAATGCAACTTAGGCGCTATTTTATAGTGTCATTTGATATGCATCAATATATAAATCATTTTTTTATGCTTAAGGCGTCATGTTCAGTCACAGTCGTCACTTGCTTTTATAGCCGTTAACGTAACAATGGTGAGTTAAAAAGGGTGCCTAACAAAGGGTATTTAATGAGGCAGTGGCGCTTACGCGGTGAGTTAAGGCTGCTTAAAAATGGATTAAGGAAAAAAATGACACAAGATACGACTAGTCGTTTAGCCCAAGTACTAGCGCTAATCGATGAAGAGAATAAGCAAGACCCTAATCAAGAACTAGCGCACGGCCAGAGCTGGCCTAAAGAATACTTATATGGCCTGCGCATGACTGAGCAACAAAGGGCTTTTGTGCCGAATGCCGATGAGTTGTTACAAATTGCTTGTCGGGCCCAACACATTAAACGCTGGAGCATAGCGCGCGCCAGTTACCCCATGAACAGAGCCGGTTATCATCAATGGCGCAGTGACTTAGGTGCCTTTCATGGTGAGTTAACGGCGCAGTTGATGGCCAAGGTGGGTTATAGCTTGGCTGAGCAAAGCACAGTGAAAAATTTATTATTAAAAAAGCAGCTTAAGCAAGACCCTCAAGCACAAGCACTAGAAGATGTTATTTGTTTAGTTTTTTTACGCTACTATTTGGCCGACTTTGCCCAACGCCACAGTGAAGAAAAGATAGTGAGTATTATCAAGAAAACCTGGCGGAAAATGTCTGCTTCTGGTCAAGCGGCGGCGCTAGAGTTGCCATTAAGTGACGAGGTGACTGCCCTGGTCGCCAAAGCCTTAGCCTGTAGTGAAGAGTAAAGGCAGGTCATAGTCCGCGGTAAATGCCGATTTTTTGCAATATGACGGGTGCGCCACACCTTACAGTAAAAAGAAATGGCGACTTAGGGCGGCGGCAATAATACCCGCAGTAATCGCCGGTAGCTGCTTTTTAAGTAACAGCATGGTGAGCGCCGTGGTCAATAAAGCGGCGCGGGCCCCAATATCTCCATGAATGGCCATGGGCGTTAAAATAGCCACCAGTACTGAGCCTGACATGGCGGTAATAAATTGATGTACTCGCTGATTAAAAGGGATAAATGACATCACAAAGACGCCGCCTAAGCGGGTCGCTAAGGTCACTATTGCCATTGCGAGAATAATTAATAAGGTACCGTTACCGGCAGTGGTGAGCGTCATGGAGAGTCCTGCTTAGGCTTTTCTAAATGAGAGGTAGGAGAGGCGCTGTTCTCCATCCAAATTGAGCCTAGTAAGCCGCCCGATAAGGCGCCTACTACCACATGACTATTAGCAGGTAGCCACCAATAGGCCAACATGGAGCAACTGCCGGCGACCAGCCAAATAACCAAAGTACGACTGTCTTTTCGCCCGCCCAATAACATGGCCAGCAAGAAACAACCCAGCACCATATCTAGGCCTATGCTCACTGGGTCTTCAATGGCACTGCCAAAATACAAACCAATACCGGTCCCTAACATCCAGCACGACCAAATGGCTAAACCACCACCAAAAAATAGCCCCAAGGCGCGCTCGCCTTTATAAAAACTTTGCATGGCCATGGCCCAGTTAGCATCGGAGGCAAATAGCATTAAGCCATAGCGCTTTAGCGGAGGTAAGTAGCGCAACCAAGGGTATAAAGTCGCGCCCATTAACAGGTGGCGCGCATTAATAGCAAATGTGGTGATGACTAAGGGCATGAGCGGTACTTGCAGCCCCCACATATCTAGGGCGGCAAATTGGGAGGTGCCGGCAAAAACTAGGGCACTCATCCAAGCAATTTCAACCTCGCTTAAACCGGTTTGCGCCGCCGCTAACCCAAAGGCTAAGCCGAAAGCGCCCACAAAAAAAGACAATGGTAGCAACTGTTTAAAGCCCAACCACGTCTCTGCGGCGCTAAATTTAGCCTGTGCGGCATAGGTGTCCATTGCAGTATTCACGCTCATGCATCTTAAGGGCTGCCAAGAATAGCATCATGGCCTACGGGGGGCGAATTTAAGGCGTAATGATAAAAAAACACCGCTTTATATTAAAATATAAAGCGGTGTTTTAAATGCTAATAAATGATTAGCAAACTAGCTTAGAAACGATAAGTCACACCCACGGCGAAACCGTCGATAGAAACATCATTTTTATCGTAGTAGCTCATGTATTCGATATTAAGATCGGTATTCGCATTTAAGTGAACATCTGTACCTAACCCGAAAGACACATCGCTGCCAGAGTTAGTGTAGGAGTTAAACGGGCCTGAGTATTTGATCTTAGTATGAGTGACGCCCAATACGGCATACGGGAAAAACACATCACCTAGTGGGATGCCACCGCGTACATAAGCACCATAAAACAAGTCTTGTTCGATTTTGGTACGGCCAATATTATCGTCGTCGATGCCTGTGCCTAAGCGCAGCTCACCCGAGAAGTTTTCAGAAAATTCAGTACCTAAACGGCCATACAGGCTCACTAGGTCGGCGCTGCCGCCGCGGTCTTCATCATATTTGCTTGCTAAAATATTACCGCCTACATAGTTGGCGGCCATGGCTTGTCCACCACAGGCTAGTGCAGCAACAGCGAGAGAAACAGTGGTTAATTTTTTAAACATTGCGCTTACTCTTTATTGTTAGTGTTGGATATTATTTTATTTAGTGTTGGATCTTCTGTCCAAACTGCGAGCAGCTTACCCCATGGCCAAGACAAGCCTTGTCGTTGGCAATGACTATTTAATAAAAAGCCCGCTCTGGGCGGGCTTTTAAACAAGGCAATTGACTTACTTTGTCACTCGCTTGTACTTAATACGCTTAGGTTGTACTGACTCGGCGCCATAGGTTTTCTTTTTCCAGTCTTCATATTCACTGAAGTTACCTTCAAAGAATTCGACTTTACCTTCATCTTGATAATCTAAAATATGAGTCGCAATACGGTCTAAAAACCAACGGTCGTGCGAGATGACCATGGCACAACCTGGGAATTCCAAGATGGCATTTTCCAGCGCACGCAGTGTTTCTATGTCTAAGTCGTTAGTCGGCTCATCCAGTAATAAGACGTTGCCGCCTGATTGCAACAGCTTTGCCATATGCAAACGACCGCGCTCACCGCCCGATAACTCACCGACGCGTTTTTGCTGATCGATGCCTTTAAAGTTAAAGCGACCTAAATAAGCGCGGCTAGGAATTTCTAAGTTGCCAATGCGCAGCATATCTTGACCGTCTGCCACTTCTTCCCAAACGGTTTTTTTATCGTCCATGCTGTCGCGGAACTGTTCAACTGAGGCCAGTTGCACCGACTCACCTAAGGTAATAGTGCCTGAGTCTGGTTGTTCGGCGCCCGTTAGCATGCGAAATAGGGTCGACTTACCGGCGCCGTTAGGGCCGATAATGCCCACGATAGCGCCCTTAGGAATGCTAAAGGATAGGTCATCAATTAAGACGCGGTCACCGTAGCTTTTCGTTAAGTTGGCTACATCAATGACTTGATCCCCTAAACGCGGGCCGGGTGGGATAAATAGCTCGTTGGTTTCATTACGCTTTTGAAAGTCTTGATTTTGCAACTCTTCAAAGCGCGCCATACGCGCCTTAGACTTAGCCTGACGACCTTTAGGATTTTGACGCACCCACTCCAATTCCTTTTGGATGGATTTTTGGCGGGCAGCTTCTGAAGACTGCTCTTGAGATAAGCGCTCATCTTTTTGCTCTAACCAAGAAGAGTAGTTGCCCTCCCAAGGAATACCCTCACCACGGTCCAGCTCCAAGATCCAACCGGCGACGTTATCTAAGAAGTAACGGTCGTGAGTAATGGCGACCACTGTGCCTTCATAATCATGTAAGAAGCGCTCTAACCAAGCCACAGACTCGGCGTCTAAGTGGTTAGTGGGTTCATCAAGTAGCAGCATGTCGGGTTTTTCAAGTAATAGCTGACACATCGCCACCCGGCGACGCTCACCACCTGAGAGTTTATCTATGGTGGCGTCCCACGGTGGTAACCGCAGCGCATCGGCGGCACGCTCTAGTTGGTTATCCAGATTATGGCCATCACCGGCTTGAATAATGGCTTCTAGCTCGCCTTGGCGCTTGGCTAATTGATCAAAGTCGGCATCCGGCTCGGCATAGGCGGCATACACTTCATCTAACTCTTTTAGCGCGCCGGCGACCTCTGATACCGCTTCTTCTATAGCTTGGCGTACGGTTTGCTCTGGCTTGAGCTTAGGCTCTTGCGGTAAATAGCCAATATTAATACCTGGCTGGGGACGCGCTTCACCTTCAATTTCTGTGTCTAGGCCGGCCATAATGCGTAGCAAGGTAGACTTACCGGCGCCGTTTAAACCCAGCACCCCAATTTTAGCGCCAGGGAAAAACGATAAAGAGATATTCTTTAGAATATGACGCTTGGGCGGAACCACTTTGCCCACGCGGTTCATACTGTAAACAAATTGAGCCATATCTATAGTGTCCTGAAATTTCAGAAAGAGTAGCTACCGAGTGCTTGCTGACTATTAGTTAATAAGTAAGCAGTCAGTAAAATATGCAGGCGTATATGGTACTTGCCTGAGCGGGGAAAGCCAGCTTTGGGAGTCGCTAAGCGCCACGCCACTCGCATCACTTAAAGAAAACCACACGTTTAGCGCATCATCTCAGTGATTGAGCGAGCTAATTTAAGCCTATTTGCCAATTAAGTTAAGTATGGTTCTCTGGCTGGGCGCTTAAGACAACTTACTCATCATCCATTAAGATTTGCGTCGCCGTAATTTTATGCTCTTGTAAAAAGGCCAACAACTTAAGCATGCTATCTACGGTGACGTCTTTGTCTGAAGCTAAGACTAAGTCGGTTTCTTTTAAAGCATCAATATGCTCGACTAATATGGGTTTAAACTGCTGCCAGTCTGCATATTCTTGACCATCTAGCGCCCATGCGGGACTGCCGGCCAACATATTAATGGTCATGGTCTTAGTCTCAACCATGGCGCCGAGTGCTTCGCTATCTGTTTTAGGCAAGTCCACTTCTAGTGATTGCAGCGGAATATTGGCAGTAAGCAGCAAAAACACCAGTACAATAAAAATAATGTCTAATAAGGGCGTAATATCGGGTGTTAAAGTACGCCAGCTCGAATGGCCAGACTCCGGACGACCTATCATGGACGCCCCCCTATCTGCACCCCTTCTAACTGCAAGTTGCATTGGTTTAATTCATCGGTCAGTTTGTCGAGTAGGCGATCTGCCCATAGGCCAAAAAGCTGAGCGCCAGCAATAGCGGGCAGCGCAATGAGTAAGCCCGCCGCGGTCGTACTCATGGCCAATCCTAGGCCATCTGCTAAGAGCGCAGGAGTCACAGGATCACTGCTTAAGCCGATACTTTTAAACATTTCTATTAAGCCCAACACTGTGCCTAATAACCCCAATAAAGGGCTGATCACGCCGACTAAAGTTAATACTCGCAAGCCCGAGTGCAGTTTGCGCCTTTGCTGTTGTAGCCAGACACCGGCTAAGTCTTCGCGAGTCGCTTTATCACAGCTTTGGTGCCTCACTAATAAGCTGCAACCGCGCAAAATTAGGGAATTAGACTGTTCATCTTTTACGGTGGCGTAACTGCCGCCTTGTTGCTGCAGTTGTTTCTTAGCTTGTTCGCCTCTTAGACTGATCCACAACAGGCTGACACTGCGCTCTAGCCAAATAGCGACGGTAATGATGGAGCATAAAATGAGTGGCCAGCTCATTAGACCTAATTGTTGATGTACTTGACTTAAAAATGACATGATTTAATCCAATTTAAAACGAATGGGAATATGAACGCGGTGAGCAATAGCACGACCATTTTCTACATAGGCAGAAAAGCGATATTTAGCGATGCCTTTTAATGCGGTGTTATCAAGTGCACTCACTCCAGAGGACTTAGCCACTACCCGCTTAATTTGTCGACCTTGCTCGTCTAACCACACCTCAACCACCACGGTTCCTTCTTGGCCGCGCCGTCTTGCTTGAATGGGGTAGGCGATAGGAGCGGGCTTACTCTTAAAGCTGGGTTGCTCAATGCGCTTTGGCGTAGTGTCTTTCGCCACCTTAGGTTGCGCTTTGGGCGCTTCTTTAACGAGTGGCTTAGGAGCAGGCTCAGGTGTTGGTGCCGGTGTGGGTTGAGGCTTAGGCACAGGTTTAGGTTTAGGTTGTGGCTTGGGCTCGGGTTTAGGAACCGGCTTAGGCGCGGGTTTAGGCACAGGTTTTGGCTCTGGCTTAGGCTCAGGTTTGGGTTCAGGTTTTGGCTCTGGCTCAGGTTTGGGTTCAGGTTTGGGTTCAGGTTTTGGCTCTGGCTCAGGTATAGGCTCAGGCTCAACGACAGGTGGCGCCTTAATCACTGTGGGGACCATTTGCACACTAATAGGGCCTGGATGAGTGGGAGCCACCGCCAATGTTAAATCTTGCGGCTCCATCGCCTGTGCAATAATGGCATGTACGACTAACGAAGCTAAGGCGAAGGTGGCGTAGCGTTTTAAGCTCAAAATTAACCTCAAAACATAAATGAGAATGATGTTACAGCGCATAGAATACGGATTTTAGGCGCGATGTCTATTGCTATTGTAAATGATAACGAATTGTATTTGAGATTTTTTAAAGTAAACCTTTCTGTCTCTCAGCGAGGGAGCGCACTTGATTATCGATTATTTGTGGGATTATTAAGGTGTTAGCGAGCTAAAGCACAGAAAATGAGCGGTTTGTGCCTTATATTTTGTGAGAGCGCACAAGATATAAAAATAAGACTTAAGCTATTTATAGGCTTCAAATATCCTAGCGCTTATTGCTAGCACCCGCGTTTAAAGAAGGAACAATGATGATGACGACCCGTACGGTAGGCGACATTATGACACGTGAACTATTAACGCTTGATCAAAGTGCCACCTTAAAAGATGCCCATGATCTGATGCGCGAAAAAAGCATTCGCCATATTCCTGTGGTGGATCCTTTAACTGGCAAACTCATGGGAGTGCTCACCCAAAAGCGCATGATCGCCACCATCATGAGCTTATTATCAGATTATGGAGTGAGTGCGCTGGAGCGTCGTGAGCGCCAATGCCGAGTAGTAGAAATTATTGACCCCGCTTTTGAGTCAGTGGATGAGCAGGCACCCTTAACCGATGCTGTGGCTTTTTTTCTTAAAAATAAACACGGCTGCTTAACCATAGTGGATGAAAACCAATGTTTAATCGGCATTGTTACTTCGTCGGATTTTGTGCGCTTGTGTGCCAAGTTGTTAGCTTCGCAGTTAAGCGAATAGTGACCATAGCTCTTAGCGCTTCCAACATAGTTAAATCTAGCGCTGTGCTGGCCTTCATCCTTTATTAATATTAATAGTGCTCTTTTGCAAAGTGCACCCTGTTAGGAGTGACTATGCGCTTTGCGTTTTCATTTTCTCATCTGTGTGCCGGTTTTATTGCGGTACTGGTTAGCTATACCAGCTCGGCGGCCATTATTTTTCAAGCGGCGGCCACGGTGGGAGCGACGACTGTTGAGATGAACTCGTGGATGTGGGCGCTAGGGCTGGGCATGGGGGCCACCTGTATTGGTTTTTCACTGCGTTATCGCCAGCCTATTCTCACCGCTTGGTCAACCCCAGGCGCGGCGTTATTAGTCACGGCTTTAGCGGGCGTAAGCCTAAATGAAGCAATAGGTGCGTTCTTATTTAGCTCAAGCTTAATTTTGTTGTGTGGCATAACGGGCTGGTTTTCGCGCATTATGCGCTTAGTGCCTGCAAGTTTAGCCGCCGCTATGTTGGGCGGCGTCTTACTAAGCTTTGGCTTAGACTTATTTAGCTCGGTGCAAAGCCAGCCTTGGCTAGTCAGCGCTATGTTGGCCACCTATTTAGTGCTTAGAAAGCGCCTGCCTCGTTATGTTATTGCGCTAAGTTTAGTGGCAGGTTTGGTGGTCGCGGCCAGTCTAGACTTACTGCACTTTGACACCCTCACTTGGCAGTTAGCGCGCCCCGTGTGGATGAGTCCAAGCTTTGACTTAGCCAGCTTAATTGGGGTGGGACTGCCATTGTTTGTGGTGACCATGGCTTCGCAAAATGTGCCTGGCGTAGCGGTACTGCGCGCACATGGTTACCAAGTTAACGCCTCCCCCTTAATCAGCTGGACAGGATTGACGGGCATGGTGCTCGCACCCTTTGGCGGCTTTGCTTTTAATTTGGCCGCTATTAGTGCGGCAGTATGTATGGGTGAAGAAGTGGATACGGATCCTAAGCAGCGCTATAAAGCTGCGGTGTGGGCCGGCGTTTTTTATTTATTAATGGGATTACTGGGTGCCACGGTCGTGGGCTTATTTGCCGCTTTGCCAGCTGAGTTGGTGATGGCCATTGCTGGCCTCGCCTTATTAGGCACTATTGGTCATAGCTTAAGTGTGGCCTTGGCAGCAGAAGAGGAGCGCGAGGCGGCGCTGTTAACTTTTATGATCACGGCTTCTGGTGTGGCACTATTTGATATTGGCAGCGCTTTTTGGGGACTCTTGATAGGGGGCATTATCTATGCACTAAATATGAAAAATAGCCGACAGTGATAGCCATACGCCCTACGTTAAAGAGCAACGCTTACCTTTCATCAAAAGCAGCTCAAAAAATAAACCCCCGAACCTGATGGTGCGGGGGTTTATTTGTCACGGATAGCGTAAGGCTTATCGCGTTAACTTAGCCGTTATCGTGGCGACGAGCTGGCTTAGCACTGCGTGGCGCCTTGCTTGGAGAGCGTGGGTTTTGACCACGACCACCGGCGTTGCCGCGACCGGCATGTTGTCCGCCCCGGCTATTACCTCCACGCCCCCGATTGGCCGCTGGTTTTTCAATAGGTGGTTGCTCACTATCGGGGATCGGTTCAAACCCGGGCATAATTTCTAGCTCAGCAGTTTGTTTGATGAGCTTTTCAATAGCCTTAAGTAATGGCTTTTCTTCAAAGCACACTAAAGAGAGCGCCTCGCCTTCTACGCCCGCGCGCCCAGTACGACCAATACGGTGCACATAATCTTCTGCCACATGGGGCAGTTCAAAATTCACCACATGGGGTAATTCGCTAATATCGATACCGCGAGCCGCAATATCGGTGGCCACTAGTACTCTAAGCTTGCCGTCTTTAAATTGGCTAAGGGCGCGGGTGCGTGCACCTTGGCTCTTATCGCCATGAATCGCCATCGCCGGTAAGCCGTCTTTATCCAGCTGCATAGCTAAGCGGTTAGCACCGTGCTTAGTGCGAGTGAAAACTAACACTTGACGCCAGTTATGATGGCCAATTAAATAACTGAGTAGCGCGCGCTTTTTATTTTTATCTACGCCATAAAAACGCTGGGCTATGGTATCGGCAGTGGCATTACGTACCGCGACTTCAATGTGCTCAGGTTCGGTGAGCAAAGTTTCGGCCAGCTTTTTAATCTCATTAGAAAAAGTAGCCGAAAAAAGTAAGTTCTGACGCTTAAGCGGCATCTTGGCAATAATGCGCTGAATATCGCGAATAAAGCCCATATCTAACATGCGATCTGCTTCATCTAAGACCAACATCTCTACTCGAGAAAGATCAATGGAGCGTTGTGATACGTGATCTAATAAGCGCCCTGGGGTAGCCACTACAATATCTATTTTCCCGCCTAAGGCTTTCATTTGCGGATTAATGCTTACTCCACCAAACATCGCCAGTGTTCTTAAGCCTGAATATTTGGCATAGGCGCGAATATTTTCTTCCACTTGAGCGGCCAGCTCACGAGTGGGCGTTAATACCAAAGCGCGAACCGGCGCTCGGCCATTTGCCAGTGGCTTAGCTTTAGTTTCACTTAAGCGCTGCAGCATAGGTAAGCCAAAGCCTGCGGTTTTACCGGTGCCGGTTTGTGCGCCTGCCAACAAGTCGCCTCCCGCCAGTACTAAGGGAATAGCTTGAGTTTGAATAGGGGTGGGCTCTGTATAACCACATTCATTAATCGCTTGTATAAGCTGGGCGTTTAAGCCAAGGGAAGCAAAAGACATGAGACTCCGAACTAAAAAGGTCCTGGCGGACGACTGAGAGGCATTGCCATTAGGCAAACTGGCGCCATGATAACAGAAAAGCGCTAAGGGCCATAAATTAAAGCGGACAGAGGATTTCGCCTAACCGCCTGCACTTAGGCAGTTTTGTATCACTAACTATGTATTGTTAGTTACTCTGTTAGGAGAGGTAAGGGGGACATCACAAAAAATCATGTGTACGCCCCAGCTTGCCAAAAGCTCGGCACGAGCTTGGTTATTAACGGTGTAGCAACTCAAGCGATACCCCGCCTCGATAAGGGGCCGTGCTTGGGCGTGAGTGAGTTTGTTGTGCTGACAATGCAAAATGTGAGTGCCAAGAGAGTGTAATTGCTGCGCCCAAGTGTGAGGAATTCGCTCAACTAATAAAGCCCGCCAAGCTTTGGGAGCTAAGCGAGAAAGCGTCGCGAGAGCGGGAACGGAAAAGCTAGACAGTAAGAGCTTTTCAGGGCGCCATAAGCCTAGTGCCAATAAGGGATTAATTATCTGGCTTACCGCCGCACATAAAGGGGCGATAGCTTGGTCTGAATAGAGTTTAAGCTCTATATTCACGCCTAGATTAAGCTGCTGGGCTTTAGCTAAATAATCCCTTAATAACGGGATAGGCTCGCCCACAAAGGCTTCGCTAAATCTATAGCCAGCGTCAAGCGTGCTAAGTTTTCGCCATGAAGATTGATGCAAATATCCTTGGCCGTTGGTACAGCGCTCTAGTCGCTTATCATGAAACACGACTACTTGGTGGTCTTGGCTCAGTTGTACATCTATTTCTACCCAACTCAACCCCGCCTCATACGCTGCGTATAAGCCGGCTAAGGTGTTTTCAGGCGCGAGCCCTGCCAGCCCGCGATGACCACAAATAATCACAGCGCGCTCCTTTATTGCCCATCGAGGCGAGAATATAATTGGATAATCACTACTCCCGCAATAATCAGCGCAATGCCAATGACTGCGGGTAAGTCGGGGCGCTGGCGATAAAAAAATGCAGCCAGTAAGGTCACTAATACTATGCCCGCACCCGACCAAATGGCGTAAGCCACCCCTACCGCCATGGTGCGTACCACGTGTGTTAACAGCCAAAAAGCCACGCTGTAGCCCACAATAACTATCACACTGGGTCCTAAGCGAGTAAAGCTCATGGAAGCTTTAAGAGCTGAGGTGGCCAGTACTTCAGCGATAATGGCAATAGCGAGTAAGGCGTAAGCGGGCATCACCCCTCCTGATATAAAGTTTAATCTGGTAAGTGAAGGGTTAATTGCTTGGGCTTTTGGCATAAGGACAGTCTGGCTCGCCTAAGCTGATAGGCGCCAGTGGCTCATCATTTATGCGCGCAGGCGGCAGTGCTTGTACCTTGAGTGTCCATTCCCTTACTCTTTTATCTCGTCGAGCAGAAGAGGGCGTCGGCTCTCCCTCTACCAGCGGATAAATTATGCCCACTTTCAAATTAGGCTGGCGCGCTAATAGACGCTGCACGGTTCCTAGCCCTTCTTTTATATGGAAGCGCCCCACAGTTAACAAGACTTTTTGCTGTGGATAGCGCGTTAGAAAGCGCTCAATGCTTTCAGCCATGGTGTCGTCCCAGCTCGTTTGCGCTGCAAATTGTTGCTCACTGGGTACTTGGCCATGATGACGATTAGCCATAAATTGCGCTTTATATGGATCGTTTTTTAAGGTTAATTGCTTGGCAATCCAGCCGCGCTCGACGCTTGGGAGCTTATCTAAATACGCTGGGCCATGGCGGCCAATACAGCGCACTATGGAAGCAGGCGCATTGGCAGCAATTACTTTACTGTGGGCGGCTTTGGCGAGACTGAGTAAGGCGCGATAATCACTTTTATAGCTAGGCCAAGCGTTACTTTGGTTAATAAATGCTGTTTCGCCTAGTTTGCCTGCTAAATAGTCATCGACCACTTCTTGGTTATCACGGCTAAATTGCTCCATGGCTAGCGCCCAGCTTGGTGCTTGCTTAAGTAATTGGCTAAATAAGTCTGCTTGAAAACGGTGGATGCCTTGATGGCCATGTAACTCGCCCACCATGATGACATCCAAGTTAGACAGCGCTGCCATGGCGTGGTTTAAGGAAAGGGGCTGCGCTTTTTTATTATAAAGCTGATAATCGTAGAGCGTGTCTAAGCGCGGTGCACGCAGTTCATTGGCTGGCGATAATGGCGCACTCTGTTGGCAGGCCATCAGCACGACACTGGCCACTATTGGATTCAGTGTTTTTAATAATGTTCGCATAGCATTTCTCATTCTGGCTCGTTAACAACACTGGCGTTTTACATTAGCGCAGCCGATATCACAGTCTTTGATAGTGGCAGCGCTAGGAAAGGGAAGCTAGTACTATTGGTGATGAGTCAGCGATTAGACCTTCATTTTACAAGGGACATTTATGCCGGGTTGGACCGTCATTAACATAGCGCTCGCCTATTTAGCCGTACTGTTTTTATGTGCTTGGCTAGGCGATAAAGTCAAAGTGGGCAAAGAGGGCGGACGACTGCGCCCACTCCTTTATAGCTTATCGCTAGCCGTGTATTGCTCGTCATGGAGTTTTTTTGGCACTGTTGGCCAAGCAACTACCGATAACTGGTCATATTTTTCCATCTACCTTGGCCCCATTATTATGTTCACCTTAGCGGGGCCTTTTTTGGCGCGCCTCATTGAAGTGGCCAAGCGTGAGCACATTACTTCTATTGCCGACTTTATTGCCGCTCGCTATGGGAAGTCGCAGCGTTTGGCTATTTATATTACGCTCATTGCCATTGTTGGTGTCTTACCTTATGTAGCCCTACAACTCAAAGCCATTGTGATGGGTCTTCATTTGGTGGCGCCCGATGTGGTGGGTAATGATGGCCAAAATGCCAGTCAAGTGGCGCTGATGGTGACGGTATTATTTAGTGCATTTATTCTATTATTTGGCACCCGCCACATCGATGCCACTGAGCACCAACGCGGCGTTATGGTGGCCATTGCCGTAGAGTCACTGGTGAAGCTGGTGGCCTTTATCTTAGTGGGTGGCTTTGCCTTATGGCTGGTGGTGGGGTTTCCTAATCAAGCGCGAGTATTAGTCACTGAGCGCGTGATCAACAGTTTTACGCAGGTAAGTGGTGCTAATTTACTCGATATGGCCGTTTATACGCTGCTATCTATGAGTGCGGTGGTGTGCTTGCCCCGTCAATTCCATGTCACAGTAGTAGAAAGCCAAGGCGTCAAAGACCTCCATTGGGCGCGACGCTTATTTCCTATTTATTTATTACTGATGGCGCTGTTAGTCTTACCGCTCGCATTAGCGGGCCAACAATGGCTGCCCAGCTCTGCCTCACCCGATACCTATGTCATCAGTTTGCCGCTCGCCCAAGGGCAACCGGAGCTTGCGGTATTGGCCTTTATTGGCGGTGCCTCGGCGGCCACCGGCATGATGATTATCTCTATTATTGCATTGGCGATCATGGTTAGTAATGACTTGGTATTACCGATGATTTTGCGCCGACGCCAAGTACAAGGTGCCGACTTTAATGATGTGGCGCAATTACTACTTAAAGTGCGCCGCGCCGCCATTGTGGCGATCATGGCGGCGGCTTGGTTGGTCTTTTTATGGTTAAGCGATATCGACAGCTTGTCGCGCATTGGGTATTTAAGCTTTGCCGCTATTGCCCAGTTTATTCCTGCGCTGGCACTGGGTTTATATTGGCGGGGCGGCAATAAGCGCGGCGCCTACTGGGGGTTAAGCCTAGGAATGCTGATGTGGCTGCTTAACCTAATGGCAGAAACGGGCTTATTTGCCGGTGATGCTAATAGTAACGTTTTATTATGGTTGCTAACGCCGCCGACCTGGGGCGCCATTGGCGACATGAGCCCAGTGACGTGGGGAATTTTCTTAAGTTTACTATTTAATGTCACCGCCTATGTGTTGGCGTCTTGGTTGTCGGTATCTACGGTCAGTGAGCGCTTACAGGCCTCGGCCTTTGTGGGTCGCCACCATAAAGATGATGGCGGCTTATACCGAGCCAAAGTCTCGGTACAAGAGCTTGAGCTGTTAGCCTCGCGCTTTGTCGGTGCGGCGCGAGTAAGTCGCGCATTCTCGCGCTATGCCGGCGAGCAAGGCACGCTCGATGGTAGCATGCAAGCACCGGCACGCTTAATTCGCCACACCGAGCGCGTGTTAGCGGGGGTGTTCGGTGCTTCATCGGCGCGCTTAGTATTAGCCTCGGCCCTGCAAGGTCGTTCCATGGAACTAGATGAGCTGGCGGTGATTGCCGATGAAGCCAAAGATGTGTTTCGTTTTAACCGCAGTCTGTTACAAGGCGCTATCGAGCATATTAGCTTAGGGATTTCTGTGGTCGATAAAGAGCTTAATTTAGTGGCGTGGAATCCACGCTACATAGAGCTATTTGACTATCCTAGTGAGCTAATACAAATAGGACGACCCATTGGCGATATTATCCGTTATAACGCCGAGCGTGGTTTATGTGGCGAGGGCTCAGTGGAGCAACATGTTGCACGGCGCTTAGCGCACATGCACGCCGGTAGCGCTCATGTCTCATCGCGCACTCGCAGTGATGGACGCGTTATTGAGCTGCAAGGTAATCCTATGCCCAGCGGCGGCTTCGTGATGACGTTTAACGATATCACTACCTTTCGCCAAGCCGAGCAAGTTCTTAAAGATACCAATGCGCTCTTAGAGGCCCGAGTGGTGGAGCGTACGCAAGAATTGTCTAGTGTCAATCAGCAGCTGAGGGCAGCCACTATTGAGGCTGAAAAGCTCAGTGCTTCTAAGAGCCGGTTTTTAGCGGCGGTGAGTCATGATTTAATGCAGCCTTTAAATGCGGCTAAGTTATTTGCTTCTTCTTGGTTAGAAACCTCTCATGATGAAGAAAGTCGTCGCTTAGCCAATAATATTGATCGCTCATTGCTTGCGGCCGAGGACTTAATTGCGGACTTATTAGATATGTCGCGCTTAGAGTCGGGCACCCTTAGCGCAAAGCTAATAGACTTTCCGCTTGCGCAATTATTCGACACGCTAACAGCGGAGTTTAGTGTGTTAATTGAGCAGCAAGGCGGGGAATTATCGGTGGTAAAGAGTCAGTTATGGCTGCGCAGTGATCCGCGTTTATTGCGCCGTATCTTACAAAATTTCTTAACCAATGCGCTGCGCTACAACCCCAATGGACGGGTGGTGTTAGGGGCACGCCGCCATGGCGAGCAGGTGTCGCTAGAGGTGTGGGATAACGGGCCAGGTATTGCTTATGATAAGCAAGCACTGATATTTAGCGAATTTATGCGCTTAGAGCATGGTCAACGCCAACATCAACAAGGTCTAGGTTTAGGCTTATCCATTGCTCAGGGCTTGGCTAATGCGATGGCGCATAAAGTGGCACTGCGCTCTACACCGGGTAAAGGGGCTGGCTTTAGCGTCACTGTGCCTAAAGCCCTAGCTAAGGAGGGGAGTGATACTGCGTCTTTCAGTGCGCCTGTTTCTTCTTTGGCGGAGGTGGCTATGTTGTGTATTGATAATGATAACGCCATTTTAAAGGCCATGGAGAGCTTATTAACGCGCTGGGGCTGTGAGGTGCGCTTGGCGCTAAATGCAACTGAGGCAGAGCAACACTACCAAGACGGATTTCTACCACAGGTGATATTATCGGATTATCATCTGGATGAAGGAGTAATAGGCACCGAGTTGGTGTTGGCGCTGCATCAGCAATATGGCGCTGTACCCACTGTGATCATCAGTGCCGATCGCCAAGCGGCGCTCCAAGCTTATCTCCAAGAGCTCAACTTTAGTTATTTAAGTAAGCCCGTTAAACCGATTAAACTAAGAGCCTTGTTACAGCACCTGCTTGCTTACTAGGCTTCACCCGTTTGAGAAAGCGCAATCACTGCTTGAGTGCGATTTTTTACATTTAATTTTCGAAAAATTGCAGTGACATGAGCTTTAACCGTAGCCTCAGACACGGCTAACTCATAGGCTATTTGCTTATTTAGTTTTCCCTCAGAGAGCATAGTGAGTACTTTAAATTGCTGGGGCGTGAGGCTAGCAAGGCGCTCCGCAATATTGTCGGCGCCGGCTTGTTCGAGGCTTATGCCCTGCGGAAACCAAGTATCGCCCGCTAAAATGGCATCTAGTGCACTCACCAGCATAGGTAGCGGGGTGGATTTGGGGATAAAACCCATGGCGCCAAAGTGCATGGCTTGCATGACGACCGCAGCTTCTTCGGTCGCAGAGACCATCACTACTGCTAAGTCAGGGTAAAGATGGCGCAAGCTGGCCAGTGCAGAAAAGCCACTGGCGCCGGGCATTTTTAAGTCTAACAGTAGTAAGTCTACCTCTCCTTGCTCAGCTAATAACTGCATTAATTGCGCTATAGAGTCTACTTCTTGCAGCTCTGCATTGTTGATGGCTTGGCTCACTGCAAGATGCAGTGCATTACGAAACAAGGGGTGATCATCGGCAATAATAATGCGATAGCCTGTGTCCATGTATGAGGAGTCCTTGAGTGGGCTTGATTTGTAACATCTCAACAATAAGTCATTATCATAAGGGCTTAAACGATCACTGAGAACCCGTTGAGGTAATTTTCGTGATCCAGTAAGGAAATAGCATGGCATTTAAATTTGAAAAAGGTGCGCTGCAGCAAATGGCGTCCAAGATGTTGCCCAGTGATGAGGACGCGCGCTTGTGTCACGATATTCCCGATGCCGACTGTCAGGTAGTTAAAGGTAATCGTCTAAAACTAATTTTAGCGCAAGTGGCGGGTGCCTTGGCTGAGCTAATGACCAATGCTAAAACCGTTCTGCCTTGGTTATTGCAAGCACTCGGGGCGCCGATGTGGATCATTGGCTGGTTAGTTCCGGTGCGCGAAAGTGGCTCTATGTTACCGCAAATTATATTAGGCGCTTATGTACGACGCCGGCCTTATCGTAAATATGTCTGGTTATGGGGCGCGGGCTTACAAGCAGCGTGTTTGGTTTTAATGGCATTGGTTGCGCTTTTAAGCTCAGGCTGGATTGCCGGCAGCTTAGTCTTAGGATTATTAGCCTTAATGAGCATTGCCCGAGGTTTGTGCTCAATATCTGCAAAAGATGTGTTAGGTAAAACTGTACCTAAACGAGAGCGCGGTAAGGTGACTGGCACAGGAGCAAGTTGGGCGGGCGGTATTGGATTAGTGTTTGGCTTAGGCTTAAGTCGACTTGAGCATATAGAGGCGTGGGGTTATGCCTTAATTTTGTTGCTAGCGGCGCTAGTGTGGGGCCTTGGCATGCTTTGCTATTGGGCTATTAACGAACAAGCAGGGGCTTGTGAGGGTGGCGTAAACGGCTGGCAACATGCTTGGCAAAGTATGGCGCTTATTAATAAAGATCGCTATTTTGGCCGGTTTTTATTGGTGCGCACGCTATTATTGTCCACCGCTTTAGTGACCCCATATTATGTATTATTAGCGCAAGCTCAAGATGGACGCATGCAAGTATTAGGTTGGTTAGTGATTGCCCAAGGGTTGGCGCAATTTGTGAGCAGCTGGATTTGGGGGCGCTGGGCAGATCGCTCGGCGAAGCGCGTAATGCAAAGCGCGGGTTTTATTGCCTCTTTGTTAGGCCTTGGAGTGTGGCTGCATTTAGCTATAGCCGATGGAAGTGCTTTTAATGGCTATTTTGCCTTAGTGGTGTTTATATTAAGTATTGCCCATGCCGGTGTGCGAGTGGGTCGTAAGACCTATTTAGTTGATTTAGCAGGAGATAATAGACGTACCGATTATGTCTCCTTAAGTAATACGCTAATGGGCGTGCTATTGTTATTAGCCGGTGCACTTAGCATGGTGCTGGCATTATTTTCAAATTTTGTTGTGATAGTGGTATTTTCTTTGTTGGGTCTACTGGGTGTTTGGTTGGCTCAAGGGTTACCAGATGTACAGCAGCTTGATAATACGCCAAGCCCAGTGCATTAATTTTTTACGCTGTGCTTAGATAAACGGTCAATATAGAGGAGAGCAAAATGAACAAGCATTTTTTATGGGCTTTAGTGGGCATGCTCGCCAGCTGCTCAGTGCTTGCCCAAGATATTGATCATTTAAATGCCGAGTATCGGGTGTTGCTCAATAACGATAAGACGCGTGGCGTTAATACGTTAAAAATTGATCGTAACCAAGATGTCTATAATGTGCATTTCTCACTCGCACACTGGTTATTGGATGTGGATCAAAAGTCTACTTTTACTTGGCAAGATTGTAATGCTACGCCACAAAATTTTAGTTATAAAACTAAATATCTAGGGACGCGTAATGAAGAGCGGCTTATTTTTGATAAAGACACGCAAATGGTGTTATTTCAAGGAAAAGACGGCGACCAGATGGTGTCTACTAACGGCGGCGCTTTTGATCCGGTGAGTTTTTTCTTTGAGGCGCGTTGTGATCTAATGGCGGGTAAAACAAGCTTTACCTACCCAGTGGCGCGTGATGGAGAAATTAAAGAAACCACCTTTAATGTGATTGGTAAAGAAGTGGTTAATACCGGCGTGGGCGCCTATGAAAGCCTAATTGTAGAGCGTGATCGGGGCGACAGTAAGCGCAAAACCCGCTTTTGGGTAGCGCCTGAACTGGATTATCAGTTAGTACAAATTAGCCATGTAGAAAACAGCAAATTATCGGTCACCGTGACTCTCGATAAACTTACCTATAGCCTCGTAAACTAACTCTTGGCCGCCTATCTAGGCGGCCAACTTCTCCTAGCTGTCACTGCTTTTTTATTCATTGTTGTTAGTTTTTCTTGCTTGTTTTTCCTTTAGTTCAGCTGAAGGAGGCTTATCGTACGCCTTATCATCTATTATTTGACTGCGCCCTCTAAGCTTAGCGGCATACAAGTAGCGATCGGCACGTTGTAATAAATGCTGAATATCGTCTTCTTTATGAGCTTCTATTAAACCGCCGCTAAAGGTAAACGGAATGGTTTTATCGGACAGATATAAAGGGTTAGCAATAATAGTATCTAATAAACGCTGGGCTAAAGGGAGCGCTTGGGCACGACGGGTCTCGGGGAGAATAAGTAAAAATTCCTCACCGCCAATACGCGCTAAAAAATCTGAAGCGCGCAATGTATTGCGTGCCGTATGTGAAAAATACGCCAATACCTGATCGCCCACATCATGGCCATGGCGATCGTTAACGGCCTTAAAAAAGTCCAGATCTAACAGCACCACACAAAAATACTGATCATAGCTTCGCAACTGTAATAACTCTTGTCCTAATCGGCTATATGCCGCTCGTCTATTAGGGCATTGAGTGAGCGTGTCGGTGTCTGCTAGGTGACTCAGCTGGCTGTTTAAACGTAATAATTCCTGATGCGTGCTGTGCATAGCGCGTTGCTGGCGCCGATTACGCCTTAAGGTGAGAAAGCTTAATAAGCCCCCCACGTCGCTCCTGTGGTAGTGACAGCAATAATAGCGGCCAGTTTATTTTTTATCTCAGCTTGGTGCAGTATCTGGCTGCTATCGGCTAAGGCGTGCAGTGTTAAGCCTTGCTGAAGACTGGGCTGATTGAGCCACAAACTGGGAGTTTGCTCTTCCCCCAGTAATAAGATTTGCGGCTGTAGAGCACTGGTAGTGAGTGCTAAGCCGGAAGAGTCTGACTTAGGTGTGGCGCTGGGGAGCGTCACTCCAAGAAATTGATGGCCTAACCACTGTGACTCATCAGCGTATAAAATCGTGTTTTCTTGATTAGTAATAAGCAAGCGGATCTGCTCAAAGTCATTCCTCGATGTTACAAGCTTAGTGCCCATCACCAGCGTTAAGCCCCGAGAGTCAGCTAGCGGTAGGGCATAATAGTGGCGAGTATGTTGGCGCTCAGTATCTAGTATTAATCGTGTCCAGGAGCGGGCTTTTGCTAGCTCTGCGCTTTGTGCTAACCACTTGTTAAGATTGATAGGATCAATGGCATCACGACTTTTTAGCCATACTTTACCTTGTTTATCTAATAGCCAAATACCCAGTAATTCAAATTGGTGGTGAAAGGTGTCTAAGTCACTTTGCAATACATTTTTTGCTGCGCGGTGGCTGACTACTCGCTGAGTGCTGGAAAGCTCGCTGAGAGTTTGCGCTAATAAATGAAGATGACTGCTGCTATTGACCAGCGCTTGATTAGTGGTGTTGATCACGGCGTGGCTTTGTGAGGAAAGGGTTTCTATTTGCTGTTGTAAACGTAGTTCAAGCCAATAGCGGCTGCCAAACCCGCTGACTAATAATAATGTGAATAGCAAGAGTAAACTGGCACACCACACATAGGGATCAGATGACAAAGTGCGAGAAGATGAGCTGGGCATGACGTTCCAATGACTAATAATAAAGCAGCCATAACGATAACATACGTTATTTGATTGCGGATAATAAGAATTAGAGATGCATAATGCAAACGCTATTTGCATTATGAGCTTAATGTGCGTCTTATAAAGAGCATATAAAGCGCGTATTTAAGCAGGTTCGCCATACAGTTTTAGCGCTCTTTGAGGTATTATTTACCTTCTACTAATAGAGACACTGCAGTATTAGGAGTAGAGCGTGAGTATTATTGGCCTCCTTATCTTGCTCGGTGGCGCCTGGACGTTTGATTGGCGAAGCTGGCTGGATGATAAAACGCGTCATCATTTATGCTTTGGTGCGGCCATTGCTTTAGTGCCATTGTGGATGTTGCAAGCAGGTATTAAGCCCGGCCTAGAAGTGCATTTTCTTGGGCTAACGACGGTCGCTCTGCTATTGGGGTGGCGCATGGGCATGTTAATGGCCAGCTTAAGCCTAGTGTTAGTGACCAGTTTTGGCTTTGAGCCGTGGAGCTTATTTGGCGCCAATTTATTATTAGGCGTTATCTTGCCGCTGAGTATGAGTTACTTAATATTTATACTCACCTACAGTTATTTATACCGTCATTTATTTGTTTATATTTTTGTAGCCGGCTTTTTTAATGCAGCCGTCACTATCACCTTTAAAACACTGCTTTTTTCGGCCTTTATGGTGTGGACAGACCAACACAGCGCGCGCGTGGTCTTTGATAGTTACCTCAGTGTGTTACCACTGCTTCTTTTCCCCGAAGCCTTGCTTAATGGCATGGCGATTACGGTGTTAGTGGTATTTAAGCCGCTATGGATGCGTACTTATCGCGATAGAGACTATATTATTAATAAATAATATAAGCATTCAGCTCAGCCTCGATGTCTGGTAGGCTAGTTATTCATCCTTTTTATGTGAGATGCAGATGACTCTTAAGCTTTTTCCAGCCTTAGTGCCGATGTTGGCCATAGGATTATTATCAGCCACCCCCGCGCAAGCGGAAATGAGCCGTAGCGAGTTTCAAAAGCTGGTGCGTGAAACCTTACTTGAACAGCCTGAAATATTGCGCGAAGCCATTATTAAGCTGGAAGAAAAAGATCAGC
The DNA here is from genome assembly GCF_002157875.1 of Oceanisphaera avium. Lineage (NCBI taxonomy): Bacteria > Pseudomonadati > Pseudomonadota > Gammaproteobacteria > Aeromonadales > Aeromonadaceae > Oceanisphaera > Oceanisphaera avium. Next base: position 2,889,356 of record NZ_CP021376.1, read on the forward strand.
TCGCTCAACAAGCTGAGTTTTCTAAGCAGCTTAAGCAACAGTCAGCGCAGCTGTTTAATAATAAAACCGACGGTATTATGGGTAACCCCAAGGGCAAGTTAGAAGTTGTGTATTTTACCGACTATAACTGCCCTTATTGCCATCGTATGAATCAAACGCTACTTACCCTTATTAAAGATGAGCCTGAGCTAAAGATCATTGTTAAAGATTTAGGCATCTTAGGCCCAGACTCGGTTCAAGCAGCACGGCTTGCACTGGCCACGGCCATGGCGTCGCCTCGTCAATATGAAGAGCTGCATCAAGCCATGATGAGCCAAAAGAAAGTATCCAGTGCCGCCTTAGCGAGCATTGCCGACAAAGCGGGTCTAGATAGCAAGGCTTTGTTAGCAAAAGCTGAAGATAAGAAAGTGTCTGATAAACTTAATGAAAATTTAAGTTTATTTAGAAGTTTGGGCTTAAATGGCACGCCGGCGCTGGTCTTCCCAGATGGCACCTTAATTCCTGGCGCTGTGGATATTGGTGGTTTAAAAGATATCTTAAAAGATAAAAAATCTTAAATGCCATTCAGGTAATAAAAAACCGGCCGCAGCCGGTTTTTTATTGCCTGAGTGGCTAGGCCGCGTTGTGGTTGCGCTTTGCCTGTTGTAATTTTTCATAGACGGCTAATAAGGCTTGGTGGCTTGGAAAGTCCACTAAGCTTTCATCGGCGTGAGTGAGCCCATGAAAACGGGCTTGCCCCGAAATTTGTGCCCATACTTGGCTCACCGTGTCTTCGCTAAACATGCTGTTAAAGGCTAAGACATATTGAGCCGGATCCCGCTCCTCGCTCAAATGCAGCTCAAGGGCGGCTTTTAAGCAACGATAATAGCGATGGCGCTCTTCACTAAACACAGAGGCATTAAAACTAAGCGTCCAATCGGCATATTCTAGCGCCAGCGCCAACTCGCCTGCTGCTAGTGCTAACATGCATTTAAGCTCACCAATGCGCAAAGTATGCCAAGCGCTCCCTTTAGTGGAGGCGATGCCCAGCAACTCGCGCACTCGAGTAAAGTCATCAAAGCCTTCTTCTTCTAATAACTCATATAAGCCCATCAGTTGCTCAGCATCTGCATCGCTTGCTGGCAAGCTGAGCAAGGTGGCACGCAGATGCGCGCCCATGTTGTTATTAGCCATGGTGAGATCATCAACTGGATAGATATCTGACATGCCCGGCGCTAAAATTCGACACGCATATACGCCTAAATGCTCATAATCGGCAATATAAACGGGCTGCTGTAAGCGATTAAAAATGGCCATTAAATGGCTAAATTCTTGTTCTGAAGTTCCACTAAAATCCCAATCTACAAAGTCATAATCGGCTTGTTCTTGGAATAAATCCCAGCTAATCAGCCCTGAGGAGTCAATAAAGTGAGTTTCCAAATTATGGTGATCCGCTACTTCATCATCTGCAAACGAGGGAGGAACAAATACATCTAAGTCTTTAAGGCTACGACCTTGTAAGAGCTCGGTAACCGTGCGCTCTAGCGCTACTTCAAAGCGCGGATGGGCGCCAAAAGAGGCAAAACAGGTACTGTTAGTGGGATTAAATAACACCACACAAATCACTGGATATTCGCCGCCTAATGAAGCATCAAAGGCATGAATAGGAAAGCCCTCTGCCTCTAAAGCGGCAATAGGAGCTTGAATATGGGGATAGCGCGCTAATACAGTGTCAGGAATGCGCGGTAAGCTAATGCGCTCGGCAATAATACGACTTTTAATACTGCGTTCAAATACCTCTGACAGTCCCTGAGTGCGGGCTTCGGTGCGGGTATTGCCGGCACTCATACCATTAGAGACATATAAGTTACCGACAATATTCATTGGTAAATACACGGTGGCTAAATCACTTTGACGCTCAAAGGGGAGGGCGCAAATGCCCCGCTCTTCATTCCCTGATTGCAAGTCGATCAGCATATCTGCAGTGAGCTCACCCTCTGGATCGTAAAAGCGTCGGGTATAGTCATCCAGCATGCCGCTAGGCAGGCTATTATCCTCGGTTAAGTTAAACCATCGCTCATTGGGATAATGCACAAACTCGGCGTTAGCAAGGCCTTGGCCTAGATAGAAATCTGCAAAAAAGTAGTTAGTCGCTAAGCGTTCAAAGTATTCACCTAAGGCTGAGGCGAGGGCGGCTTTTTTACTGGCGCCTTTCCCATTGGTAAAGCATAAACCACAACTTTTATCGCGAATATGCACCGACCACACGTTAGGCACGGGATTAAGCCAAGAAGCTTCTTCAATATCAAAGCCAAGCGTGCTGAGCTGTTGCTGAAAATAGCGAATAGAGTCTTCCAGCGCAGCGTCTTTGCTAGGAATGAATGTTTTCATGAGAGTCTCGAGTGATCGGCAAAAAGGGGGCAGATCCTAACCCGAGGTGATTTTATGAACAAGTTTTGTTTATGTAAGACGCCTAGATTCCATGGTTAGCGCTTACGCTATTAGATTGGCAAAAGTCAGAGATGGGGTTAAAGCTTACCTCTTCACGGCTCAGCGTTCCTCACTCATTCGCACATAAAAAAGCCCACCGAGTGGTGGGCTTAAGCTGCTTAACGTGAGGTTAAGTTAAATTTATGGCAGTAAGTGCAGCATGCGGCGTAATGGCTCGGCCGCGCCCCATAATAACTGATCACCGACTGAGAAAGCCGACAGATACTCAGGCCCCATATTCAGCTTTCGTAAACGGCCCACGGGAACCTTAAGCGTGCCGGTAACGGCGGCGGGTGTTAACTGCTCCATCGAGGCTTGGCGTTCATTGGGAACCACTTGTACCCAGTCATTATTGGCCGCTAAGATTTGTTCAATGTCGCTAATAGGCAGATCTTTTTTCAACTTAATGGTGAAAGACTGACTGTGACAGCGCAGCGCACCAATACGCACACACAAGCCATCAATAGGTATCGGTTGGCTGTTACCAAGAATTTTATTGGTCTCGGCTTGGCCTTTCCATTCTTCACGGCTTTGGCCATTTTCTAACTGAGTGTCTATCCAAGGGATCAGGCTGCCAGCCAAAGGCACACCGAAGTTGTCAACGGGTAAGTCACCGCTGCGGGTTTTTTCTGTGACTTTACGCTCTAATTCCAAAATAGCAGAAGCGGGATCCGCTAATTCCTCTGCCACTTCATCGCGTAATATACCCATTTGGTTAATCAGCTCACGCATATGGCGCGCACCGCCACCCGAGGCTGCCTGATAAGTGGAGACGGCAATCCATTCTACTAAGTCTTGTTCAAATAAGCCGCCCAGCGCCATCATCATTAAGCTGACGGTACAGTTACCGCCGACGAAGGTTTTAGTGCCCTTCGCCAGTGCATTTTGGACGTGCTTACCGTTTACCGGATCTAAGACGATCACCGCTTCATCGTCCATGCGCAGCGCCGAGGCGGCATCAATCCAGTAGCCATTCCAACCTGCAGCGCGCAGTTTTGGATACACTTCATTGGTGTAATCCCCACCTTGACAGGTAAGAATAACATCCAGCTCTTTTAAAGCATTGATATCAAAGGCGTTCTGCAGCGTACCGGCGTCGGTGCCAAAATCAGGGGCGGGTTGACCCGCTTGCGAAGTGGTAAAAAAGACCGGTTTAATGCGCGAGAAATCACCTTCTTCAACCATGCGGCTCATTAATACTGAACCCACCATACCGCGCCAACCGACCAGACCTACAGTTTTCATATTCAAATGTCCTTCCTTTGGAAGTAAATAAATCAAATTCTCTATTCACAATACTGATTGAGCGCCAAGGTGCAAGAAATAAAGGGAAATTCCTACTATAACCGCCTAATTTAGCTTCATTTAGCTCTAAAGAGTCGTTTAGGGCTGCCATGATGCTATTCCGTTTATAAGCTCAAAATTTGTGCTGTTTAAGCGAAAGTTAAAAATCCCAGCATAAAAAGCGGCGCAGCTAAGCTTAAAATAAAGCCAGAGACAATGGCGACAGGGACCACAGCCACGCCGCCTGAGCGTTGTAGCACCGGCAACGTAAAATCCAGTGCGGTCGCTGCCCCATAGCCAATGGCCGTACAAGGAAAGCGCCGCATTAGAGTGGGGATCAGCATAATAGCCAATAGCTCGCGCAATAGGTCGTTAATAAACGCCGCGCTCCCCAGCACGGGCCCGAGTTGATCGCTAATTAAAATACCTGATAGCGAATACCAGCCATAACCAGACGCGAGTGCTAAGCCGTGAGCCAATGGCATATTGAGTAACCAAGCGCCTGCCAGCCCCCCTAGCCAAGAGCTAACTAACACTAAGCCCGCTATTTTTAGGCCCCAGGGGTTGAGTAAAATTTGGCGTAGCGTCAAGCCAGAGTTTCGAAGCTGAATGCCAATTAATAATAACAGCAAGATAAGTGCGGCTTCACTGAAGGTATCTACCGCAAAGGTATCTTTATCTAGCCATTGTCCTAGCAAGACACCGGCTAGAATAACCGAACATAGCCACACCGAGTCTAAGAGTAAGCGCCACTTACTTAATAGCGGCTGGCCAGCTTGAGTGGCTAATCGCTGGCGGCGCGAGTCTAGCCACCATAGTGCGCTCATATTTGCCAAGCTGATACAGGCTACCAGTACTAAACTCACGCTAAAAATAGTACCCAAGTGCTGACTTAAGTTATCAACGAACGCTAGGCTAATGCCCATTAAAAATAAAATTAAATACACCATGCGTGCTACCGCTAAGTCGAGTAGGCGCAAGATAGGGCGAGCATGACAGGGGATGCAATAACCTAAAGCTAAGGGTAATAACACCAGCAGTAAACCGGAATACATAATAGGTCATTCTCGTAGACGAAAAGCTCAATAAAGAGGTATTAAGGTATGTGCTCAGCATACGTGAGCAGCACTTGCTTAGCTACGCAGCCTATAGGCATCTCAGCATAAACTTGCGCGCGAGCACGAAACGCTCTTAAGAAGCTCGCCGGCAGTTGTTATTGACTAAAGCAGGTGATAGCTTTTATAGCTCGTTAATTAGTTGTTAAATCATAGCTTGTTTTGCGTTGCCCGCCTGGTAGGTTTGGCTGTAGCACTAAGGAACAGTGAGATGGATAAAGCCGCCCTTGAAGTTGTGGGTCTGCATAAGGATTTTGGACCGCTACAAGTATTAAAAGGCATTAACTTAACGGCTCATCAAGGCGATGTTATTTCTATTATTGGTTCATCTGGCTCTGGTAAGTCGACCTTATTGCGCTGTATTAATTTATTAGACATTCCCAGTGCCGGCGAGGTGCGTCTGCACGGTGAGCTCATTGAGATGAAGACCATGGCAAACGGCATGCGAGTGCCGAAAAATATAAAGCAAGTGGAGCGTATTCGTTCGCGCTTAGCCATGGTTTTTCAAGGTTTTAACCTTTGGAGCCACTTTACTATTTTAGAAAATATCATTGAAGTGCCGGTACAGGTGTTAAAAGTGCCAAAAAAGCAGGCCATAGACCAAGCAGCGTCGTTATTGCACAAGGTGGGGCTTTATGAAAAGCGCCACGCTTACCCTCATCATTTATCTGGCGGCCAGCAACAGCGTGCGGCCATTGCCCGCGCGCTCGCCGTAGAGCCTCAAGTCATGTTATTCGATGAGCCGACCTCGGCACTGGATCCTGAGTTAGTAGGAGAAGTGTTAGCCGTGATGCGCAGTCTCGCTGAAGAGGGGCGCACTATGTTAGTCGTAACCCATGAAATGAGCTTTGCCCGTGAAGTGTCAAATAAATTAATATTTTTACATCAAGGCACAGTAGAAGAGCAAGGTGAGCCTAAGCAGCTGTTCGCTAACCCCAACTCGGCGCGGTTTAAACAATTTATATCCAGTGTGTATTAATGAAAGATGAGTGAACTAACAGGAAAGTCCATCGTAATTCAAGGAGTGACAGCATGAAAAAATTATTCATTACCGGTGCCCTTATGGCCACTCTGATAGCGGGTACGCTCGAGGCTAAAGAGTGGAAAACCGTACGCTTTGGTATCGAAGGGGCTTACCCGCCTTTTTCTTGGACAGATGAGCAAGGGCAGTTGCAAGGCTTTGATGTGGATATTGCTAATGCCTTATGTGAGCAGATGCAAGTGCAATGCGAGTTAGTTGCTCAAGACTGGGATGGCATTATACCGGCGTTATTAGCACGCAAATATGACGCTATTATCGCGGCCATGTCGATCACCGAACAGCGCCAGCGCACCGTTGACTTTACTCAGCCTTATGCTTTGGTTCCTAATAAGTTTGTGGCTAAAAAAGGCACAACTTTGGAGTTAAGTGAAGCAGGACTGAAAGGCAAACGAGTGGGAGTACAAATTGCCACTACCCACGATAAATACCTTAGCGAAAACTTTGGTAAGTCAGTAGCGCTAGTGCGCTATGGCACGGCAGATGAAGCGTATTTAGATCTTAAAGCGGGGCGAGTTGATTATGTCTTTTTAGATGCCACCGCCATTGAAGAGGGGCTGCTAAATAAAGAGGGCGGTGACAAATTCGAGTTTGTTGGTCCATCTATCACAGAGGAAAAGTGGTTTGGTGAAGGTTTTGGAATTGCAGTGCGAAAGCAAGACCAAGACTTAAAAGCCAAATTAAATAGCGCTATTCAAGCACTAAGAGAAAATGGCCACTATGAAGCCATTAATAATAAATATTTTGAGTACGACGTTTACGGTAAATAAGCCGCGTTAGTGGCCACCTCAAGGGGTGGCCATGTGCAAAGGATGGCCTGATGTTGGACTTAAAAGGATATGAAAGTTCGTTATTACAAGGTGCTTCGCTCACGCTCTCGGTCGCCTTGCTCTCATTAGTGTTAGCCGTCACGCTTGGCTTATTAGGCGCGTTGGCTAAGTTATCTTCTTTTCGTTTGGCTCGCTTGCTTGCCACCTTTTATACCACCGTTATCCGCGGTATCCCTGATTTAGTGTTAATGATGTTGTTGTTTTTTGGTGGGCAAGTTTTACTAAATAATGCACTTCTCATTCTTTCTGAACGGCTAACGCTGTGGTTTGGCCAAGCTAAGTGGCTAAATGTCATCCCTGAATATATTGAACTAAGTCCATTTATTGCCGGGGTGCTGACTATCGGTTTTATCTTTGGCGCCTATATGACGGAGACGTTTCGCGGCGCTATTTTAGCCGTGGATGCAAAAGAGCTAGAAGCGGCCCGTGCTTATGGCATGAGTCAAGCACAAGTGCTGAGGCGAATTTTATTGCCGCAAATGATGCGCCACGCCCTACCAGGTTTAGGTAATAACTGGCTAGTGCAGCTTAAAACTACCGCCTTGGTGTCTATTATTGGCCTAGATGATATGGTGCGCAAAGCCTCCCTTGCCGCCGGTGCCACTCAATTACCTTTTACTTTTTATATGGCAGTGGCGCTCACCTTTTTATTATTTACCGCCGTGTCGAGCGGATTATTAAAATGGCTTGAGCGCCATTATTCATTGCATCTTAAATAAGCCGTCATTGTTAAAAGGCACTGATATTGACCAAGTAGAGGGTGTCATGGATTTTACAATTATTGTTAATGAGTGGCCGATTTATTGGCAAGGTTTATATACCACAGTGTGGCTAGTGGCGGTGGCGTTAGCCGTGGGCTTGGTATTGGCACTGGGCTTGGCGATGCTGCGTAACAGCCGTTATTGGTTTTTAAAATGGCCGGCGTGGAGTTTTATCTATTTTTTTCGTGGTACGCCTTTATTAGTACAATTATTTCTAATTTATTATGGCGCTGGGCAATGGGCCGGCTTAAGAGAGTCGGCGGCGTGGGCTTTGTTTAGTCAGGCGTGGTTTTGTGCCTTATTGGCTTTTACCTTAAATACTAGCGCTTATACCGCCGAAATAATTCGCGGCGCCATTAACGCTATGCCCGCAGGCCACGTAGAAGCCGCCTATGCCTATGGCATGAGCCGTTTAACCACTATGCGGCGTATTATTTTACCTCATTCTTTTCGCCGAGCGCTGCCGGCTTACAGCAATGAAGTGATTTTTATGCTGCACGGCTCGGCGGTCGCGGGCATTATTACGATTGTGGACTTAACCGGCGCGGCGCGAATAGTGAATTCCCGCTATTATTCGCCCTTTGAAGCATTTTTAGCCGCGGGGCTGCTCTATATGTGCCTGACTTTTATATTAGTATGGGGCTTTCGCCGCCTTGAACATCGCTGGTCTGCGCCGCTAGCGCCTCGGGATTAAATTGGATATTAAGCATAAAAAAGCCGAGTTAGACTCGGCTTTTATGGTTTTTTTATTGCTTTTAACGAGGCGCTTTTTAAGCTTTTTTCTTGCGAATACTTAAGCCAAGTTCGCGCCCGCGTAACTTAGCGTAATACATATTGCCGATAAACATGGTGCTGGCCAAGAACAACTCCACCACGGCTAACCAGCGCTCGCCCTCATCGACCCATAATAACACCCCAGCATGCAAGAAATATGGCAGCAGTAGATACACGCTCCATGCATGAGTATAGGGGTTGCCCGCAAGCATGCCTTTAATAGGGATCAGCAACCATGGCAACCAAATCACTAGCATAAACACTACGCTAAGGTGCGGCGAGGGTGAAATAAAGGCATGCCATAAAATAACCCACAGCAATAAGCCAATGTAGCCCACTAGCGCAAGTCGGCGTGCTAATAAAGTGGTCATTATAAAATATCCAAGACGTTTTCTGGCGGGCGACCTAAGGCGGCTTGCTCACCATTAACCACAATGGGACGCTCCAGCAGTGTAGGGTGCGCCACTATGGCGGCAATCAGTGTTTGCTCATCCTGTTCATTGCTTATGTTTAGCTCGCTATATATGGCCTCTTTGGTGCGCATTAACTGGCGTGCTGAGCTCATATTAAGCAATGAGAGTAAGCGGCGAATATGATCTGCATCAGGCGGTGTCTCAAGATATTTGATAACCTCAGGCTCTAAACCTCGCTGCTCAAGTAAGGCCAGTGTCTCCCGACTCTTAGAACAACGAGGATTATGATAAATAGACAGACTCATTCTAAACTCCTGATTGGATATGATGCTGAGCATAACAGCAGGATTCAACCACATGCAGAGGGTGAGGTAACTAAGCCCCACGCACTATGGATGGAAATAGCATGATTGTACTGTGAACATGCGCACTATGGTATAAAAGTCGCATTAACCCGCCATGAGGAGCGTAAGATGAACCGGCGCCGCCACCAATTCGTGATGTTTCTAGTAGTGTTGTTCACCTTAGTAGGCTGTAAAGATAGCCCAAGCTTAACGCTTGCCGATGGCCAGCAGCAGACCTTAAGTGACTATAAAGGTCAGTGGTTAGTGGTGAATTATTTTGCCCAGTGGTGCGCTCCTTGCTTAAGAGAGATGCCCTTATTAAATGAGTTAGCTAATCAAGATGCCCCCGCCGTCTTAGCCGTGAGTTTTGATGTGCTCTCTAGCGAAAAGCTCCAACAGTTAAGCCAGCAATACAAAATGACCATGCCTATTGCGGCTAAGCTAAGTGGAGATTGGCCCTTTGACTCGCCCCGTGCCTTGCCCACTACCTTATTGTTAGACCCTAAAGGCAAGTTGGTGGCAAGCCATCAAGGGGAGCTCCACCCTGAAGATATTGCTAACTGGCGAGATAAATACTGGGCTAAGCGCTAAGCCTGATAGGAGTAAAGTGAGGCGTAAAAATTAAGTGCTTCACCTTACTCTAAAATATTTACTCCTTACTTTTAACTATTTCCTCAGCTCTTCCCACTCTTGTTGTTGTTGGCGCAATTGAATAAGACGCGCGCCTAAGCGGGCGCGCTGCATACTATCTTTAGACAAGTTGGTCGCAATCTCCATTTGGTTAACGGCTAATTCGTAGCGGCCTTTAAGGGCGGCTACTTCCGCTTGGGCTTGACGAAAGGCCGACTCATTATTTAAGGGGCGATAAGCCTGGGCAAGCAGCTCCCAAGCCAAGGGGTTCTCTGAGTGTCGGCGCAAGTAATTATCTAATAGGCGCACCGCCGCTTCATGATCTCCCGCTTGTAATAAACTATCAGCCAGATTAATCATCACCACCTGATTATTAGGTAATTGCTGCTGCGCGCTTTGTAAGCGAGCAATGGCGGCGCTGTGTTTATTTTGGGCATTATCTAAGTCGGTAAGCGCATCCAGAATAAAAATATTATTATGATGACGAGCAGCTAAATCCTGAAGCAGAGGGCGAGCTAACTCTTCTTTATTGATCTGTAATAATGCTAACGCTTGGCCATAGCGAGCAGCATCCACTTGCCAAGCGCCTTGGTTTTTTTGGGCTTCTTGCTCAAAGAAGCGATGTAATTCACTGGCGGTGCGGCGCTGAAACCGTACCATTACTCGTGCTTTCGCCATCTGAAAATCTAAACTAGCCGGATGAGAGTGCTTAGGGTAGTCTTGCGCTCGGCTGCGCGCCTCGGCAATACGGCTGCTCGGCAAAGGGTGAGTTAACAGCATGGGCGGCGGCGCGCTGGCAAACTGATATTTATCGGCCAGTTTTTGAAAAAAGCTGGCCATGGCCCTAGGGTCAAAGCCGGCATTGCTTAATAAGCGCAGACCAATGCGATCCGCTTCAAACTCATTATCGCGGGTATAATTGATGGCGGCTTGCATCTTTAAGCCCAAAGTGGTTTGCAACGCGGCCATCCCCGCTTGTGGATTAACCACAGCCAGTGCCACCGAGCCCACTAAGCCGGCAATGGTGAGCGGAGTACTGCGAGATTGTGCTTCTAGGTAGCGGGCAATATGGCGCTGTGTGACGTGAGTGATTTCATGGGCCATTACAGAGGCTAATTCACTTTCGTTCTCGGCGTATAAAAAAAGCCCGGTATGTAATTGCACCACGCCACCTAAAAAGGCGCTGGCATTAATGGTGTCGTCGTTAATTAATAAGAATCGAAACGGAAAACGCACCGCATCTGCTTGTGCGACTAATTTTAGCCCTAAATCGGTGACATATTCATTTAATACTGGGTCTTCAATTACGGGCTGGTTAGCGCGAGCAAAACGAGTAAAAGCCTGACCAAAACGCGCTTCACGCTCAATGGACATGGCACTCACGCCAGCGGTGCCAATATCAGGCAAGCCGGTTGCACCCTGCAATGGCGCCATGATGAACAATGAAAAAACCAGAGCCAAGCTGGTCCCGCGAAGAGCCATGTTAATTACCTTGTTTTAGGGGGTGCTAATAGCAGAATACCTGCCCCTATCAGGCGTAACAAGCATTGTTTGCTAACGCCATTCAAGGGATAATTTGACGTGTTTTTAAAGGAGGCGAGGTGGACATTCTCGATGCTCGTGAACTGCGCTGCCCATTACCATTATTGCAGCTTAAATTATGGTTAAAAACGGCGACACCAGGCCAACAGCTGCGCCTATGTATTACTGATGCGGGATCTCGACAAGATATTCCGGTTTATTTATCGCGCATGGGACATAGCGTATTAATACAAAATGACGACCCCCACGCGCTGACCTTACTCATTACCAAGGTAGTAAAAGGATAAAATGACATGCTAGAAGTGATTAAGCATTGGTATCGGCGGCGTTTTAGCGATCCCGGTGCGGTGGCGTTGTTTTTAAGCCTGTTGTTTGGCTTTGTGGTGATGTATTTCTTAGGCCATATCTTGGCGCCTTTTTTTGCCGCCGTGGTAATCGCTTATCTATTAGACTGGCCCGTGAGTCACCTGCAGCGCTGGGGTTTTAATCGCGTTTGGGCCACGGCTCTTGTCCAATTATTATTTGTGATCTTGGTGGTGCTCTCCCTAATTAGCATAGTGCCGACCTTTTTATCGCAAACGGCTAATTTGGCGCGAGAAATTCCTAGCATGATCACTAGCACCCAAGACGCGCTGTTAACACTGCCAGAGCGCTACCCTGAAATTGTCGATGTGACTTTAATGCAAAGCATCCTCGATGATATGCGCAGCCGCCTACTGGGCTCAGCGAATGCGATTTTAAGTGTGTCATTTAACTCGCTAACTAATGCCGCCGTGTTAATGGTGTATGTTATTTTGGTGTCGGTATTAGTATTTTTTATGCTTAAAGATAAACAAGAGCTCATGCTCAGTAGCAGCCGTTATTTACCCCGAAATCGCGAGCTAGTGTCACGGGTGTGGCGAGAAATGAACGTGCAAATTGCTAATTATGTGCGCGGTAAAGTGATTGAAATCTTAATTGTGGGTAGCGTGAGTTATGTCACTTTTATGCTGCTTGATCTGCGCTATCCGTTATTGCTGTCGGTGTTAGTGGGTTTCTCGGTGCTGATCCCCTACATTGGCGCCGCCGCTGCCACCATACCGGTGGCCATGGTGGGTTTATTTCAATGGGGATTTACGCCGCCTTTTTTCTACGTCATGGTCGCCTACGGCATTATTCAAGCACTCGATGGCAACGTACTGGTGCCTATCTTATTTTCTGAGGCGGTTAATTTGCATCCTATCGCCATTATTGTCGCGGTATTAGTATTTGGTGGCTTATGGGGCTTTTGGGGAGTGTTTTTTGCCATTCCTCTGGCTACCTTAGTAAAAGCGGTGGTCAATGCGTGGCCAGGTAATGAAACGGTGCCGGCACTGGAGCATAAATAACCCTGTTGCTCAAGTGATGACAGCGAGCAGAATTACCTTATTAAATAACGTAATAAAGGATAGTTAAGTGCGAGAACATTTTGGCTCACGCTTTGGTTTTATTATGGCCGCCGCCGGCGCGGCCGTTGGCTTAGGAAATATTTGGGGCTTTCCGACTCAAGCGGCGAGTAATGGCGGTGGCGCTTTCTTATTAGCCTATTTAGGGTTGGTGATCTTACTGGGTTTTCCAATGCTGGTGATGGAAGTTGCCATTGGCCGATATGGTCAAGCTAATCCAGTAGACTCGGTGCGCAAGCTTGGGCAAAAGGGGTGGCAAAAACAGCTGGCAGCCAGCGTCGGTTATTTAGGCATGTTAGTGCCTAGCTTAGTGCTGACTTTTTATGCCATTGTGGCGGGTTGGTTGCTGGCTTTTCTAGCCGCCGCCGTGACTAATTTATTAGGCTGGCACACGGCTAGCCAGTGGTTACAAGCCTTTGGCTTAGGGCGCAATATCGTCGGCACCTTAGTGTTTTATGTCTTAACTATTTTGGTAGTACAAGCGGGTGTGCGCCAAGGGATAGAGCGCTGGTCGGCTCGCTTAATGCCGGCCTTATTTGTGCTGTTCCTATTACTGTTTTTTTATATTCTGACTCAAGAAGGAGCCATGATTGGCTTAAAGCACTACTTAGTGCCGGATTTTAGTAAGGTATTGGAGCCTAAATTGTTAGTCAGTGCCATGGGACAGGCCTTTTTCTCGCTCACCATCGGCGGCTGCTCCATGTTGATGTATGGCTCTTATTTAAATAAACAAGAAAATATTCCACGCACCGCGTTGCAAATTACTTTACTCGATACCGGCGTGGCTTTTTTAGCGGGCTTAGTCATACTGCCTGCTATGTATGTGGCCATGAATAATGGCGTCACCATTTTTGCCGAAGATGGCAGTTTATTAGACTCAGATACCTTAGTGTTTACTGTGTTGCCTGCATTATTT